>JAYWAJ010000226.1:0-36742 GCA_043782525.1 Deltaproteobacteria bacterium | reverse complement strand
ACTCCACCTCGGCCAGCGGCACCGGGATGAGCGCGCGCAGGAGCCGGGCCAGCCGGATGGCCTCGGCACACAGCTCGCCGCGGACGAGCGCCTCGCCCTGCGCCGCCGCGTAGCCCTCGTTGAAGACCAGGTAGACCACCGCCACCACCGCCCCCAGCCGCCCGGGCAGCTCTGCGAGCGGCGGCACCGCATAGGGAACCTTCGCGCCGCGGATCTTGCTCTTGGCGCGCACCATCCGCTGCGCCATGGCGGCAGGCGCCACCAGGAAGGCGCGGGCGATCTCCTCGGTGGTGAGCCCGCACAGGGTGCGCAGCGTCAGGGCCACCTGCGCCTCCGCCGAGAGCGAGGGATGGCAGCAGGTGAAGATGAGCCGGAGCCGCTCGTCGGGGACGTCGTAGTCCTCCGCCGGGGCGCGCGCCTGCTCCTCGGCATCGGTCAGCGCCGCGGCCATGGCGGAGAAGCGCCCGCGCCGCCGCAGCACGTCGATGGCCTTGTGCCGGGCGGCGCCGTAGAGCCAGCCGCGCGGATTGCGCGGCGCCGCCGCCGCCCAGACGGGCACCGCGGCGGCGAAGGCATCCTGCAGCGCCTCTTCGGCGACGTCGAAGTCGCCGACCGCGCCGATCAGCGCCGCGAGGAGCCGTCCCCACTCCTCGCGGCAGAGGCGATCGAGCTCGGTCAATCGAACTTCATGATCGGCCGGACCTCGATCGATCCGTGCTGCGCGCCCGGGATCTTGCCGCCGATATGGATGGCCTCGTCGAGATCCTTGGCCTCGATCAGGTAAAAGCCGCCCAGCTGTTCCTTGGTCTCGGCGAAGGGCCCGTCGGTGGTGAGCCGCTTGCCGTCGCGCACCCGCACGGTGGTGGCGGCGCTGGTGGGCTGGAGCGCGTTGCCCCCCTTGATGGCGGGGCCGAACTCCTTACCGAAGGCGCCGTAGGCGGCCATCTCCTTGGGGTCGTAGCCCTTCTCGTACCGCTTCTCGTTCTCGTAGATGAGCAAAAGGTATTGCATGGGTTGACTCCTCCTTGCCTGGTAGTCGAACGGGGCCGGCCCGGATCGACAGCCTCCGGAAGATCAGCCGTCGAGCGACCGGCGTACTTGATGGAGCAGGGTCGCGGCGGTGAACGGTTTTTGCAAGAGGGAGTCGCCCTGCGCAACCAGGTCGGCAGGCGACTCGGAGTAGCCCGAGGCGAAGAGGACCCGCACCGCGGGGCGCGCCGCCCGCAGCTCGTTCGCCAGCTGGAGCCCGCCCAGCCGCGGCATGACCACGTCGGTGAGCAGGAGGTCGATCGGCTCCGCGTAGGCAGCCGCCACCTCGAGGCCATGCACGCCGTCGGTCGCCTCCAGGACGCGATAGCCCTGCTCGCGCAGCACCCGCGACGCCAGCGCCCGCAGCTGCGGCTCGTCCTCGACCAGGAGCACCGTCTCGCTGCCGCCCTGGGCGGGAAGAGTCACCACGGGCGGCGCCGCGACGTGTTCTCCCTGCAGCCGCGGAAGGTAGACGCGGAAGGTCGATCCTTCCCCGGGCCGCGTGGTCACGGCGATCTGTCCCCCCGCCTGCTGGACGATGCCGTAGCAGGAGGCCAGCCCGAGCCCGGTGCCCTTGCCCTGCTCCTTGGTGGTGAAGAAGGGCTCGAAGAGGTGCTCGACCACCTCGGCGGTCATGCCCGAGCCGGTGTCGCTCACCGCGATGACGAGGAAGTCCCCCAAAGGGAGACCGGGCACGCGCTCCGCCGCGGCCGGCAGCAGGCTGGCCTCGACCAGCAGCCGCCCTCCCCCGGGCATGGCGTCGCGGGCGTTGACCACTAAATTTACCACCACCTGCTCCAGCTGTCCGGGGTCGGCGCGGACCCAGGCGTCGTCCGGGCAGGGACGCACCGCGAACTCGATCTGCTCGCCCACCACCCGCCGCAGCAGGCAGCCCAGGTTCTCGAGGAGCGCGTTCAAGTCCAGGTCGCGCGGCGCGATGGGCTGCTTGCGCGCGAAGGAGAGGAGCTGGCGGGTCAGGTTGGCGGCGCGCTCCCCGCCCAGGCGGATCTGCTCGAGGTCGGCCCGCTGGGCATCGGTGGCCAGCCCGGCGCCGAGAAGCTCGGTGAAGCCCAGCACGGCGGTGAGCATGTTGTTGAGGTCGTGGGCCACCCCGCCGGCGACGCGGCCGATGCTCTCCAGCTTCTGCGACTGCAGCAGCTGCTCCTGGAGGAGCGCCCGCTCGCTCTCGGCGGCCCGCTCGGCGGTCACGTCGCGCGTCAGGGTGAGCCGGTGCGAGAGGCCGGCCAGCTCGAACCGCTGCGCGGTGACGCTGCCGATGAAGAGGCTGCCGTCGCGGCGCTGGAAGCGGGTCTCGAAGTCGCGTACGAGGCCGTCGCTGCGGAGCAGCGCCATGACGCGCTCGCGGGCGGCGGGATCGACCCACATCCCCAGGTGCGCCGAGGTCCGCCCCACCGCTTCCTCCCGCGGCCAGCCGGTGAGGAGGGTGAAGCCCTGGTTGACGGCGACGATGACCCCGTCGTCGAGGCGCGAGATGCCGATCGAGTGGGGCGAGGTCTCGAAGGCGACCCGGAAGAGCTCCTCGCTGTTGCGCAGCGCGCTCTCGGCCCGCTGCTGGTCCTGCTGCGTCTGCTGCATGGTGAGGCCGAAGCGGTCGAGCACGATGGCGAGGATGACGAAGGTGATGACCGTGGAGAGGAAGATGGCGGAGAGCGAGGCGGGCGCCGCGCGTGGCCCGAGGCCGCCCAGGTGGCCGAGGTCGCGCGCCCAGGCGATGGAGACGGCCACGACCAGCGCGAAGAGAGCGGTCCAGAGCGCGCGCCGCCCGAGCAGGAGCGCCGCCAGCGTCAGCACCACCACGAAGGCCTTGACCCCGTCGCGGCTGAACTGCAGGCCGCCGATGGCAAAGGCCAGCGCCAGCACCGTGCCGAGGCCCGCCACCAGCAGCAGCGCGGCGCGCCGGTAGCGGCCCTGGCGCAGCCAGTGCGCCGCCAGCAGCGCCACGGCGGCGTCGAGGCCGTTGATGGCGGTGGTCACGGTGAAGTGACGCTGGCTCCAGAGGCGCGACACCTCGAGGCTGAGCGCGCCCAGGCAGAAGGCGATGGCGAAGATCTGCAGCGTGACCGCATGCCGCCGCCGCAGCGGCTCGGCGATGGGGATGTCTTCGAGCCACCTGCGAATGGGGCGGAGAATCAGCTGCTCCTCGGAAGCCTGGACCGGGCGCGAAGCTCTTATCACGCGGTCGCCGCCCGCCCGACGGAAACCGGGTAAGGTCGCGGCATGGATTTCCGCTTGTCCGGTGTGACCAAGATTTTCGCCGGCGTCCGCGTGCTCGGGCCCATCGATCTCACCATCGGGGAGGGGACGACCACGCTGCTCGGCGCCAGCGGGGGCGGAAAGTCGACGCTCCTGCGCCTGCTCAACGGGCTGGTGAGGCCCGACTCGGGCGCAGTGCTATTTGGCGGCGTGCCGCCGGACCGGACGCTGCGCCAGAAGATGGGCTACGTCATCCAGGGCGGCGGGCTGTTCCCCCACCTGACCGCGGCGGACAACGTCGCCCTGCTCGCGCGCTGGCTCGGCTGGGACGAGCCGCGCATCGCCCGGCGCATGGCCGAGCTGGAGGAGTTGGTGCGCCTGCCCGCGGGCGCGCTCCCCCGCTTTCTCGCGCAGCTCTCCGGCGGACAGGCGCAGCGCGTGGCCCTGATGCGCGCGCTCATGCTCGACCCGCCCGTGCTCCTCCTCGACGAGCCGCTGGGAGCGCTGGACCCCATCACGCGATTCGACCTGCAGCAGGACCTGCGCGACGTCTTCGCGCGCCTGCGCAAGACGGTGGTGCTGGTGACGCACGATCTGGCCGAGGCGGAGTTCTTTGGAGGGACCGCCGTCCTGCTGCGCGAAGGGCTCATCGTCCAGCGCGGCACCATCGAGGACCTGGTCCGCGCTCCGGCGGACCCGTTCGTGGCGCGCTTCGTCCAGGCGCAGCGCCCGCGCCTCGAGGCGACGTGATCCTCCTCGCTCTTCTCCTCGCCGCCGCGCCCTTGCGGGTGGGCTCGAAGCAGTTCACCGAGTCGGTGGTGCTGGGCGAGGTCGTCCAGCAGGTGCTCCAGCGCAACGGCGTCGCCGCGGTGCACCGGCGCGAATTGGGCGGCACGCGGCTCCTCTTCGACGCGCTGGCCAGCGGGCAGATCGACGTCTACCCGGAGTACACCGGCACCCTCGCGGAGGAGCTGGCGCGCGGCCTTCCGGTGGAGGACTTCCTGCGCCAGCGCGGGCTGCGCAGGAGCGGCCCGCTCGGCTTCGAGGACACCTACGCCATCGGCGTGCGGCGGCCCGTCGCCGCGCGGCTCGGGCTGCGGACGCTCTCGGATCTGGCGCGGCATCCCGAAGCCCGCTTCGGGCTGAGCAACGAGTTCGTCCAGCGGCAGGACGGCTGGCCGCGGCTGCGCACGGTGTACGGCTTCTCCGACGCACAGGTCCGCGGGCTGCAGCACGACCTCGCCTACCGCGCGCTGCAGGACGCGGCCATCGACGCCGCCGACCTCTACTCCACCGACGCCGAGATCCGCGCCCTCGATCTGGTGGTGCTCGCCGACGACCGCCACGCCTTTCCGGACTACCGCGCGGTGCTGCTCTACCGCAGGGATCTGCCGGCGGCTGCCGTCGCGGTTCTGCGGCGCCTGGAAGGCGCCATCGACGGCCCGACCATGATCGCGCTCAATGCCCGGGCGCGGCTCGACCACGTCGCCGAAGCGACGGCGGCGGCGGACTTCCTCGACGCGCGCTTCGGACCGGCCACTGCGGGCACCGGGGCGCCTGCCGAGGAGCGCTGGCCGGCCCGCGTGCTGCGCCGCACCCTCGAGCACCTCTTCCTCGTCGCGGTCTCGCTCGCCGCCGCGGTCCTCTTCGCCATCCCGCTCGGCATCCTCGCCGCGCGCCGCCGCCGCGTCGGCCAGGTGGTGCTGGGGACGGTGGGCCTCATCCAGACCTTGCCGTCCCTGGCGCTGCTCGTCTTCATGATTCCGCTGCTCGGCATCGGGTCCTGGCCGGCCATCGCGGCGCTCTTCCTCTACAGCCTCCTGCCCATCGTCCGCAGCACCCATGCCGGTCTGACCGGGATCTCCCCGGAGCTGCGCGAGTCGGCCGAGGCGCTCGGCCTTCCCGCCGGACCGACGCTGCGGCTGATCGAGCTGCCGCTGGCGTCGCGCTCGATCCTCTCGGGCGTGCAGACCGCGGCGGTGATCAACGTCGGCACGGCGACGCTGGGCGCGCTCATCGGCGCCGGCGGCTACGGACAGCCGATCCTCACCGGCATCCGCCTCGCCGACACCCGCATCATCCTCGAGGGCGCCGTGCCGGCCGCCCTCCTGGCGCTCCTGGTGCAGGGCCTCTTCGAGTTGCTCGAGCGGGCCCTGGTCCCCGAGGGGCTGCGCCGTCAGCGGTGAGGCAGCGCGTCGATCGCTTTGAGGATCTCGGCCGGGCCGGCCCGGACCTTGTAGGTCTGGGACAGGTTGCGCCAGGCGATCTTGCCGTCGGAGCTGATCAAATAGAGCGACGGCCAGGTGATGGAGTTCTCCTTGTCCTCGACGCCATAGGCGCGCCCGGTGGCGAGCGACTCGTCCGAGAGCAGGGGGAAGGTCACGGAGAGCTTCTGCTGCAGCTCCTTCGACTTCGCGGGAGGATCGACCGAGATCGCCACCAGCGTCGTCTTGCGCTTGCCGAGTTCGTCGAGATTTTTTTGCAGCTCACCGAGCTGCGCGCGGCAGAAGGGTCACCAGAAGCCACGGTAGAAGACGATGGCGACGGGGCCGCTCTTGAGATGTTCGCGCAAGTCGAAGCTGCTGCCATCGGCGGACAAAAGCTTGAACGACGGCGCCTCGTCGCCGACTTTTTTGGCGCCGGCCTCGAGGCCGGGCGGCGGCGTCTGCCGGGTCGGGTTGGGCGGGATGCCCCCTGCTGCCACCATCAACACTCCAAGAGCAGACCACCAGGGAAGTCCGATCATGCGCCTCACCTTCCGTTCAGGGACCAGTCGTAGTCGAGGTAATCGATGCGGGTGCCGTCTGGCAAGGGGTGGTAGCGGCCGAGCCAGGACGCGACCGAGCCGCCCGCCTTGCTGAAGTCGTCGCCGTACCACTTGAAGATGGCGGAGAGGTGGGCCGCGCCGGGCTCGAAGCGGTTCTTGCGCGGGTCGGAGAGGAAGTCCCGCGCCGCCGCGTCGAGCTGCGCCTCGAGCCCGGCCGCGCGGTACGCCGTCGCGCGCAGCTTCGGGCAGCTCTTCGAGGCGCAGACGATGGCGAAGTGGATGCGCGGGTCGCCCAGCTCGCGGAGCCGGCCTTCGAGGTCGTTGAGCGAGAGCTCCTCGCCGAGGAGCGGAATGAACGTCCGGCGGAAGGCGGAGCCCGGCAAGAGGCCGATCGAGCGGATGCTCCCCGTCGGGTAGTGATCGAGGATGAGGCGGACGGTGTACGCGTTGTACGCGTCGATGAGGAAGGCGGTCTTTTCGGGGCGGGTGAAGCCGTCGAACTCCTCCTTCTTCACCACCACCAGCTGGCGCAAGAAGCCGTCGAGCGCCGGCTCGTCCTTCTTCCAGCCGGCGTAGTCGACGACGCCGTCCTTCACGAAGCGGCCGAGCTGGGCGGTCCACGCCGCGTGTGCATGATCGAACTGCGTGGCGGCGGCGAGGATGAGGGCGATCCACATGGCGAGCAGGGTGACCCGCGAGGGGCGCTGCCGTTACACCGTAACTCCTTGCCGGCGGCTCCAGTAGGAAGAGTGTGACCCAAAGGAGTTGGCTGAAAGTCGGAGCGGGCGTGGCCGCGGTGGCGGCCGTCTTCGTCGGCCTGCGCCTGCTGCCGGTGGGCCGCTGGGCCCAGTTGCTCATCGAGAAGGTCCACGGCCTGGGCGCCGCCGGGGTGGCCCTCTTTGCCGGGGTCTACATCGTCTCGCCCCTCCTGCTCGCGCCGGCGTCGGTGCTGACCATCGGCGGCGGCTTCCTCTACGGGCGGGAGTACGGCACCTTGCTCGTTGCCGGCTGCGCGACCGCCGCCGCCTGCCTCGCCTTCCTCCTCGGCCGCACGCTGCTGCGCGAGAAGGTCCGCAAGCGCATCGAGCAGGATCCGAAGCTGAGCGCCATCGACGCGGCGGTGGGCGCGCACGGCTTTCGCATCGTCTTCCTGCTCCGCTTGTCGCCGGTGGTTCCCTTCAACCTGCTCAACTACGCGCTGGGCGCGACGCAGGTGAAGTTCCCGACCTACGCGGCAGCGAGCGTGCTCGGCATGCTCCCGGGAACTTTCCTCTACGTCTCGATCGGGGCCGCCGCCACCAGCGCCGCCCAGCTGGAGAGCGGCGCGCATCCGCCGGGCGCCGCGCTCTGGATCGGCATCGCTGCCACCGTCGCCGTGGTGGTTCTTTTGACCTTCATCGCGCGGCGGGCACTCAAGGACGCCCTGCCCGCCGCGGGTTCCGGATCCCGCGCCGCCGCTCCTGAATCGCCCGCCGCGGAAGCCAGGTCGTGATCCTCCTCCCCGACGACGCCAGCAACCGCGCGCTGGTCGCGAACGCGCATCCGCCCGGCTGGTCGAACCCGCAGCCGGCGGAGCGCTACGACCTGGTCGTCCTCGGCGGCGGCACGGCAGGGCTCGTCTCGGCTCTGGGCGGCGCCGGCCTGGGCGCCAGGGTCGCGCTGGTCGAAAAGCACCTGCTCGGCGGCGACTGCCTCAACTTCGGCTGCGTGCCGTCGAAGGGTGTCATCCGGGCCGCGCGCGCGGTCGAGGCCGTCCGCGAGGCTGGCACCTACGGCGTCCGGACCTCCGCCCCCGAGGTGGACTTCGCCGCGGTGATGGCGCGCATGCGGGACAAGCGCGCGCAGATCTCGGCCAACGACTCCGCCCAGCGGCTGCGCGATCACGGCGTCGACGTCTTCCTCGGCGAAGCGCGCTTCGTCGCGCCCGACGCCGTCGAGGTTCCCGGCGCGCGCCTGCGCTTCGTGCGCGCCATCGTGGCCACCGGCGGCCGCGCGGCTGTCCCGGAAGTCCAGGGCCTGCGCGAGGCGGGCTTTCTCACCAACGAGACCGTCTTCTCGCTGACGGAACTGCCGCGCCGCCTCGCGGTCATCGGCGGCGGGCCCATCGGCTGCGAGCTGGCGCAGGCCTTCCGCAGGCTGGGCTGCGAAGTCACCGTCATCGGCAGGGACCCACAGCTCCTGCCGCGCGAGGATCCCGACGCGGCCGCCATCCTCGATCGCCGGCTGCGCGCCGAGGGGATCCGCCTCGAGCTGGGCGTGAAGCTGCTGCGGGTCCTGCCGGACAAGACGCTGGTCTTCGCCCGCGACGGCCGCGAGGGCCGCGCGCAGTGCGACAGGATCCTCGTCGCCGCCGGCCGCGCGCCCAACGTCGAAGGGCTGGGGCTGGATCGGGCAGGCGTCGCGGTGACCGAGCGCGGCGTGCAGGTGGACGATCACTTGCGGACCGGAAACCCGCGCGTCTTCGCGGTGGGCGACGTGGCCTCCCGCTTTCAGTTCACCCACGCCGCCGACGCGCTGGCCCGCATCGCGCTGCAAAACGCCTTCTTCTTCGGCCACAAGAAAGAAAGCGCGCTGACGATGCCGTGGTGCACCTATACCGATCCGGAGATCGCCCACGTCGGTCTCACCGCGCAGGAAGCGCAGGCGCAGGGGGCGCAGACCTTCACCGTGCCGCTCGCCGACAACGATCGCGCCATCCTCGACGGCGAGACCGAGGGCTTCGCGCGCCTCCACGCCGGCAAGAAGGGACGCATCCTCGGCGGCACCCTCGTCTCCCGGCACGCCGGGGAGACCATCGGCGAGCTCTCGCTCGCCATCACCGCCGGGCTCTCGATGGCCGACCTGGCAAAGACCATCCATCCCTATCCGACGCAGGCCGAAGCGCTCAAGCGCGCCGCCGACGCCTGGAGCCGGACCCGCCTGACCCCGCGCGTGAGCGGGATCTTGAAGAGGCTGATCCGGATGCACCGATGAGGGTCTGCATCTTCGCCAAACCGCCTGTGGCGGGAGAAGTGAAGACGCGCCTCGCCGTGTCACTCGGGCCGCGGGTTGCCGCCCGCCTCGCGCGCGCCTTTCTCGACGACACCATCGACGCGGTCCGCTCCCTGCCCTGGGCGGACTGCGTGCTGGCGACGACGGCCCCCTTCGGCTGCGAGCTGCCCATCCTCCTGCAAGGAGAAGGCGACCTCGGCGACCGCATCGAGCGCGTCCTGCGGGCCGCGCTCGTCCAGTCGCCCTCGGCGCTCGCCATCGGTGCCGACGCGCCGGCTCTGCCCGCCCGCCTGCTCGAGGGAGCCCGCGCCGCGCTGGGCCGCGCCGACGCGGTGCTGGGCCCGGCGGACGACGGCGGGTTCTACCTACTCGGCCTCAACCGCTGTCCGCAAGGACTGCTCGCGGATCTCCCGTGGAGCTCGCCGGAAACGTGCCTGCGCACTGCGCAGCGGCTGCGCGAGAGCGGACTCCGCGTCGAAGAGCTGGAGCCCTGGTTCGACGTCGATCTGCCGGCGGATCTGGATCGTCTGCGCCGCGAGATCGAGCGCGGCGGCATCGTCGCGCCGCGGACGGCGCTGGTGCTGCGGGAGCTGCGGTGAAGATCTCCGTCATCGTTCCCGTGCTCGACGAGGAGCGCCAGATCGGCGCCCGGCTGGGCGAGCTGAGAAGTTTCGACGACGTGCTGGTGGTCGACGGGGGCAGCCGCGACGCCACCCGCGAGATCGTCCGCGCCGCCGGATCGGCGCGGCTGGTCGAGAGCGGGCGCGGACGGGCGCGGCAATTGAACGCCGGCGCCCGCGCGGCCCATGGCGACGTCCTGCTCTTCCTCCACGCCGACTGCGCGCTGCCTGCAAACGCCGCGGCTCTCGTCGAGCGCGCTTTGCGGGACAGCAAGACCGTGGCCGGCGCCTTCCGCACCTGGCACGTCGCCGACGACGGCCGCTTCGCCCCGTGGCTGCACCTCGCCGACCTGCGCTCGCGCTACACCGGGCTGCCCTACGGCGACCAGGCGCCCTTCGTGCGGCGCGCCGTCTTCGAGGAAGTGGGCGGCTTTCCCGAGCAGCCGCTGATGGAAGACCTGGAACTGTCGCGCCGCCTGCGCAAGCGCGGCCGCATCGTCACCGTGCCGGCGCGGGTGCGCGTCTCGGGACGGCGCTTTTTGCAGCATCCCCTGCGCGAGTCATTTCTGGTCAACGTCTTCCCGCTCCTCTACCGGCTGGGCGTCCCGCCCGAGAAGCTGGCCCGCCTCTACCAGGACATCCGCTGATGGCAAGCATCGACTCGCTCCCGCTCTGGCTGCGCGCGACGCTCAAGGTCTACCCGTGGCGCCGCGTCGACCCGGTGCCCTCGGCGCCGCTGCGGAAGCCGCTCTCCGAGGCGCGGGTGGCGCTGGTGACCACCGCCGGGCTCGCCTGTCCGGGAGACGCGCCCTTCGACGAGAGCGTCCGCGGCGGCGACACCTCGTACCGCGTCATCCCCGCGACGGCCTTTGTCGCCACGCTGGAGGAGCACCACCGCAGCAAGTCCTTCGATCACAGCGGCCTGCAGCAAGACCGCAACCTCGCCTTTCCCCTCGACCGGCTGCGCGAGCTCGCCGGCTCGAAAGAGATCGGCTCCGTCGCCCCGCGGCACCTCTCGTTCATGGGCTCGATCACCGCGCCGGGGCGGCTGGTGAAACAGAGCGCGCCAGAGGCGGCCACGCTGCTGGTGGAAGACGCGGTCGACATCGCGCTGCTGGTCCCCGTCTGACCCTTCTGTCACCAGGCGGTCGGCCTGGTCCAGGCGGAGCTGGAGCGGCGCGGAATCGCCACCGCGTCGATCACCATGCTGCCCGAGGTGACCGCTGCGGTCCGGCCGCCCCGCGCGCTCTCGGTGCCGTGGGAGCTGGGCTTTCCGCTCGGAAAGCCGGACGACAAAGACGGCCAGCGCACTGTCGTCCGCCGTCTTTTGGCGCTCTGCACGCGCGGCGAGGTGCCGTTCATCGAGGAGCTGTGAGGTACTTCCCCAGCAGCGGCGAAAGGCGCTCGCGGACTGCGGCTGGAATCTTCGCGGGGTCCGACCAGATGCCCAGCTTCAGCGCCGACCGGCAGGCGCAGTCGGGGAGCGCCGCGACCGCCGGCAGCGCGCGCCGGATCAGCGCCAGCGCGTTGTCGGTCGCCGCCTTGAGGTGGCCGATGATCTCCTGCAAGAGCTGCAGCTGGTCGACTTCGCCCCGGTGCGGCCGCCAGCAGTCGTAGTCGGTGGCGAGGGCGATGAGCGCGTAGCAGAGCTCCGCCTCGCGGGCGAGCTTCGCCTCCGGCAGCGCGGTCATGCCGACCAGATCGGCGCCCGAGCCTCGATGCAGTTCGCTCTCGGCGCGGGTGGAGAACTGCGGGCCTTCGATGCAGAGGTACGTGCCGCCGTCCCGCGCGGTGCCGGACGCGAGCAGCGCGCGGCGAAGCTGCGGGCAGAAGGGCGCGGCGAACTCGACGTGCACCGCCAGCTCTTCGTAAAAAGTTCCGTCCCGGCGGAAGGTCCGGTCGATCAGCTGATCGGGAATGACCAGCCCGCGGGGCGCAATCTCCTCGCGCAGCGAGCCGGTGGCCCCGCTCGCCAGCACCTGGGTGACGCCCAGCTTCTTGAGAGCGAAGAGGTTGGCGCGGTAGGGAACGCGCGACGGGTTGAGCAGGTGCCCGTCGCCGTGCCGCGCGAGCAGCGCCACCGGAACGCCGTCCACCTCGGTGGTGACGATGGGCGCGCTCGGCTTTCCGAAGGGCGTGTCGACGTCGTGCCGCTCGCCGCGCCCGAAGGCGCCCAGCGCTTCGCCCAGGCCGCTGCCGCCGATGATGCCGATCAAGCTCTCAGTACCTCCCCCGCAGCCGTTCCTTGGCCGGCAGGACTTCGAGGCAGGTGGTCCACCAGCCGGTGAGCACCGTCTCGACGAACTCTTCGGGCAGCTTCTCCTCGCGCATCTCGCGGGCGAGGCGGGCGTGATCGTACTCCACCGGCACGAAGCGGAAGGCAGAATCGCCGGGCGCGGCCGAGTCGTACAGCGCGTACCAGACGCAGGTGCGGCCGTCGTTGGCGGGGCGCCCCAGCGCGCCGACGTTGACGACTCTCTTCCCCGAGGGCAGCGCGCGCTGCCAGTGCAGCCCGGTGTGCGTGCAGAGCAGCGCCTGGGCGTCGCCGCAGAGCCGCTCGAGCAGGTGGTCAGGCGACGAGGTCTCCCAGAGGAACTCGTTCTGCTGGCGCGGCGAGCCGTGCACCAGCAGCGCCCGCGTGCCGTCGAGATCGATCGACAAGCGGTGCGGCAGCGCCGCGAGCCAGGGCTTGTGCACGGGCGAGGTCTTCTCCTGCGTATAGGCGTAGCTGATGCGCGCGTAGTGGTTGTCGCGCGGGTCGGTGTAGCCGCAGCCGCAGTCGGGGCGGTCGTTGCCCACCGAGTCGTCGTAGTTGCCCTGCACGGTGGGGACGCCCGCCGCCCGGAGGATCTCGATCGACCGGTCCGGGTGCGGACCGAACGCGCCCAGGTCGCCGAGGCAGTAGACCTGCCCGGCGCCGCGGCGGTGGGCATCGTCGAGCGCCGCCTGCAGCGCCAGCCAGTTGCTGTAGACGCCGCCGATGAAGGCCGCCTTCACGTGTTGCACCGCAGGCCGTCGAGCACGCAGGTCTGGCACGCTTCCCAGGAGAGCTGGATGGGCCGCTGCGCGTCCGCGAGCGCGCTCCCCAGCCGCGCGTCCGCGTGCTCGATGAGGATGGGGCAGGTGTAGACGCCCTGCGCGGTGACGATGCGGCCGCTCGCGCAGAGCAGGCTGGCCTCGACTTCGGGCAAGAGCGGCGCGGCGAGCAGCGCGTCTTCCGGCGCATAGCCGTGGGTGCGGCGCTCTTCCCTGCCGAGGTGCAGGAGCGGCATGAACTTCACCCGCGGCTTCTCGATGCCGAGCCCGCGCACGAAGGCGAGGAAGGCCGCCTGCGCGCCCGAAAGATCCGGCGCATGCTCGACCACCGTCACCACCGGCGACAACCCGGCGCGGCCCAGCCGGGAGAGCGCCGCGACGATCTCCTCGAAGGTACCGCGGCCGCGGACCGGATCGTTCTGCTCCGCGGTCATGCCGTCGAGCGAGACGCGCAGGTCCAGGGAGTAGCGGCTGCGGGCGGACTCCTCGGCGATCCAGCTCACGGCAGCGTCGTCGATGAGGATGCCGTTGGTGACGATGGTCAAGGGCGCAAGCTCGAGCGCGGCGCGGGTCAGCGCGCGGATCTCCGGATGGAGGAACGGCTCGCCGCCGGTGAAGTAGACCTGCTTCATGCCGGCGTCGCGGCCGCTCTCGAGCGCGCGCCGGACTTCGCCCCCCGACATCATCGGCACCTGGTCGGCCTTGGGCCCGCAGGAGATGAAGCAGTGCCGGCAGGCGATGTTGCAGAGGGTACCGGTCACCTGCACCCAGAGCGCGTCCAGCCAGCGGAAGCGGACTTCGGGTCCGCGGCTGCGAAGCTGCACGAGCCCGGTCACGTCAGCTCCGCACGCGCGGGCGCTGCCTGGAAGAACTCGGGCGCGGGCGCCCGCGCGCGGACGCGGACCGACTCGATGGCCACGCCCGCCGTGTAGGCCACGACGCAGGCGCACAGTCCCCAGGCGTTCTGGCCGAGCAGCGCCGCGTACTTGCCGGAGCCGATGGAGAGCGCCAAAGGCCAGGGAGCGAAGAGCGACCAGAGTCCGACGGCCAGGCCGGTGAGGAACGAGGCGTGAAAGGCGAGCGGCGCCGGCCGGTGCCAGCGCCAGAAGAGGAAGACCGGCGCGAGGCCCAGCACCATGGTGCCGCTGACGGTGGTGGCCTTGAGGATGTCGGCGTGCCAGAGCAAGGGCAGGTTGCCGAGCAGCGCGAAGGCGATCATGGCCCAGCGGCCCAGGCTGACGCCGTGATCTCTTGCGGTCGAGCGGCGCAGCGGAGCCAACAGGCCGCGGAAGCCGCTCGGGTGGGCGCCGCCTTCGCCCGCCAGATCGACGGCGGCGAAGCGCGCGGCGGCGGTGAAGGTCGAATCGACGCAGGCGCCGGCGGAGTTCATCATCAAGACTGAGACCACCAGCACCGCCGCCGCGCCGAGCAGCCGGGCGGCCCGCAGCGGCGCATCGCCCGGCCCGGCGGCGCCCGCCAGTTGCGCGTGAACGCCGATGAGCGAGTAGAGGACGATCATGGCGCCGCCCAGGACGCCGGCCACCGTGAAGGCGATGAGCATCTTGCGCGGCTCGTTGACGAAGGCGCGGTCGGTGAGGACGGGGTCGTGGAAGGGATAGCTGGTGCACTGGAGCACGCCGACCAACAACAGATCCAGGCCGGCGTCGAGACGGAAGTGCGCCGTCTGCGCCACCGCGGCGACGGAGTGCGCCGGCAAGATGAGCAGGAGCACCCAGACCAGCAGCAGGACTTGCAGCCCGAGCTGCAGCTGGTCGGTGAAGATCGACGCGCGCAGCCCGCCGCGCAGCGTGTAGAGGAGCACGGCCGCGGTGAAGACCGCCGCCGCCAGGTAGAAGGGCTGCGTGCCGGCGGCGCCGAAGTACGAGGCCACCACCTCGGTGTTGCTCCACACCTCGTTGAAGAGCCGGATGAGGATGGCCGCCGAGAAGAGGAAGGCGGCGGCGGGGCCGAAGCGCGCGGTGAGGAACGGGATGATGCCCTCGTGGCCGGCCTTGCGCAGCCGGTAGATGAGCAGTCCCGCCGCCGGAATCGAGAGGTACCAGGCCGCGTAGGCGAGGCCGCCGACCAGCCCGTACTTTTCGCCGAGGTTGGCGGCGTTGGTGATGCTCTTGGCGAAGATCCAGGTGACCAGCACGCTGCCGGTGAGGAGCGCCGTCGAAGGTGCGGCGCCCTCGCGCGAGCGCGCCCAGAGAAAGCCGCGGTGCCCGTCCGCCCGCGGCGCCACGGCGAGCACGAGGCCTCCGTAGGCCACCAGCGCAATCCATTGAAATGCCATCGCGTGCAGACTCCCCTTGGAGCGGCCCGTTACACGCTGCGCCAGCCGCGTTCCGTGCAGAAGTTGACCTCAGGGATCATATGCGCGGGTTGTCCTCTTTCAAGGGAGCGCTCGCATGAGCGTTCGGCTGCGGCGGGTGCCGGCCTGGATAAGCGCCCCGGTCGCCCTTGGCACCTTCGCGCTGCTGTCCTGGGCCGAGCGGCGGCGGCCCTTGCGCCAGCGCGTGGAGGCGGGCGGCCCGCACCTCGCGCGCAATCTCGCTCTCGCAGGGGTCTCCGCGCTCGCGCTCGCGCTGCTGGAGCGGCCGGTGATCGGGCCCCTCTCGCGCGCCGTCGGCCGGCGCCGGGCCGGGCTCCTCGGTCGACTGCGGCTGCCGCTCTGGCTCGAAGTGCCCGTCGCCGTCGCCCTGCTCGACTACACCCTCTACCTCTGGCACGTGCTCACCCACCGCGTGCCGTTCCTCTGGCGCTTCCACCTCGTGCACCACCTCGACCTGGACCTCGACGCCTCGACGGCGCTCCGCTTTCACTTCGGCGAGCTGTCGCTCTCGGTCGCCTTCCGGGCCGCGCAGGTGGCGGTGCTGGGCGTCGCACCGTTGCCGCTCTCGATCTGGCAGGCGCTGCTGCTGGTCTCGATCCTCTTCCAACATTCGAACCTCGCGCTCGAGCCGGGCACCGAGGCAAGCCTCGCGCGCTTCGTCACCACCCCGCGCCTGCACGGCATCCACCACGCGGCCTTGCTCGAGGAGACGGATTCCAACTGGTCGAGCGGGCTGACTGTCTGGGACCGTCTGCACGGCACGCTGCGCTTTCGCCGGGACGAGCCGCGCACCGGCGTGCCCGCCTTCCGCGACGGCCGCGAGCTGACCCTCCTGCGCCTGCTGGCACTGCCCTTCCGCCGGCAGCGGCCCGCGTTCATTGGAGCGCCACCCACGCGGCTGCAAGCCTGAGCCCCGCCGCGCGCGTCACCTCAGCTTGTCTCTGCGCGCGCTGGCATCGCGGGCCTGCATGAGCGCGATGCCGATCACCGGCCACTTCTGGTAGGTGGCCTGCCGGTCGAGGAAGTCGGAGGCCTTCTCCTCGATGACCTGCTTCTCCGCGCCGAAGGAAGCGTGCCGCACCATCAGCCCGCCCGGCGTCTGGACCACCAGCGCCATGTGGCTGACGCGCACGACGCGCTGCGGATCCTTGGCCCGGACGACGAGCAGCACCGAGCCCGGCGCGATGCGGGGCGCGAGCCGGCGCGCCTCGGCGAGCGGCAGGTAGCGGAGGGCGAACGCGCCTTCGGGGATCCGCGCCGGGACCAGCCGCGCCAGGGCGGCGACCTTGCCCCACTGCGCCCGGCGCAGGACCAGCCGGAAGACGGGCGCGTGCGGGTCGAGCCGCGTCGTCTCCTCCTCCAGATATCCCTTGGCCAGGTTGGCGGGCAGCCACTGCGCCTCGGTGAAGTGGTTGCGCGACGAGAACGTCAGCGGCGGCGCGCGGTAGCGGAGGTCGTCGAGCAGCGCCTTCGCCTCCGGCAGGCTGCGCGCGTTGGCCAGGGCCAGCACCGTCTCGACGTAGGTCTGGCAGTCGACCTGGTCGGTGCGCCAGCGGGGCTGCGGCTCCACGCCCTCTCCTTCGCCGAGCGGATATGCGCCGTACGGGACGCCGAGGAAGAGCCGGCTGATCTGCTCGACGCGGTCGGCGAAGTCGGGGCTGCCCTGCGCCTGCGCGATGGCGGCTTCCATGTCGGCGTCCGAAGGCGGGGGCGCGGCCAGGAGGGCCGCGACGGCGAGGGCTGCGAGGTGCATGGCGAAAGAGTAACCCGGGTGACGCCGTTGCACAGCCCGGGTCCCATCGGGTCTGGGCTGGCGTATAAGGCCGCGCATGATCCCGCGCGTCGTCGTACGGCTGGGAGTGGCGGCTTTTCTTGTCGCGGCCTGCTCCCGGACACAGGCTCCTCCTGCGTCTGCCCCGCCCGCACCATCGTCCGCGGCGGCTGCCGCCCCGGCCCCGGCGACGCCCCCTTCCGCCGCCGATCCGCTCCTGGCCGACGAGGAAGTGAAACCGTCCTACGAGGCCGGGCCGGCCCTTCCCCTCGCGCAGAAGCTCTGCAACGCGCTCTACGATCTCCCCGATGCCCGGCGCGCCCAATGCTGCTCGGGCAAGCCGCGCGCCGGCTTCGCCTCGGAATGCATCCGGGTCCTCTCCGCCGCGCTGCGGGCCGGCTCGGTCGCGCTCGACGCGGGTGCGGTGGACAAGTGCGTCGCCGCCCAGGGCAGAGCCTTCGACGGCTGCGCCTGGGTCGGACAATGGCAGCCGGCCCTCCCCGCGGAGTGCGAGGGCCTGCTGCGCGGAAAGTCTGGACCGGGCGCCGTCTGCCGCTCCTCGCTGGAATGTGCCGAGGGTCAGTATTGCCTCGGCGTCGGGCCCATCGACGCCGGCCGCTGCGGCCCGCCCCGGGCCGACGGGCAGGCCTGCGCGACCTCGGTCGATCCCCTCGCGGTCTACGCGCGGCAGGGGGAAGACCCGCGGCAACATCCCGAGTGCGTCGGCTATTGCGGCCACCACAAGTGCGAACCGCTCGCCGGTGCGGGCGAGAAGTGCCTCATCGCCCGGCAGTGCGCGGGCGGGTTGCACTGCGACGGCCAGAAGTGCGTCGCCGGCGCGTTCGCCGCCGCGGGAGAGAAGTGCGTGGGCGGTTCGTGCGCGCGGGGCCTGCGCTGCGTCGACAACCGCTGCGCGGAGCCGAAGCCCGGTGGCGCGGCGTGCAAGGCGGACTCCGAGTGCCGCGGGGGCTGCCTGCCGGAGAAGCACCTCTGCGGCATGCGCTGCGACGTGCGCTGAAGGCTACTTGCCCTTGGCCATCGGCGCCGCGAGCAGCCGCCGCGCCTCTGCCTCGCCCGCGACGTCGAAGTGCGGGTTCAGCTCGAGCGCCTTGCGGATCAGATCCTGGCCCTTGGCTCCTTCGCCCATCGCCAACCGGATGGCACCGGCGTGGAACCAGAGCCGTGCGTCGCGGGTCCCGAGCGCGTTGGCCTTGTCGCTCGCCGCCAACGCCTCGCCCAGACGCCCGGCGCGGTAGAGGGCCCAGGCGAAGACGTCCTCGGTGTACTGGTCGTCGCGGGTCTTGCGCTCGGCGTCGGCCAGCTTCAGCGCGGCCTCGTGCTCGCGGTCCCTGGTGGCCCAGAAGAGCGCCAGCGTGCGCGGGTCCGTCGTCCTGCCGCGCTTTTCGATCTCCGCCCGGACGCGCTCGCTTCCGGCGGCGTCGCCCGACAGCTCGAGCGCGTCGCCCAGCAGCCAGCCCGTCTCGACCAGCGGGTTCGCCTGGTACGCCTTCTCCAGCAGCGCCGCCGCAGCCTTGCCGTCGCCCCTGCCCAGCAACACCCGGGCCTTGCCGGCCTGCGCCGGCGGAAAGTCCGGCAGCCAGCGCAGCGTCTCGTCGAAACCCGCCTCTGCACCCTCGGCGTCGCCCTCGTTCCAGAAGAGCATGGCGGCCTGGACCATCACCCAGGCCTTCGGTTCCTTGTCCTTGCCGTCGTTGCCCGCGTCGATGGCGAGACGCAGGCTCTCCTTGGCCCCCTGCACGTCGCCCCGCAGCCACTGCAAGTGAGCGGCGCGGCTGTAGGAGGGCAGGTTGGGCTTCAGGTCCATCATCCGCTGCGCGGCCTCGACCGCTTCCTTCGTGCGCCCCAGCTCGAGGTCGGCGTCGGAGAGCGTGCCGAGCGCGACCGGATAGTCCGGCGTGCTGGCCAGCACCTTGGTCATGAGGGCCCGCGCCTCCTCGAAGCGGTGGTCGTTCATCAGCACCAGTCCCTGCAGCTCCAGCGCCGGCCGGTTGTTGGGCTGCCTCGCGAGCACCAGGTCGGCGCAGGCGCCGGCGTTGGCGTAGAGCCGGGGCTGCTGCGCGTCGCGCGCCTTGCGAATCCAGAGGTGGCCCAGCTCGATCCAGGCCTCGAGCTTCTCCGGCTGCTTCTGCACCAGCGCCTGCAGCCGGGCGAGGTCCTTGTCGACGGGCAACCCGCCTTCCTGCTTCCAGAGGGCGAGCATGCGCGCCCGTCCTTCCGGGGTGGCGATACTGTCCGGCTCGGCGACCGGGGCCGGCGCCGGCTTCTTCGAGCAGGCGGCGAACAGAATGAGCAGGAGGGCGAGGCGGCGCATGGGTTCCTTTCAAAGCAAGCGGCGGTCCTCGGGCATCCCCAAGGACCGCCGCGAACTGCTTACCGCACTGGACCTGCTACGGGGTGACTTTGCCGTGGCCTTCGGCGTAGCCATCCCAGGGCAGCGCCAGCCAGGGGAACTGCGTGAGGAAGGGCTTGTCGTTGTAGTCGACGCCGTCCTGGATGAAGGGCGGGCCGCCGTTGCCGCCGTTCTTGGAGAGGGCGGCGGGCTTGGCGAGGAGCAGCGTCAGGAGCACGTCGGTGACGTCGGCCTGTTCCTTCTTGTTGGCGTTGGGGCCGGTGGCGCCCGGAATCGAGCGGCCGTTGGGGAAGCCCGTCGGCAGGTTCAGGTCGATGCGCAGGACGTCGCCCGTGTTCGCGAGCGAGACGTTGTGGCAGGGCGTGGTCGGGTAGGTGGTGCAGCCCGCCGTGGCCAGGTTGATGACGTCGATGATGTCGGTCCGGTTGTAGCGGAGGGTGTCGTCCACCGTCACGCCCAGCGCCGCGTAGATGCCCACTGCCTCGGCGTCGGGAACGATGACCGGGTTCAAGAAGTACGCGCCGAAGTTGGCCACGTCGTCCTTCGGCTTGCTGCGGTTGTACTTGTCCTTGTCCTGGTAGCCGATGACCGCCTCGTTGACGAGCGGGATGCCGAGCCGCGAGACCTGCACCCAGGGGCCGTAGCCGCTGGTGCGCCCGTCGCTGCGGATGATGCTGACCTTCTTGCGGTTGGAGGTGGCCCAGATGCCGATGGTGTTGGCGTCGCTCGCGCCGGCGCCCGGCGCCTTGCCGTCCGCGGTCAGCTGCGTGGTGGGGATCTCGAGGGCGATGGAGTGGACGTTGTACCCGGCGAGGCCGTCCTGCGCGGCGGCGCAGGGCGTGCCGGGCGTGCAGCTGCTGGGCGCGCCGCCGGTGCCTGCCTTGGGGCGCAGGTTCGCGAGGTCGAAGATGCCGCCCAGGTCGACGTAGAAGCCGTCGTCGCGGGGACCGGCGAAGACGCGGGCGCCGTCGCCGGTGGTGGCGATGAAGGTCGCGGCGTAGGCGTCATCGTAGGTGGCCGAGGTGACCAGGCCCGGCGCCAGCGCGTTGAGGGTCTTCTGGGTCCGCGGGCCGATGCGCCAGGGGGCGGAGATGAAGGGCGAGCCGGCCGTCGCGTTGGCCAGCACGGTGTCGACGCCGTTGACCGTCCTCGTCACCGTGTACGTCTGCACGATGTGCCCGCCGGTGGTCTTGGCGTCGCCGGTGATCTGGCTGAAGAACTCCTTGCCGCCGCCGACGCAGGCCGCGGTCCCCGGCGCGCTGCAGGGAGCCGTCTTGCTGGGCACGGCCACCTTGGGCACCGTCTGGGTGGTGAAGCGGAAGGTGTAGACGACGTTGTCCTTGATGGGGTTCCCGTTCCCCTGGGTGATGTGGATCTGGTACTGCACGTCGTCCGACCACTTGAAGAAGTTCGGTCCCGACGAGGGCTCCTCGAAGGGGATCCAGTTGGCGATGATGTTGAGCTTGGTCTTGTCGGGGCTCACGAACGCGTAGACGTCCGTGTTGTCCGCCGCCGGGTCATTGGCGATGGCGGGCGCCTCGCGGTGGCTGGACGCAAAGGACGCGCCCGACAAGAGAATCAGGGCAAGGGAAAAGCGTGCGGTTTTCATGATTGGCTCCGTAGCGATTGCAAAAGGGGTTTACTTGAGGACGTAGACGGTGCCCGTGCTGCCGGCGCCGCTATCGACGAAGGAGAAGACGTCAGCGTTGGCGGCCTTGTGGAAGCCGCCGCCTTCGGTGTTGGTCGCGGGCAGGCCCAGGGCCATCAGGGTCGAGGCTCCCGTGTTCACGTCGATGCGCGCGATGGACTGGGTCGAGGTGGCCGGATCGACCACCGGCACGAGGAGGAACCGCTCGTCTCCAGAGAGCGCCATGCCGACCGGGTACGAGACCGCCAGGTTGGCCGCCGCGCCGCCGAGGGCCGAGGCGGTGCTGCCGCCGCCGGCCACCTTCTGCACGCTGCCGTCCTTGTCGATGAAGTAGACGGTGCCGTTGCCCGCCACGGTGGCAGCCTGCGGATCGCCGCCCTTGATGACGGTGCTGACCGTGCCGCTCACGTCCTTGAAGATCCCGGCCGCACCGTCGGTCTTGTCGTCGCCGATGAAGTAGAGGTTGTCCGAGCCGCCCACCTTGGAGACGGTGACGAAGCGCGCGTTGTAGCCGCCGGTCTCCGCGAGGAGGGTCTGCGCTCCGCCGCCGGTGGGGACGGAGAAGATGTAGCCGGTATCGCTGCTGCCTCCGACGTAGGCCGGGTCGGCCGCGAAGACCTTCGAGCCGTCGGACGAGACCGCGATCCCCAGCGGCGATCCGATGGAGGAGTCACAGGCCGCGTTGGCGCAGCCGGAAGCGAGGACCGAAGGCGTCCCGCCTGCCGCCGGGACCTTGAAGAGGGCTGCGCCGGCGGCCGGATCGACACCGGTGAAGTAGATTGTGTTTCCGTCCGGACTGGGAGCGGCGTCGAACGGGGAGAGGAAAGCAGCTCCGTTCGCGACCGCGGTTGCGCCCGTCAGGATGCCAGAGGCAGCCTTGGGCGCGTCCTTGCTGCAGCCGACTGCCAGCGCCGTCAAGAGCGCTGCTGTCGAGCTGGGTACGGCGCCTCGCCATCGATTCGTCATTTCGGTCTCCGCTGTACGGCCGGGAGCCTGCTCGCTTCGCGGCCCTGATCTTGGTGCCTTGTCTACGACCCTCGAATGGCGCTGGATTCGTCAGGCGAAAAGATTCGTCACCGTCGTGCGGACGCCGGCATTTCCCCGCAGCTCGTACGATGAGCGCGGCGGATTGCGGACCGGCGCGCTGTTGGTTAGGCTGCGTTCGTGCTCCGCCGCACCGCCTCCTTGCTCGCCCTGCTTGCGCTGGTCTCGGCGCCCTTCATCTCGCGCGCGCGGCTCGTCTGCCGGTTCAGCGGCCTCGAGGTCACCAACTGCGGCGAGGCGCAGGTGCCCGACGCGCCGGTGGCGCAAGACGGCGGCTGCTGCGATCAGCAACTGACGCGCCCCCTCGCGGCGATGCGGGCGCATCCGGATCCGGAAGTCGCGCCGCCCCCGCTGCCGCTTCTGCCGACGGCGGCTCCGCTCGAACTCTCTTTGCCGCGGCTCGCCGATCGGTTCGAGATCGCGGCCGTAGCGGCCGGACCTCCGCTCTACCTGCGCACCCGCGCCCTCCTCATCTGAGCCTGGCTGGATCGCCCGCTGCCGGAGCGCACCTCGCTCCGGCTCGCCGTCCACCCATGTCCGTCGCGTGAGCGACGGGAGGCTGCAGATGTTCTCCTTTGTCATTGCGCTCGCCCTCGCGGCGCCGTTGCACCTCGCAGACCTGCTCCGCGAAGCCCGGGAGAAGAATCCCGAGCTGAAGTCCGCCGCCGCCCGCCTGCGCGCGGCCAGGTCGTCCGTCTCGCCCGCCGGGGCGCTCGACGACCCGATGTTGATGGTCCAGCTCTGGAACACGCCGGTGGACTTCTCGACCGTGCCGGTGATGGTCCAGGTGAGCCAGCAGATCCCGCTGGGCGGCAAGCGCGGCGCGCGGCGCGACGCGGCCAGCGCCGACGCGGCCATGAGCGAGGCGGAGCTCAAAGGCAAGGAGCGCGAGGTCGAGATGCAGGTGGCCACGGCGTACTTCGACCTCTTCCTCGCCGAGCGCACCCGGGAAGTCGACGACGAGCTGGAGGGGATCCTGGCCGTCCTGCTCCAGTCGGCGGAGGCGCGCGTCGCCACCGGCAAGGGCGAGCAGGTCGAGCTCTTGCGCGCGCAAGGCGCGGCCGTGCAGCTCCGCTCCGAGCGCGAGACCGCCGTGGACCACCGGCGCTCCTCCTGGGCGCGGCTCGCGGCGCTGCTCGATCGCGACCCGCTGGCGCCCTCGGGCACCACCACGCAGCCCGGGACCCTGGTCTCGCTCCCCGAAGTCTCCGCGCTGCAGCAGCGGGCGATGACCGAGCGCCCCGAGCTCCGTGGGGCGCAGGCGCAGATCGCTTCTGCCGAGGCGCAGGCCCGCCTCGCCCAGGCCGCCACCGTTCCGGACCTGGGCCTCTTCGCCGCCGGCATGCACACCTTCCGCAACCCGCAGGGCCCCGCGGACTTCCTCTTCGCCGGCTTCCAGGTGAACCTGCCCATCTTCGGCGGTGGCAAGAACGACCCGCACCTCGCCTCGGCCCAAGCGCAGGTGGTCGCCGCGCAAGAGGCGCAGCACGCCTCGCGCAACCGCATCGCGGCGGAGATCGCCGAGGTCTACGCCCACCTCCTCATGGAGCAGCACCAGATCGAGCTGCACCACCAGCTGATCCCCATCTCCCGGCAGGCGGTCCAGAGCGCCGAGTCGAGCTACGCGGCGGGCCGCACCGACTTCACCATGGTGCTCGACAGCGCCCGCGAGCTGCGCATGCACGAGCTGGAGCTGGCCACCCATCTCGCCCTCTACGAGCAGCGCCTGGCCGAGCTGCAGCGCGCGGCCGGCGCCGATCTCGGGCTCACGCAAGCAGCGGAGGCAGGCAATGAACCGCGTCATTAGTCTCTTCACGGCCGCGCTCCTCGCCGCCTGCGCCCAGAAGCACGACACCGCTGGCGCCCTCCACGCTGGCGACCTGCTGGTGCAGCTCCAGCTCGACCCCGACCCGCCGCGCGCCGGCGAGAACACGCTGCACCTCGTGGTGATGGACGCGCAGGGCAAGCCCCTCGACGGCGCCCAGCTCGGCTTCGTCTACGACATGCAGGCCATGGGCGCGATGCCGGAGATGAAGGGCGGCGGCGACACCAAGGCGCTGGGCGGCGGCAAGTACCAGATCGCCTATCCGCTCTCGATGGCCGGCGACTGGTCGCTGACGCTGGGCATCGACGCGCCGGGGCATCCGCACGCCGAGCTGCGCCTGCGGGTCGCGCCGCCGCGCAAGGGCTACAGCGTCGAGACGCAGGGCGCGATGCCCCAGCGCGAAGGCTCCGCCCGGACCCTCGATCTCTCGCCCGAGCGGCAGCAATTGATCGGCGTCGTCTATGCCCGGGTGGAACGCCGGCCACTCGCCTTGACGCTGCGGGCGAGCGGGCGCGTCGACGTCGACGAGACGCAGGTCACCGACGTGGTCCTCAAGTACGACGGCTTCGTCGAGAAGCTCTTCGTCAACCAGACGGGCCAGCGGGTGAAGGCGGGCGAGCCGCTCCTCTCCCTCTACAGCCCGGAGCTGCTCTCCGCCGAGCGCGACTACCTGGCCGCGCTGCGCAGCCCCGGCAACCCGCAGCTGGTCCGCGCCTCCGAGGAGCGCCTCAAGCTGTGGAACCTGAGCGCGGCCCAGGTCGCGGCGCTCTCCAGGCGCGGCACCGCCGAGCCGCGCGTGACCATCCACAGCCCGGCGGACGGGACGGTGCTGGAGAAAGCCGTCGTCGCCGGGAGCAAGGCGATGGCGGGCAGCGTCCTCTATCGCATCGGCAACCTCGGCCGGATCTGGGTGGTCGCCGACCTCTTCGAATCGGACGCGCCGTACCTGCGCCCCGGGCTCTCCGCCGCCATGACCCTGCCCTTCGCCGGCGGCGCGGCTCTCCAGGGCACCGTCCAGTTCGTCTACCCGACGGTGGACGAGAAGACCCGGGCGGTGCGGGCGCGCCTCGCCTTTCCCAACGCCCGCCTCGTGCTCAAGCCCGGCATGTTCGCCGACGTGAAGATCGAAGTCCCGCTCGGCACGCGCCTCGCCGTCCCCGACGACGCGCTGCTCGCCTCGGGCGAACACCGCTACGCCTTCGTCAAGCGCGGGCCCGGCGCGCTCCAGGCCGTCGAGGTCAAGGTCGGCGCGCTGGGCGATTTCGACGAGGTCCTCGAGGGGCTGGCCGAAGGCGACGAGGTGGCCACCCAGGCGACCTTCCTCCTCGGCAGCGAAGCCCAGCTGCGCAGCGCGCTGCCGCGCTGGAGCCATCCGTGATCGCCTGGCTGATCGCCTTCTGCGCGAGGAACCGGCTGGCCACCCTGCTGTTGGTCGGCCTGCTCACGGCCTGGGGCGTGGTCTCGGTGCGCGGGACGGCGCTCGACGCCATCCCCGACCTCTCCGACGTGCAGGTGACCGTCTTCTCCGAGTGGATGGGCCGCGCCCCCGACCTGGTCGAGGACAACATCACCTATCCCGTCGTCTCCTCGCTGCTCGGGTCGCCGCGGGTGACCGCCGTGCGCGGGCAGTCGATGTTCGGCATGTCCTTCGTCAACGTCATCTTCGAGGACGGCACCGATCTCTACTGGGCGCGCAGCCGCGTGCTGGAGAAGCTCTCGACCATCGGCAGCAAGCTGCCGCAAGGGGTCACGCCCAGCCTCGGCCCCGACGCCACCGGCGTCGGCTGGGTCTTCGAATACGCGCTCATCGACAAGAGCGGCCACCAGAGCCTGCAGCAATTGCAGTCCCTCCAGGACTGGACCGTCCGCTACGCGCTCCAGGCAGTCCCCGGCGTGGCCGAGGTGGCCAGCATCGGCGGGTTCGGGAAGGAGTACCAGGTCAGCCTCGATCCGGACCGCCTCGCCGCGCTGGGAATTCCGCTCAACGTCGTGGTCGACAAGGTCCGCATGTCCAACGCCGACGTGGGCGGCCGCGTGCTCGAAGTCAGCGGCACCGAGCACTACGTGCGCGGGCGCGGCTACCTCACCTCGCCGAAGGATCTGGAAAAGGTCGTGCTGGGCGTCCACCAGGGAACGCCGGTGCTCCTGCGCGAGGTGGCCACGGTGCGCATCGGCCCCGCCCAGCGCCGCGGGCTCGCCGACCTGGACGGAGAGGGCGAGACCGTCGGCGGCGTGGTGGTGGCGCGCTCGGGCACCAACGCCCTGGAGGTGCTCGACGCGGTCAAGGCGCGCATCGCCGAGCTGAAAGAGACCCTGCCCGAAGGCGTGGAGCTGATCCCCACCTACGACCGCTCGACGCTGATCCGGGCCAGCATCAAGACGCTCCTGCACACGCTCGTCGAGGAGCTGATCGTGGTCACGCTGGTCATCCTCCTCTTCCTCCTCCACTTCCGCTCGACGCTCATCCCGGCGCTGCTCTTGCCCATCGCCGTCGTCCTCGCCTTCATCCCCATGAAGCTGATGGGCCTGACCGCCAACATCATGTCGCTGGGCGGCATCGCCATCGCCATCGGCGCCATGGTGGACGCGGCCATCATCGTCATCGAGAACGTGCACAAGCGCCTCGAGGCGATGCAGCCGGGCGAGGTGCGCTCGGAGGTCGTGCTGCGCGGCCTGCAAGAGACCGGGCGGCCCATCTTCTTCTCGCTCCTGGTGATCACGGTGGGCTTTCTGCCGGTCTTCACGCTGGAGGGCACCGAAGGCCGCCTCTTCGCGCCGCTGGCCTTCACCAAGACCTTCTCGATGGCCTTCGCGGCGCTCCTCTCGGTGACGCTGGTGCCGGCCGTCGCCGCGACATTTATCCGTGGCAGGATCCGCTCCGAGGAGCAGAACCCCATCAGCCGCGTGCTCACCCGCCTCTACGAGCCGGTCTGCCGCTTCGCCCTGCGCTTCCGCTGGCAGGTGATCGCGGGCGCAGTGGTGATGATGGCCGCCACCGTCCCGGTGGTGAAGCTGCTCGGCAGCGAGTTCATGCCGCCGCTCAACGAAGGCACCCTGCTCTACATGCCCACCAGCGTGCCGGGCATGAGCGAGGCCAGCGCCCGCGACGTGCTGCAGCGCATGGACCAGGTGCTCAAGCGCTTTCCCGAAGTGGAGCGCGTCTTCGGCAAGGCCGGCCGCTTCGACTCGCCCACCGATCCGGCGCCGCTCTCCATGTTCGAGACCATCGTGACGCTGAAGCCCGGCGTCAAGGACTGGGATGGCCTGGTCAAGAAGCTCGACGACGCCATGCAGTTTCCCGGCATGCCCAACGTCTGGTGGATGCCCATCCAGACCCGCACCGAGATGCTGGCCACCGGCGTGCGCAGCCCGCTCGGCATCCTCGTGCTCGGCCCGGACACCAAGGTCATCGACCGCATCGGCGGCGAGATCGAGGCAGCGCTGCACGACGTTCCCGGGACGCGCAGCGCCTTCTCCGAGCGCATCGGCGGCGGCTACTTCCTCGACTTCGACGTCGACCGCGAGCGGGCCGCACGCTTCGGCCTCAACGTCTCCGAGGTCGAGGACGCGGTCGAGACGGCCATCGGCGGCCTCACCGTCTCGACCACCGTCGAAGGACGCCAGCGCTATCCGGTCACGGTGCGCTACGCGCGCGACTTCCGCTCCGACTTGCAGTCGCTCGGCCGCGTGCGCGTCGCCACCATGGACGGGGCGCAGATCGCGCTCTCGCAGGTGGCCAGGCTCTCGCTGCGGACCGGCCCCTCGATGCTGCGCGACGAGAACGGACAGCTCTCGGGCTACGTCTTCGCCGACACCGCACGCCCCATCGACGACTACGTCCACGACGCGCGGCAGGCAGTCGCCAAGGTGAAGCTGCCGCCCGGCTACCGGCTGGAGTGGGCCGGCCAGTACCGCTACCTCGAGCGGGCCAAGGCGCGCCTCGCCCTGCTGGTGCCGCTGACGCTCCTCATCATCTTCCTCCTGCTCTTCTTCAACTCCGGCAGCGCGGTGGAGGCGCTCCTGGTCATGCTGGCGGTGCCCTTCTCGCTGGTGGGGGCCTTCTGGCTCCTCTGGCTGCTCGGCTACAACCTCTCCGTCGCCGTCTGGGTGGGGATGATCGCGCTGGCGGGCCTCGACGCCGAGACCGGCATCATCATGCTGCTCTACCTCGATCTCGCCTGGAAGGAGCGCCAGCCCGCCGACCGCGACCAGGCGCGGGAAGCGGTGGTGCACGGCGCGGTCAAGCGCATCCGGCCCAAGCTGATGACGGTGGCCACCATCCTCGTGGCCCTGGTGCCCATCCTCTGGTCGCAGGGCGCCGGCGCCGACGTGATGAAGCGCATCGCCGCCCCGATGGTGGGCGGCGTGGTCACTTCCGCCCTGCTGGAGCTGGTCATCTATCCTTCGCTCTACCTGATCTGGAAAGGGCGCCGCCTGCCCCAGGCAACGGCTTGATCGCGCCGGGCCTGGTTCAAAGGATGTAGTCTTCCGCGCGTCAGGAGACCGCCGGTGGCCGCAGACCAGCCCGAACACGGAGCTCCCCTGGCGCGGACCGGCCTCTCGGATTTCTGGGAAATCTTCAGCGCCCACTACGACGAAGCCATCGCCTTTGCCTTCGGTGCCGTCACCAGCCGTGACTCGACCTCCGTGGTCCTCGACCTCTTCGGCCCCGGCGGCTCCCGGAGCGAGAGCGTGCGGAAGGCGATCCACCTCGCGGTCTGTGGCGACTGGTCGTCGTACAGCGCGCACCTGCGCGCTGTCGCCGGCTCGCCCGCGGCCCAGGGCGTGCCCCTCACCAACTGGTCCGACGTCATCGCCGGAGTGGAGTCGCGCCTGCTCGGCCCCACCGTCGCGGCCTACCGGCTGGACTGCGATCGTCTGACCGCGGCCCTGGGGGCGAAGCGGCGCTTTTTCTACCAGACGCTGCGGCTGATCGCCGAGACCCTCCTGCGCAACCGCGAGGGCATCATCGAGCGGCAGAGCGCGGTCGCCACCGAGGCCGCCCGGGAGCTGGTCCGCTCGGAAGCGCGCAAGAACTTCATCGTCGACGCGGCGCTCGACGCCATCGTCACCATCGACCACCGCAGCCGGGTCCTCGAGTTCAACCCCGCCGCCGAGCGCCTCTTCGGGCACTCCCGCAAGGACGTCCTCGGGCGCGACCTGGCGGAGATCCTCATGCCCGCGCGCTTCCGCGCGGCCCACCACGAAGGCGTCGAGCACATGCTCTCGACCGGCCACGGGCGCATCCTCGGCCAGCGCATCGAGATGCCGGCGGTGCGCGCCGACGGCAGCGAGCTCCTGGTCGAGCTGTCGGTGACCCAGCTGCCCTCGACCGATCCGCCCGCCTTCACCGGCTTCATGCGCGACGTCACCGCGCAGCGCAAGGCGCAGGAGGCGCTGCGCTCGTCGGAGGCGCGCCATCGCCAGCTCTTCGAACACAGCCCGCTGCCGACCTGGGTCGTCGACCACCGCTCGCAGCGCTTCCTCGAGGTGAACAACGCCGCCGTCGAGCATTATGGCTACAGCCGCGAGGAGTTTCTCTCCCTGACGGTGGCGGAGATCCAGCCCGAGGAGAGCCCCGATGAATTGCGGGAGCGATTCGCGGGAGCCGGCAAGATCCCGGTGGGACGCATGACCCACCGCAAGAAGGACGGCGAGCGCATCACCGTCGAGGTGGTCGGCTATCCCATCCAGCACGAGAAGGGGGTGGCCCGCCTGGTGGTGGCGACCGATGTCACCGCCCGTGAGCGCGCCGAAGAGCAGCTGCGCCGGAGCGAGGCCCGCTTCGCCACCCTCTACAACGCGGGCATCCTCGGCATCGCGGTCCTCGACATGGGCGGGGCGGTCCTCGAGGCCAACGACGCCTGGCTGCGCATCATCGACTACCGCCGGGAGGACCTGGCCGCCGGCCGGCTCTCCTGGCACGCGCTCACCCCGCCCGAGTGGAGGCAGGACGACGACCAGGCGGTGCGCGCGCTCGTCGAGCATGGATCGGCGCCGACCCGGGAGAAGGAATACCTGCGCCGCGACGGGACCCGGGTCCCCGTGCTCCTCGGCTCCGCCGCGCTGGAGAAGACGCAGTTCCTGAGCTTCGTGCTCGACCTCAGCGAGCGCAAGCGGCTCGAGCAGGTGGGCCGCGACGCCGTGCATCTGAAGGAAGAGAACCGCCGCATCCTCGAGGCCAGCCGCCTCAAGAGCGAGTTCCTCGCCAGCATGTCGCACGAGCTGCGCACGCCGCTCAACGCCATCATCGGCTTCGCCGACCTCATGCACGACGAGGAGGTCGCCCCGGAGGAGGCGCGCGACTACCTGGGCGACATCCTCTCCAGCGCGCGGCACCTGCTCGGGCTCATCGACGACGTGCTCGACCTCGCCAAGGTGGAGGCCGGCCGGCTGGAGTTCTGGCCGGAGCAGGTCGCCTGCGGCGCGCTGGTGGACGAGGTGGTCAACGTCCTGCGGCCGATGGCGGCGGCGAAGGGGATGACGGTGCAGACCACCGTCGATCCGGCCCTGGACGGCAGCGTCTTCCTCGACCCGACCCGGCTCAAGCAGGTGCTCTACAACTACCTCTCCAACGCGCTCAAGTTCACGCACCGCGGAGGCAAGGTGGCGGTCCGCCTGCGGGCCCAGGGCGAAGCGTCCCTCCGCATCGAGGTCGAGGACGACGGGCCCGGGATCGCGTCTGGCGATCTCGATCGGCTCTTCGTGGAGTTCCAGCAGCTCGAGAGCGGGGCCAGCCGTTCCCACGAAGGGACCGGGCTCGGCCTCGCCTTGACCCGCAGGCTGGTCGAGGCCCAAGGTGGAACGGTGGGGGTCCTCAGCCAGGCCGGCCGGGGCAGCGTTTTCCATGCCGTCCTCCCCAGGCGTGGCGAGGTTCCCCCGGCGAAGGGAAGCGGCCGATGATTTCCATCCTGGCAGTCGATGATCACGTCGCCAACCTCAAGCTGCTCGAGGCCATCCTCTCCCGCCACGGCTACTCTGTCCGCACCGCCCTCAATGCCGCCGAGGCCCTGCGCCTGATCGCCGCCGAGAAGCCGCGCGCCATCCTCATGGACATCGCGCTCCCGGGAATGGACGGCTACGAGCTCACCCGCAAGCTGAAGGCCGACCCGCAGACCAGCGACATCGTGGTGGTGGCGGTCACCGCCTACGCGATGAAGGGCGATCGGGAGAAGGCGCTGGCGGCAGGGTGCGACGAGTACATCTCCAAGCCCATCGACGCCCAGGGGCTGCGCGCCATCCTGGCGCGGCGGCTGGGCGGACCGCCGGCCGCCTGACTCAGCGCGGTGGCCGCAGCGCCGGCACGACGACAGCCGGGTCGTCGGTCATGATCCCGTCGGCGCCCAGGGCCTCGATGCGCCGCGCCTCCGCCGGGTCGTTGACCGTCCAGAAGTCCACCCGAAGCCCGAGCGCGTGGCAGCGTTCGACCACCCAGCGCCGCGCCAGGGAGGTGGGAAGCTGCGCCACCGCTCCCCGGGGATGCGGCTGGGCGGCGGCCGGCAGCGCGAGGAGCAGGGCGACCTCGCTGCGGCCCAGGCTGGTCGGCCCGCGGTAGCCGAGGGCGCGCACCTGGCGCAGGGTCGCGCTCCGGAACGAGGCCAGCGTCACCTGCTCCTCCGCCCCCAGCCGCCGCAGCGTCGCCACCGCCAGCGCCGCGGCGCCGCTCTTGAGATCGACGTTGAGGGGCACGCCGGGAAAGGCGCGCACCAGCTCCTCCAGCGACGGTGCGCCCGCGGCGCGCACTTCCTCGAGGGTGCTCCGGGCGATGACGACGCCGGCGGCGCCGAGGACGCGGCCGCAGTCGGGATCGTGCGAGACCACCAAGTGGCCGTCGCGCGTCTCGTGCACGTCGGTCTCCAGCGCATCGGCGCCCAGCGCGAGGGCGCGGCGAAAGGCGGGCAGCGTGTTCTCCGGCAATTCGCGGGAGGCGCCGCGGTGGGCATAGATGCGCATGACGACATGCTAGCTTCTGGCGTAGGTTCCGCGCATGCCACAGCTTGCTGCCCGCGTGCAGGCCCTGGGAACCGAGACGGCGCTCGACGTCCTGCTCAAGGCCCGCGCCCTCGAGGCGCGCGGGCGCCGGGTCCTCCACCTCGAGGTGGGCGAGCCCGACTTTCCCACGCCGGGGCACATCGTCGAGGCCGGCGTCCGGGCGCTGCGCGATGGGCGCACGCGCTATGGACCGCCGGCGGGACTGCCGGAGCTGCGCGAGGCCATCTGCGAGGAGCTTGCGGGGCGCGGCCTGCGCGCGGGAATCGATCAGGTGCTGGTCTGCGCCGGAGCCAAGCCCGCCATCCTCTACGGGCTGCTCGCCACCATCGAGCCCGGCGACGAGGTCCTCATCCCCGATCCGGGCTTTCCCATCTACCCCTCGGTGGTCCGCTTCTGCGGCGGCGTGCCCGTCTCCGTGCCGGCGCTGGACGGCTTCGATCTGGGCGCGGCCGAGCGCGCCGTCACGCCGCGGACGCGGATGGTCATCTTCAACTCGCCGGGCAATCCCACCGGCGCCGTCGTCCACGATCTGCAGCGGCTGGCCGCGCTGGCGCAGCGGCACGACCTCTGGGTGATGGCCGACGACATCTACCGGCGCATTTCGTATTCCACGGAGCCGCCCTGCATCGCGGCGCTGCCCGGGATGGCCGAGCGCACCATCCTCATCGACGGCTTTTCCAAGGCATATGCAATGACCGGCTGGCGATTGGGATATGGCGTCTTTCCATTGGCGCTCGCACCCCACGCGGTGCGGCTGATGATCAACTCCAACACCTGCACGGCCGCGTTCGTGCAGCTGGCCGGGCTGGCGGCGCTGCGCGGGCCGCAGGAGACCGTCACGGCCATGGTGGCGGAGTTCCGCAAGCGGCGCGACCTCATCGTCGGCCGCCTGGCGGCGATACCGGGAGTCTCCTGCAAAGTTCCAGAGGGCGCTTTCTATGCTTTCCCCGACGTGCGCTCGCTTCCCGCGGGACTCGCCGACCGGCTGCTCGAGGAGGAAGGGGTCGCCGCGCTCGATGGCGCCGGATTCGGTGAGAACGGCAAAGGACACTTGCGCTTCTCATTCGCCTCCTCGCTGGAGACGATGGAAGAGGCAGCGGCAGCGCTGCGCCGCCTGGTTTCGCGGCTTTAGATATTGCTTCCGAACATTGCTTCGGAACGACAGCGCGTGCTTCGGGCCACCGCAGGGGCTACCCTTTCATCAACTCCGCCGTTTCGCGGAGCTCCCGCTCGACGGCCCCGCCCACGCCGGAGCGCACGGCGGCCGAACATCGCGTCCGGGAAAGTCGCCGATGAATGATCAAACCTGTCCTCCTCGACGCTAGCGCGTCCGGTGTGGCAGCCCTCGCGCTCACCGGCGGTGTGCCACTCGGCAGCCGCGAGTACGAGCGTTTCTTCGACCTGTCTCCCGATCTGCTTTCCATCATCGGCGCCGACGGATTTCGGAAGCGGATCAACCCCGCCTGGGTCAAGACGCTGGGCTGGAGCATCGCAGAGCTGCTGGCGACACCGGCCATCGATCTCGTTCATCCCGACGATCGGGAGAGAGTCGTCGAGCTCCGGCAACGCATGCTCAGCGCAGACGGCCCGCTGCCGGAGTACGAATGTCGCTACCGCTGCCAGGACGGCAGCTACCGGAACCTGCTCTGGACCGCGACGCGCATCCTCGAGGACAACGTCATCTACGCCTCCGGCAGGGACATCACCGACCGCGCCCTCTCCGAGCGCGATCTACGCGCCTCCGAGGCGCGGCTGCAGCACCAGCTGACCGAGCGCACGCGAGCGGAGCAGTTGCTGGTCGCTCGCGGCCGCATCGCCGCGCTGGCCGCCGAGACGGGCATGGCGCTCACCACCGGGGAGAGCATCGCCGAAGTCTCGCAGCGGTGCGTGGACGCAATGGTCTCCCACCTCGCGGCCGTGTCGGCCTGCATCTGGACGCTGCGCTGCGACGAGCCGGTGCTCGAGCTGCAGAACACCGCCGGCAAGGAAGGCGACCCCTGTCAGGCCCGCATCCCGCTCGGCGAGACTGCGGTGGGACGCATCGCCCAGCTGAAAACGCCCTGGCACACCAACGACCTTCTCAGCGACCCGCTCTTCAGCGACTGGGAGTGGGCGCGGCGCCACGGCGTCGCCGCCTTCGCCGGGTATCCGCTGGTGGTCGAGGACCGGCTGGTCGGCGTCATGGCCATCTATTCGCAGCACGCCCTCAGCGCAGCGGAGACCAACGGCCTCGGCTCCATCGCGCACTCCATCGCGGTGGGCATCCGGCGCAAGCTCGCCGAGGCGGGGCAGATCGAGCTGGAGAGGCAGCTGCGCCAGGCGCAGAAGATGGAAGCCATCGGCAGCCTCGCCGGCGGCATCGCCCACGACTTCAACAACCTCCTCTCCGTCATCCTCAGCTACTCGCGGCTGCTGGCCGACGACCTCGCCGAGGGCGATCCGATGCGCGCGGACCTCGAGCAGATCCGCTCCGCCGGAGAGCGCGCCAGCAGCCTGACCCACCAGCTCCTCGCCTTCAGCCGGCAACAGGTCTTGCAACCGCGCATCGTCGACCTGAATGCCACCATCACCGGCATGGACCAGATGTTGCGCAGGGTGATCGGCGAAGACGTCGAGTTCGTCACCGTGCCCGCCGCGACAGAAGCCCTTGCCAACGTGGACCCGGGCCAGATCGAGCAGGTGATCATGAACCTGGTGGTCAACGCCCGCGACGCGATGCCGGAGGGGGGAAAGCTGACCCTCGAGACGGCGCTGGTCACCCTCGACGACAAGTACGCGGCGGCGCATGCGGGCGCGGTGGCCGGGCCGCACGTCATGCTGGCGGTCAGCGACACCGGCATCGGGATGGACGCGGCCACGCAGGCGCGGGTCTTCGAGCCCTTCTTCACCACCAAGGAGCAGGGCAAGGGAACCGGGCTCGGGCTCTCGACGGTCTTCGGCATCGTCAAGCAGAGCGCCGGGTCGATCTGGCTCTACAGCGAGCACGGCAGCGGCACCACCTTCAAGGTCTACCTGCCGGCGGCTGAGAAGATCCCGGCCGAAGCCGCGGCTCTGCCCCCTTCCGCGGTGCGCGACCTGAAAGGGACCGAGACCATCCTGCTGGTCGAGGACGACGCGCAGGTGCGCAACCTCGGGCGCACCGTGCTGCAGCGCAACGGGTACACGGTGGTCGAGGCCAGGAGCGGAGCCGAGGCCCTGGAGTTCTTCACGGGCCGGACGGACATCGCCCTCTTGCTGACCGACGTGGTCATGCCGCACATGGGCGGCGCACACGTGGCCGCTCGCCTGCTCGAGATGCGGCCCGGACTCAAGGTTCTGTACATGTCGGGCTATACCGACAATGCGGTCGTGCTTCACGGCGTGCTGCATTCCCGGGTCGCCTTCCTGCAGAAACCGCTCACTCCGGACGCCCTGCTGACCAAGGTGCGCGACGTGCTCGACAGCAAGGCTGCCGCGGCGGTCGCGCCGAAGCCCGGCACGGCCAAGCCGCGGGTGCTGGTGGTCGACGACGAGGAGGTCATGCAGCGGCTGATCGTGCGCGCGCTGCCCGCCTGCGAGGTGGTCTCTTGCGACAACGCGCCCGCTGCGCTCGAGAGGCTGGCCAGTGGCGAACGGTTCGCGGTGGTCCTGAGCGACCTGCATCTGCAGGGCATGGACGGAGTCCAGTTCCACGCGGCGCTGGTGGCGCTGGGCTCACCGGTCGCGGGCACGATGCTCTTCATGACCGGCGGAGCGATGGGAGAGGCGGCGCAGCGCTTCGTGCGCGAGATGGGCCCGCGCGTGCTGCAGAAGCCGGTGGAGATCAAGCGGCTGCGCGAGGCGGTGGAGACGCTGCTCGCCCGCGCCACCGCCTGATTCAGTTCGAGTAGTAGTGCGCCTTGCTCAGGTCGGGCCAGAGGCCGATGATCACGGAAGGGTCGGCCATCAGGGTGTCGGCGTCGAAGTCCTTCAAGAGCGCCTCGAACGCGCCGGTCTGGACCACCGGAGGAATCACCGCGACGACCGGGGCCGCGCTGTGCAGCGCACGGGCGAGCGCGGCCGGAATTCGCAGATCGACCAGCACGGCGTCGGGGACCTCCGCTGCCACCAGCGCGACCGCCCGCTCTCCTCCGTCCGCCTGCCACGTCCGGTAACCGAGCCGATCGATCTGGCGCGCGAGCACGGCGCGCAAGCTCTCTTCGTCGTCGACGATGAGAACCTTGCGAGCGCTCGTCGAAACCATGCTCCGGGACCGGGTGTCCATTACCACGGGTATAACCTCCTACCCGGCAATATGCCCTGCGTAGAGCTACTTCCCCTCGAGAACCCGCGAGCTTCAAGCGTAGGTCTGGTGTTATTGTCTTAAATTCGATTTCCCGAACGACGGCCCCGCCCACGCCGGAGCGAACGGCGGCCGACATTACAGTCCGGGATCGGCGGCACCTTTGCCCCACGAGATTGGCTTCCAGGTTCTTTCGCCCCGGACTTTGCGCAGGGGTCCCAACCGCGAGCTCGCCCGGCGCAAGGAGGACGAAGCCAAACGGACCGGGCAGCCCAGGTCCCTCTTCCTCGCCACGCCGGGGGGCAGCACCACCGTCCGGTTCGCGTTGCCCGCCGACGGGCCGAATCCGACGGTGGTGGCATGATCCCGACTTTTGGCAGCGCACGCAAGAGCAGGCTGAAGGCGGCCGCGGTCGAGGCCGACGCCGGTCGCGCCGCAGCGCTGCTCAAGACGGGCGCCCTGCAGAGCGCCATCTTCAACAGCGCCAACTTCTCCAGCATCGCCACCGATGCGAAGGGCGTCATCCAGATCTTCAACGTGGGCGCGGAGCGGATGCTGGGCTATGCCGCCGCGGACGTCATGAACAAGATCACGCCGGCCGATATCTCCGATCCACAAGAAGTGATCGCGCGCGCCAAGGCGCTGAGCGACGAATTGGCGACGCCCATCACCCCGGGCTTCGAGGCGCTGGTCTTCAAGGCCTCGCGCGGGATCGAAGACATCTATGAGCTGACCTACATCCGCAAGGACGGCAGCCGCTTTCCCGCCATCGTCTCGGTCACCGCGCTCCGCGACGATCAAGGCGGCATCATTGGTTACCTGCTCATCGGCACCGACA
>JAYWAJ010000225.1:0-5354 GCA_043782525.1 Deltaproteobacteria bacterium | reverse complement strand
GCAGTTCGCCAAGGGCAAGGCGCGCTTCACCCTGCATGGCCAGGAGCCGCGGCTGCAGATCGAGACCCTCGAGCTGGACCATGGGGAGCCGGGGGCTGCCCGCCTCGAGATGGCCGGGCGGTTCGGGCCCGCCTGGCAGCTCGACATCGAGTCGCACACCGAGGACTTCACGCTGGCCGACCTCGATTCATCAAGGGCCGCGCGGTTGACCGGCCCGCTCCAGGCCGCGGCCCACATCGGCGGCGTCGCCTCGCATCCGCTCATCGAGGCGGGCGTGAAGTTCCAGCGCGGCTGGTCGGGCAAGGCGCTGCTCGGCGACGGCGACCTCGCGCTCCGGGTCGACGGCAAGGCGATGACCTGGCACGGCACCGTCGGCACGCACCGGCTGAAAGGCGAGGCGCAGCTGCTCGGCGATTTCCTCTACACCAGCAGCTTCTCGCTGCACCTGCCGGAGCTGAAGTCCTACGCCGACGTCTTCGTGCCGGAGGCGGAGATCCAGAGCGGCTCGCTCTCGGCCCAGGTCGAGCTGAGCGGCTCGCTGCTGGCGTGGCGGAAGAGCGCGGGGCTGGTCACGCTGACGCAGCTCAAGCTCTTGCGCAGCGAGATGCCCTTCGAGAACGACGGCCCGGCGCAGCTGTCGTTCGGGCCCGAGGGCCTGCACATCCAGAAGCTGGCGCTGCGGGCCCCGTACACCACCGCCCAGCTCTCGGGCAGCCGCACCACCGACGGCAGGCTGGACCTGCGGCTCGCGGCCAGCCTCGACGGGCGGCTCTTGCAGGGCCTGGTGCCCGACGTCGAGCACGCCTCGGGAACCTTCCTGGTCCAGGCCGCGGTGGGCGGCACCGCCAAGGCGCCCACGGTGCTCGGCAACCTCCGGCTGGAGGACGGCGCCATCAGCCTGCGCGGCCTGCCGGTGGCGGCGCGGGCGCTCAACGGCAGCATCTCCTTCTCGCAGGACGCGCTGGTCATCGACGCGCTCACCGGTAAGCTCAACAACGGCGAGGCGCGGCTCTCCGGCGGCATGGAGATGGAGCACCTCGAGCCGAGGAAGATCGACATGTCGGCGCACGTCACCGACGTCAACGTCCGGGTGCAGGAAGGCGTCAACGCCACGCTGGACGGCGACCTGACGCTCTTCGGTCCGCCCCTCGAGCCGGTGCTGGGCGGCAGCCTGATCGTCTCGCGGCTGAAGTACGTCGAGGACATCGACATCGAGCGGTCGCTGCTCGACTTCTCCCGCCGGCCGCCCACGCCGCGGGTGCTCACCAAGAGCGCGGTGCTGGTGCACTTCGACCTCGACGTCCACCTCTCCCGCGGCGTGCGGGTGGAGAACAACCTCGCTCGCACCGACTTGAAGGGCGACCTGAAAGTGACCGGCACCTCCCGTGCGGTGGGCCTGCTCGGCTCGGTGAACACGGTGCACGGCACGGCCAGCTTCCGCGGAAATGAATTCCAGATCGAGCAGGGCGTGCTCAGCTTCACCGACCGCCAGCGCATCCGGCCTAGCTTCGACTTCCAGGCCAATTCGCAGGTGAAGGAGTACAAGGTCCGGCTGCACGCCTTCGGCAACCCGGGCGAGCCGCACCTGGCGCTGAACAGCGAGCCGGCGCTGGCGGAAGCCGACCTGGGCTTCTTGCTGACCTTCGGCTTCGTCTCGCAGAATCTGCAGCAGGCCAGCTTCTCCGCCGCCGACTCCGGGCTCGCCATCGGCGTCGAGGCGCTCAACAAGGTCACCGGCTTCTCCGAGGAGGTCCGCCGCTTCATCCCCAAGAACGCCATCCTGCGCGACCCCAACATCGACTTCGCCTCCGACTTCTCGGTGGCCACCAACCGGCTGGAGCCGATGGCGCGCTTCTCCTCGCACCTCATCAACGACCGCCTCGACCTCAAGATCCTCGAAGGGCTGACCACGCGGAGGTATCGCGGCGTCATCAGCTACCAGCTCTCGGACGCCATCTCGACGCGGCTGCAGCTGGACAACGAGCACGTCACCAGCGGCACCGGCACCGACTTCGGCGTCGATCTGCACCTCAAGTGGGAGGGCGAATAGGTGTTGCCCGCGCTCCTGTGCGCGGCGGTGCTGGCGGCCGAGCCGGCGCCACCGCCGGCGCAGGAGTGGGCCCTGCCCGCCGCGGGGGGAGCGCGCGGCGAGCCGGTGCGGGTGGGCGAGATCCTCTTCGAAGGCGCGCCGGCCGAGTCGGTGCGGACGCTGGTGGACATCCAGCTCAACGCCCCGCTCGACGCCCGCGACGTGCGCGACGCGGTGCGGGCCCTGCACGCCAGCGCCCGGTTCTCCCGGGTCGCCGCCTTCCTCGAGCGCCTCGAGGGAGGCCGGGTGCGGCTGGTGTTCGTGCTCTCCGGCGTGCAGAAGCTGCTGGCGGTGACCTTCCCGGGCCACCAGGCGCTGGCCGAGAGCCTCCTGCACCAGACGGCCAACCTCCAGGTCAACGCCGAGTTCCAGCCCGAGCAGGTGGCGCCGGCGATGGAGGCGCTGCGGGCGGCGTATTACCGCATCGGCTACCGGACCGCGGCCATCCAGCCTGCACGAACGCCGGCGCCGGGCGGAGGCGTGGCGCTGGAGTTCCGCATCGCGGAAGGCCCGGCGACGCGCATCTCCGCGGTGCGCTTCGAGGGCGAGGCGGGCCTCGACCAGGACGAGCTCCTCGCCGCCTTCAAGCTGGCCGAGGGCGACGTGCTCAACCTCGCCGCGCTCGACGAAGGCGTGCGCGGGTTGCGCGACCGGTACCGCAAGGCGGGGCGGCTGCGGGCGCGGGTCGAGGCGCCGCGGGTCGAGGAGCAGGGGGCTTCCCGGGCGCTGGTGACGGTGCCGGTCGAGGCGGGGCCGCTGGTGCGCTTCCACATCCGCGGCAACCGCGCCTTCAGCGACGCGGTGCTGGCCGGCAAGCTGGGCGCCGACAGCGAGGAGCCGCTCGACCTGCAGGCCGCCCAGGAGATGGCGGCGCGGCTGCGGCGGTTCTACGTCAGCGCCGGCTTCTTGCGCGTCAAGGTCTCCGAGCGCGAGATGGTGGCCCGCGACGGCGCGGAGGAGCTGGTCTTCAGCGTCGACGAAGGCGCGCAGGTGCGGGTGGAGCAGCTGATCTTCACCGGCAACCGGGGCATCCCGGAAGCCCAGCTGCGCGAGCGGCTCCTGCTCATCCTGCGCGACAACCTCTCCCGCGACCCGGCTTCGGGCGCGGATCCGGGCATGGTCGAGCGGCTGGGCATCATGGGGTCGGTGCCGGATCCCCACGCGGTGCGCACCCGGGTCGAGCCGGACACCGTCTTCGACCCGGTGCTCTACGCGCGGGCGGTGAAGCAGTTCGAGGATCTCTACAAGAGCCAGGGCTACCTCTCGGTGCGGGCCGGGCCGCCGCTCCTGGTGCCCATCGACAGCGACCAGAACCGGCTGCGGGTGACGGTGCCGGTCCACGAGGGCCAGCAGACGGTGGTCTCGCGCATCGTGGTGGAGGGCGGCGGCGACGTCCCTGCTGCCGAGCAGGACGCGGCCATCGTGCTGCGCGCCGGCGAACCCTTCAGCTACCTGAAGGCGGAAGAAGGGCGCTCGGCGCTGACGCAGATCTTCACCCGCCGCGGCCACCTCTACGCGCGCGTCGAGGACGAGGAGAACTTCGCCGACGAAGCCGCGGGAGTCGGCCACGTCGAGGTGCGCTACCGCATCCAGCCAGGGCCGGTGGTGAAGGTCGGCTACGTCGAGGTGGTGGGGCAGCGCCGCACGCTGGAGGGCCTGGTGCTCGACCTGGTCGGGCTGCGGCCCGGCGACGTGCTCACGCCCGAGGTGATGGACCGCGGCCAACAGGCGCTCTTGCGCACCGGCCTCTTCTTCAGCGCCACGCTGACGCCGCGCAATCCCGAGGTGGCCGAAGGCGAGAAGACCATCCAGGTGCAGCTGCGCGAGCGGCCGCGGCAGGACTTCCAGACCAGCTTCGGCTTCTCGCTGGCGGACGGGCCGCGGGTCTCGGCGCAGTACACGCTGGGAAACCTCTTCGGGCGCAACCTGACCTTCTCGGCGGTGGGGCGGGCCGACTTTCCCTTTGGGCGCTTTCCCCACAGCAAGCCGGTCTGTCCGCCCAACACGCTCGATCTCTCCCTCTGCGAGCAGCACATCTTGTACCCCAACGATCCGGTCGAGCGGCTCATCGACCTCGGGCTCTCGACGCCGCGGCTGTGGCCGCTCACCGACGCGCTGCGGGTCGGCATCGACGGCATCCACCAGCGCGACCTGCAGCAGAACTACGAGCGCACCCGCCAGTCGGTGCAGGTCTCGGTCGAGCTCACCCAGCGCCGGCCCCTCTTCGCCGGCCTCGCCTACGAAGTCGGCTACCAGCGGCTGGGCTTCCTCGGCCAGCGATCGGTGGAAGACATCCTCGCCGGCATCGACCAGAAGATCTTCCGCCAGCCCGAAGGCCACATGGTCTTCGGCTCGCTGCGGCCCATCGCCACGCTCGACCTGCGCGACGATCCGGCGCGGCCGCGGTCGGGCTTCCTCGTCCAGGTCAACGGCGACTTCCTCCGTTCCTTCAGCGGCAGCGAGACCGGCGCGGGCAGCATCCACGTCAACCTGCTCAAGATGCAGGGCCTCCTGGCGGGCTACCTGCCGCTGCCCTTCCTCTCCAGCATCGTCCTCTCGGTGCGCGGCGGCCGCATCGTCCAGCTCGACCAACGCTCGCAGGATCCGCTCGACCGGCGCTTCTACCTGGGCGGCGCCTCGACGCTGCGCGGCTTCCACGAGGAGCAGCTGCAGCCGCAGGACCTCATCAACCAGCTCAACCGGCAGATCCGCGCCTGCACCTCCACGGTGAGCGACGTCGGCTGCGTCTCGGCGGCGCAGCTGGTGGCGGCAGGGGCCACCAGCGACGGCGGCGATCAGTTCGTCGCCTTGAGCGCCGAGCTGCGCGTGCCCTTCACCCCCTCCTTCGAGCTGGCCGTCTTCTACGACGCCGGCAACCTCTGGCGCACGCCCACCGACCTCTTCGGCCGCGACCCGGCCGGCAACCGCAACTTCGTGCTCCGCGACGCGCTGGGCGCGGGCCTGCGCTGGCTGACGCCGATCGGGCGCATGGCCATCGACATCGGCGTCAACCTCACCCCGGACAGCCTTTTGGGCGAGCCGCAGTGGGGGCCGTACTTCAGCATCGACCCGCTTTAGGACGTTGTCCTAACAGGACTTGCTTCGGTTAGGACAACGTCCTAATCTCCTGTCCGTGTACGACACCCGGCAGCGGATCCTCGAACAGGCGCGCCTCCTCTTCAACGCCGAGGGCCTGCACCGCGTCGGCGTCCGCGACGTCGCCCGCGCGGCGGGCATCGCGCCGGGGAACCTCGGCTACCACTTT
>JAYWAJ010000224.1:0-5356 GCA_043782525.1 Deltaproteobacteria bacterium | reverse complement strand
GCACGAAGCTGTCCCAGGTGCCCAGCACCAGCTCGTAGGCGCGCAGCGACGGCGCTTCCTCGTCGTCGGGATCGCCGCCGGCCGCCTCGCGGCGCGCACGCCCGATGGCCGTGTTGGCCTCCAGCGCCGGCACCTCGCGGAAGGCGGGCTCGAGCAGCTCCCGCAGCTTCTCCTCCATGGCGCGACCGTACTCCATTTGACGGGCGCGGTTGAGCCCCGTCGCGTCTTCCTCCGAGCCACTGTTCGTTTCCGCGCGGCGGCCTATATTGCGATTCTGTTTCCATGAGGGCCGCGCTAAGGACTTGGTTTTCCCTGGAGGGCGGACGGTGGAAGTCCTCGGCGTCACCAAGGTGCGCGGGTGCTGCACCTTCCTCTGGTCGCAGGAGGAGCGGAGCACGCGGCGGGTCGTCTTCGCGCGGCCCTACCATTGCGCCGCCTGCGTGGGCGAGATGGTGCGGTCGGCAAAGCTGCAGCGGGTGACGGTGGCGGGGAGCATTCCCATGGATCGCGTGCGCGAGGTGCTGACCCAGCAGAGGACCGAGCTCATCGGCCGGTGGCAGCGCCAGCTCCAGGCCGCTTCCGAGGCGGGATTCGGCCTCGACGCCGCCACTGCGGAGGTCCTGCCGGAGCTGCTGGAGGCGACCGACCGCGCGCTCGAGCGCCGCTTCCAGGCCGTCTCCAGGGGAACGCCTTCCCTCTCCGCCGAGCCGCGACGGGCCGCGATGCAGAGCAGCCTCTTGGGCGACTTCCTCTTCGACGCCGTGCTGGAGAGCGCTCCCGAGCTGGACGCGGCCGGGCAGCGGCTCCTGGGGGGCGCGCTCGCGCACGCGGCGGTCGAGGTGCTGGTGAAGGGCGCGCTGCAGAAGGAACGCGAGAAGCGCCGCCGCGAAGTCCAGAAGACCGCCCGGCTGGCGCACGACCTGCGCAACACAGTCACCGCGACGGCGCTGTCGATGGACCTCTTGCGCCGGCGCGGCGAGCTGGTGGACGGCCGGGCGGCGCGGATGCTCGAGTCCAGCCTGGCCCGGCTGCGCGACCAGGTGGAGGACTCGCTGCTGGACGACATCCTCAGCGAGGGTTTGCGGCTCTCGCCCGTGCAGCTGGGCCCGGTGCTGACCGATGCGCACCTGGCCGCCGCCGAGCTGGGCGCGCACGACAAGAAGCTCACCGTGCTGCTCTCGAGGCCCGCTTCCCAGCTCCGGGTCCAGGCGGATCCGCGCGTCGTGCGCCCGGCCATCCGCGGGCTCCTGCGCGCGGCGGTGCAGCTGGCGCGGAGCGGGACCACCATCCATTTCGGCGCCGCTGTCGAGCGCAACAAGGCCCGCGTCGCCATCTCCGTGCCCTCCTGCCGCAAGCTGCCGGGCAACCGCCTCCCCGACCTGCCGGCGCTCGGATTCGCGCGGCGGGCGGCCCGCGCCCACGGCGGCTCGCTCTCGACGCGGCTCTCCGCTTCCGCGGGCTGCCAGCTTCGCTTCGATCTTCCCCGCCCGAATGGCAACTGATCATCGGGAGGGTTGCCGGACGCGGAAAGCCTGCGCAGCTTGATCGCGGAACGGGGAGGGATCTTTGGATCCAAAATCCAGGATTATTGCCATCTTCAATACCAACCCCGAAGTGCTGGAGCTGGTGCGCGACTCCCTCCAGCAGGCGGGGATGCAGGCCGTGGTCGCGCACATCGACGACCTCAAGCGCGGGCGCCTCGACATGATCCAGTTCGTCGAGGAGCACAAGCCGGACGTCATCGTCTACGACGTGGCGCCGCCCTACGACACCAACTGGACCTTCCTGCGCCTGATGCGGAACTCGAAGGTCATGCAGGGCCGCGCCTTCGTGGTCACCACCACCAACAAGCGCGCCCTCGAAGAACTGATCGGCCCCAACGACGTGGTCGAGCTGCTCTGCAAGCCCTACGATCTCCAGCAGATCGTCGAAGCCTGCGCCGCCGCCTTCGACAAACAAGTCAGCGCGGCCGCCACCGCCTGACCCGGCTTCAGGCTCTTCCCTGAAGCCTGAGGCCTGAACCTCACGTCCCCTTCTTCAGCTCCGTCAAAATCAGCCGCGCGATCGCCTTCAGCGTCTCGTAGACGCCGTCGCCCTTGGGCGCCACCGCCTCGAAGTGCGGAACGCCCCGGGGATTGAGCAGGCCCTGCAGCTCTTCCATGGGCGCGGCGTTGGGCAGGTCGCGCTTGTTGTACTGGACGACGTAGGGGATCTTGTCGAGATCGTAGCCCTGCTCTTGAAGATTCGTGCGCAGGTTCTCGACCGACTCGATGTTGGCCTCGGTGCGCTCCACCTGCGAGTCGGCGACGAAGACGACCCCGTCGACACCCTTGAGGATCAGCTTGCGGGAGGCGTCGTAGAAGACCTGGCCGGGCACCGTGTAGAGGTGGAAGCGCGTCTTGAAGCCGCGGATCTCGCCCAGCGAGAGCGGGAGGAAGTCGAAGAAGAGCGTGCGCTCCGTCTCGGTGGCAAGGGAGATCATCTTGCCCTTCGCCTGCTGGTTGGTGTTCGCGTAGATGTACTGGAGGTTGGTGGTCTTCCCGCACAAGCCGGGGCCGTAATAGACGATCTTGCAGTTGATCTCGCGCGAGCTGTAGTTGATGAAGGACATTTAGGCGACGCCTCGCTTACTCGCTGAAGAGGTTGTCGATGTCGTCGTCGGTGATCTCGGCAAAGGGCGAGCCCGCTCCCGGGACTGCGACCTTCTTCATCAGCCCTTCAAAGATCCGGTTGAGCTCGTCGCTCGCCTTCTTGACCCTGAGGCGCACGAGGCCCAGGCTCGAGCGCGAGTCGAAGATGACCACCAGGATGACCCGCCCGCCGATGATGCTGATGTGCAGGTTGTCCTTCTCCCCCTCGTGAAAGAGGATGGAGAACTCCTTCTCGCCGATGAGCTTGGCGAGGCCGCCGGTAGCAGCGATGTTGCCGGCGGTGAGCGAGGCGAGCGAGGTGGTGTCGAGGTTCTCGGTGGCTCCGATGGAAGCGATGAGCTGGCCGTTCTTGTCGACCAAAAAGACGATCTTCGCGTTCGCCTCCTTGGAGAGGCGCTCGCAGACCGTGCTGATCTGCTGGAACTCCTCGTCGTACATCACCATCGACGGCCCTGACATCGAAGAACCTCGCCCTGAGTTGGAGTCGTTGGGTTCGGACGCTAACAGGCGGATCGGGTTTCGTCCACAACTGGCGGCGCTCCGGGATAGAAGCGCTGGTGGTATACTCGGGACACCTGTTGGAGGCGCAGATGAAGCGGATCGTCGCGTTCGGATCCCTGTTCGTGCTGATCGGTTGCTACTCGAACAACGCCGTCGTGAAGTCGAAGCTCATCGACCACGGCGACCCGGTCCACCCGCTCTTCGTGGGCCATTCCGACAAGGGCGAGGTGGTGGTGGCCTCGACCCACTACGACGCCATGGGCGGCCTGGCGGTGGCCTCGTCGGACATCGGCCTCAAGGGCAAGGAAGACATGGTCTGCGACCGCGAGATGCTCACCGGCACGCATGTCGCCAAGTGGGTCTGCCGCTACAAGAAGGACCTGGACGACGAGCGCCAGGCGACGCAGGACTGGATGGACAAGCCGCGCAACTGCAAGTCGCGCTGCTCCGACCAGATCTCGCGCTGAGGCCGCGCTACATCTCGCGGCGGCCTTGCAGCGCGCGGGCGAGCGTCACCTGATCCGCGTACTCGAGATCGCCGCCCATCGGCACGCCCTGGGCGATGCGGGTGACCCGCACGCCGAGCGGCTTGAGCAGGCGGGTGAGGTAGAGCGCGGTGGCCTCGCCTTCCACCGTCGGATCGGTGGCGACGATCACCTCCTCGACGCCGCCGGCGATGCGCGGCAGGAGCTCCTTGATCTTGAGCTGGTCGGGCCCGACGCCGTCGAGCGGCGAGAGGGCGCCGTGCAGCACGTGGTAGCGGCCGCGGAACTCGCGGGTGCGCTCGACGGCGAGCAGGTCCGGCACCGACTCGACCACGCAGATGATGCGGCTGTCGCGCTGCGGATCCTTGCAGACCGGGCACGGGTCCTGCGCGGTCAGGTTGCAGCAGGTGGAGCAGAGCCGGACCTCGAGCCGCAGGGCCAGCAGCGCCGCGGCCAGATCCTGCGCGTACTCGGGCGGGCTCTTGAGGACGTGGAAGGCGAGCCGCTGCGCGGTCTTCTCGCCGACGCCGGGAAGCCTGGCGAAGAGCACCGCCAGCCGGGCGATCGGATCGACGCTCATTTCCAGCCGCTCGCCTTGAGCGCCTTGGGGTCGAGCCGGGGCGGAAGGCTGCAGTGGCCCGCCCGCGCCAATTCGCCCTGCTCGAAGCGGTAGAGCGTGCAGATGGCCTGCCAGGCGCCGCCCGAGCAGGTGCCGTCGACGCGCAGGACCGCGAGGTGGTCGTTCTCGGCGCGCAGCCAGGAGCTCCAGCCGCTGGCCTCGTCGCCGCCGCCCGCGCATTCGCGCAGGGCGTTGAAGTCCTTGAGGCTGCCGGCGGCGCTGAAGGCGAAGCCACTCTCGCCGTGGCGGAAGAAGCGCAGCTCCGCGGTGGTCGGCGTGGCGACCAGCTCGAGGGCCAGGTCGCTTTCGCGCTTGCCGCCGCCGAGCGAGAGGGCCCGGACGCCGTGCACTTCTTCGGCCTGCGCGTCGAGCAGGCGGGCGACGCGCAGCGGCTGGCCGCTCGAGAGCGCGAAGACCCGGCCTCCCTTGCAGGTGGTGACTGCGGCGACGATGAGGGCGCCGTCGCCGCGGTCCTTGAGGCTGTCGGCCCCGGCGGCCACCTTGGCGGGCTCGCCGCACTCGTCCCCTTTTCGCGCCGGCGGCAGGAGCGCGGCCACCTCGGCCTGCGCGGCCTCGGAGAGCGTGATCTTGCCGTCCTGCTTCACCGACCGGAGCGCGGCCAGCAGCCCTGCCCCCGGCGGCGGCGGCGGCGGGGCGGCCTCGGCGGCGAGGAGGAGCGCCAGCGCGATCATGTGCCGAAGCCTCCGGGGAAGAGGCCGGACAGGTTGGCGAGGCCGGCGAGCGGGCTCTCGGCGGCCTGCGCTTCCTGCGCCGCCTTGAGCGCGGAGTTGACGGCGCCCAGCACCAGGTCCTCGAGCATGGCGACGTCGCGCGGGTCGACGGCCTGCTTGTCGATGGTGACGGTCTTGATCTCGCCCTTGCCGTTGGCGGTGACGACGACCATGCCCCCGCCCGAGGAGCCGGTGACGGTCTTCTGTGCCAGCTTCTCCTGCGCCTGCTGCATCTGCTCCTGCATGGCCTTCGCCTGCGCCATGAGGGCTTTGAGATCGAGCGGCATGTTCACTCCTCGCCCAGGTCGCGGACGTCCTCGATCTCGCCGCCCAGGACCTGGATGGCGGCGCGGACGGCGGGGTGCTCGC
>JAYWAJ010000223.1:0-5380 GCA_043782525.1 Deltaproteobacteria bacterium | reverse complement strand
CGGCGGAGACCTCCACCGTGCGCGCGGGCAGGTCGATGCGCAGGGGAGAGGCCAGCCGCTTCAAGTCCAGGGCGATGCCGCCCCGCACCGGGATGGCGCCGCCCGAGACGCCGCTGCCGCCGCCGGTGGGCACGACGCAGGTCTGCCGCTCGACGGCGAGCCGCACCACCGTGGCCACCTGCTCGGCATCGCGGGGCCAGGCGACGACGTCGGGCGGATGGGGCGAGAGGCTTGCCTTGGTCCAGAGCAGCGCGCGGGGCCAGCAGTCGCGGGCGGCAGCCCAGAGGTCGGCCGCATCGCAGGAGGCGGCGACGCCCAGCTGCTCCAGCGCGCGCAGCAACGACTTGCCGCGGGCGCTGGCCGCCGGAATCGGGCCGGTCATGCGAAGGCCTCGCGGGCGCCCCAGGCGGAGATGAGCGCCGCGAAGACGATAAGCAGGGCGGCGGCCCAGCGCGGGAAGGGGAGCAGGAGCGCCATCGCGGCCCAGGCGGCGGCGGCGGTCTGGGCGCGGAGCCAGCGCCGGCCGGGGTGCGGGAGCAGCCGGCCCTGCGCGACGGCGGCGAGCGCGGCGGCCACCGGGGCGGCCACCACTGTCAGCGGATGGTATACTAAATATACTAAGGCGATCCCCAGCCCGGCGGCGCTGGAGATGACCATCCAGCGCGCCCGGACCCTGGGCAGGACCGCCCATTGCAAGAGACCGACGAGGGCGCCGCCGATGAGGCCGCCGCAGAGGATCCCGGTCTGCGAGAGCCAGGGAGAGGAGAGCCGGAGCGCATTCCAGAGCGTGCCGGCGAGCTGGTCGCCGAGGATCTCCGCGAGGGGCGCGAGCAGGCCGGCGGCGACCACCATCGCCGCGGTCCAGAGGAAGAGGCGCGCGCCGGAGAGGGGGGGCGCGCCGGAGGGCGGGGTCGCGCCGGAGGGGCGGAGTTCGCTCACGCCGGCGGCTTGAAGGTCGAGGCGACGTGCAACTCCCTGAGCTGGACGGGGTCGACGTCGCCGGGCGCGTTGGTCATCAGATCGGTGCCCTTCTGCGACTTCGGGAAGGGGATCACGTCCCGCAGCGACTCGGCGCCGGAGAGGAGCATGGCGAGGCGGTCCATTCCCAGCGCGATGCCCCCGTGCGGCGGCGCGCCGAAGCGCAAGGCCTGGAGAAGGAAGCCGAACTTCTGCTCCGCCTCCTCGGGCCCGATGCCCATCGCCTTGAAGACGCGCCCCTGGACCTCCGGGTCGTGCAGCCGGATGGAGCCGCCGCCGATCTCGAAGCCGTTGAGCACCAGGTCGTAGCGGTAGCAGAGCACCTTGCCGGGATCGGTGTCCAGATACTGAATGGATTCGTCGTGCGGCCGGGTGAAGGCGTGGTGGGCGGCGGCCCAGCGGTGGTGCTCCTCGTCGTACTCGAAGAGCGGCGGGTCGACCACCCAGAGGAAGTTCCAGCTGCCGGGCTCTTGCGGGTCCTTGGGGCCGTGCTCGGGGATGAGGCCCAGCTTCTTGCCGAGAAAGAGGCGCAGGTTGGCGAGGACGGTGTGGACCAGCGCTTCTTTTCCGAACTGGAAGAGGAGCAGGTCGCCGGCCTTGGCGGCGCAGGCGGCGTTGATGGCGGCGCGGGCCTCGGGAGTCACCGACTTGGCGAGCGGGCTCTGCGTCCAGTCGCCGGTCTCGGAGACCTTGGCGCGGGCAAGGCCCTTGGCGCCCATGCCCTTGGCGATCTCCTCCAGCTTGTCGGTCTCGGTGCGGCTGAAGTTGGCGCTGGCGGGCACCTTGAGGGCCTTGACGATCTGCCCGGGAGTGACGGTGGCGAAGGACTGCCACATGGGGATGCCGCAGCCCTGGTGCTGGGCGACGAGCGCGGTCAGGTCGACGTGCTTCATCTCGAAGCGCAGGTCGGGCTTGTCGTTGCCGTAGTCGCGCATCGACGCGGCGAAGGGCATGCGCGGGAACGGCTTCTGGATCTCGACGCCGAGCACTTCCTTCCAGAGGGCCGTCACCAGCTCCTCCACCGCGGAGAAGACGTCGTCCTGGGTGACGAAGGACATCTCGACGTCGATCTGGGTGAACTCCGGCTGGCGGTCGAGGCGCAGGTCCTCGTCGCGGAAGCACTTGACGATCTGGAAGTAGCGATCGAAGCCCGCCACCATGAAGAGCTGCTTGAAGAGTTGCGGGCTCTCGGCCAGCGCGTAGAACTTGCCGGGGTTGAGGCGGCTGGGCACGAGGAAGTTCCGCGCCCCGCCCGGCGTGTACTTCACCATGTACGGCGTCTCCAGCTCGAGGAAGCCGAGCCGGTTGAGCGTGGTGCGGGTGACCAGGTTGAGCTTGCTGCGCTTCATCAGGGTCGCCTGCAGCGGCGCGCGGCGCAAGTCGAGGTAGCGGTAGTGGAGCCGCTTTTCCTCGGCAGTGTCGATCTTGTCCTCGATGAGGAACGGCGGCGTCTCGCTGCGGTTGAAGATGGTGAGCTTGTCGGCGTGGACCTCGATCTCGCCGGTGACCAGCCGCGGGTTGACGTTGCCGCCGCGGGAGACGACCTTGCCGCGCACGCCGACGCAGTACTCGTAGCGCAGCTCCTGCGAGAGGGCGTGCATCTCCTGGCCGGCGTCGGCCTCGAAGACCACCTGGGTGAGGCCGGCGCGGTCGCGCAGGTCGATGAAGACGGCGCCGCCGTGGTCGCGGCGGTTGTGGACCCAGCCGAAGAGCACCACTTCCTTGCCGGCGTCCCTGGCCGTCAGCTCTCCACAGGAGTTGGTGCGCTTCAGGTCGCGGATGAATTCGGCCACGGCAGATCGCTCCGGCATGCGAAGGGGGCGCTCCGGTTAGCATGAAATGCAAGTGCTTGCGAGCAGGCGAGCGAGTGCAGGCGCGCCCGGACAGATGCATGGGTTGGCTCTGCGGTTGCACATTGTCCGGGTCATGAGTCGGATGTTCCTCTCCGGGCAGATGACCTGCGCGATGCTCCTGGGCGCCGGGCTGCTCCTGCGCGCGCAGGCCGCGCTGCGGGAGCCGCCCCAGTCGCAGCAAGAACATCAGATCTCCATGGAGTCGCCGCGCACCCGGCCGTCGGAGCTGATGGGCGAACGGGCGCGGACGGCCCCGCGAGTCATGCGCAGCGAGGCGCCTGAAGCGCCCCGCAGTGTGCACAAGAATTCCCACACGAGGAAGGGCTTCGCGCACCACGCGCGCCGTCCCCGGGTGCGCAAGTGCGGCGTTGCACTTGCAGGACGCTGGTTCCGGTGCGGTTGAGCAGTTTCGGTGGGCGGGGCAGGTTCAAGGGTTGGGGGCGGGAAAGTGAACTCGGGCGAAAAGATCAAAGGCCGGTCGTATGATCCCATCTGCGGGGTGTCGGTGCAGGGCGGGGATCGGACGCCCTGCAGCGAATACAAGAAGCGCCGTTACTTCTTCTGCTCGAACAAGTGCAAGCACGAGTTCGAGAAGGCGGCAGAGCGCATCCGCATGCAGGAAGCCGCGCGCGCGGGCGCGCTCTTTACGCACGGCAAGGTGAAGTGGGGGCTCGCGTAGAGCCAGTGGTCGGGGGCGCGCGGTCCGCCCGGTTGCGGGCCGCGCTGTCTCAGGTCTTCACGTCCTTCAATTTGAGCTGCAGGCGCTCGGCGCCGTTCCAGCTGTCGATGGAGAGCTGGAAAGCGGCGTCGAGGCGCGCGCCGACCGGCAGCGCCGTTCCACCGAGGCTGAAGCCGATGGCGTCGAAGTTCTGACCATCGACGTCGGCGACACCCGGGCCCCGCGCTTCGCCCAGCCGCAGCTTGAGGTGCCCCGGCCCGGTCCCCTTCTTGTCGGGGAGCAGCCGGACCTCGTGGGCGGTCAATTCCGAACAGATGAACACCGGCTCGGGATTTCCGGCCCCGAACGGCGCCAGGCGGCGCAGCTGCCCGGCGAGGCGCAGGCCGATCTCCGCCGGGCTCAGCTCGGCGTCGATGCGCAGCCGCGGGCTGAGCTGGGCCGCGTCCAGCTTGCTGCGCGCCTCGCCCTCCAGCGCCTCTGAGAAGGCGGCGATGTTCGAGGTGTCGAGGGTGACGCCGGCCGCGTGCTTGTGGCCGCCGAAGCGGGTCAGGTGCCGCGAGCAGCGCGCCAGCGCGTCGTAGAGGTGGAAGCCTTCGACGCTGCGGCCCGAGCCCTTGGCGACGCCGTCTTCCTCGGCGAGGACCAGCGCCGGCCGGTGGAACTTCTCCACCAGCCGCGCGGCGACGATGCCGACCACGCCCGCATGCCAGCCGGTGGACGAGACCACCAGGCTCCGCCGCTGCTCGGGCGTCCCCAGCCGCGCGGCCATCTCGATGGCCTCGGTGACGATGCGCGCCTGCAGCTCCTGCCGCTCGGCGTTGGCGCGGTCGAGCTGCTCGGCCAGCCCCCGCGCCTCCCGCAGGTCTTCGCTCAGCAAGAGCCGCACGCCGACCGAGGCGTCGTCGAGGCGCCCCGCCGCGTTGATGCGCGGCCCCAGCTTGAAGCCGACGTCGCCGGCGGTGATCTCTCCCGCGAGCTGCGCCACCGACTTGAGCGCCAGCACGCCCGGCCGCGCGCCCTTGGCCAGCTCGCGCAGGCCGAAGTGGACGAGGATGCGGTTGGGCCCCGTCAGCGGCACCACGTCGGCGATGGTGCCGAGGGCCACCAGGTCGAGCTGTTCGCGCAGGTTGGGCTCGGCGCATGTTCCACTCGCGAACCAGCCCGCCTCGCGCAGCCGCTTGCGCAGCGCCAGGAGGAGATGGAAGGCGACCCCGACCGCGGCCAGCTCGCGGCCCGGGAAGGTGCAGCCCGGCTGGTGCGGATTCAGGATGGCGACCGCCTTGGGGAGGTCCTGCGAAGCGGTGTGGTGATCGATAACCACCACGTCCATGCCCAGGCGCGCGGCGGCCTCCACCTCGGCGACGGCGGTGACGCCGCAGTCGGCGCTGACCACGAGGCGGGTGCCCCGGGCGGCCAGCTTGCCCATGGCCTGCGTGTTGAGGCCGTACCCTTCGGTCAGGCGCTGCGGGACGTAGAAGTCGACCACGCCGCCCAGCTTGCGCAGCACCGAGACCAGCAGCACCGTGCTGGTGACGCCGTCGACGTCGTAGTCGCCGTAGACGGAGATCTTCTCGCCGGCCGCGAGCGCCCGCCGGATGCGCTCCACCGCCGGCTCGATGCCCTTGAGGCCGAACGGATCGGGAAGCTGGTCGAGCCTGGGCTCGAGGAACCGCTGCACGGCGGCGTCGTCCCGATAGCCCCGCGCCCAGAGGATGCGCCCGACCGCCGCGGGCAGGCCGGCCGCCGCCGCCAGCCGCGCGCCCTGCTCCGTCGCCTCGCTCCCCGTCCCGTCGCCCATCGCCCAGCGCATGCATCGTTGGTAGCACGGGGGTCCGACAAGCAGCGAGCCGAACCGCTGACGCTCGGGTGC
>JAYWAJ010000222.1:0-5398 GCA_043782525.1 Deltaproteobacteria bacterium | reverse complement strand
CCCGCGGGTGCAGCGGCGCGACCGGGCGGCCTGGCTCTGCCGGCTGGCGGCGCTGCGGGGCGACACCTCGGTGCGCGACATCGTCACCCTGCCGCACGGCGAGAAGCTGCACGCCGCCCACGTCATCCACGACCTCTGGCGCCTGACCCGCGGCGAGGCCCGGGTGGTGACCGACGTCGGCCAGCACCAGATGTGGGAAGCGCAGTACTACAAGCACGACTTCCCGCGAAAGCTGATCACCTCGGGCGGGCTGGGCACCATGGGCTTCGCGCTGCCGGCGGCCATCGGCGCGGCCAAGGCCTTTCCCGACGAGCAGATCTGGGTGGTGGTCGGCGACGGCGGCTTCCAGATGACCGCCTGCGAGCTGGCCACCTGCGCGCAGGAAGGCGTGAAGATCAACGTCGCCGTCATCAACAACGGCTACCTCGGCATGGTCCGGCAGTGGCAGGAGCTGTTCTACGGCGGGCGCTACGTGGCCACGCCGCTGAAGAGCCCCGACTTCGTCAAGCTGGCCGAGGCGCACGGCCTCACCGGCATCCGCGTCGAGCGGCGCGACCAGGTGGAGGCGGCGGTGGCCCGCGCCGTGGCCGATCCGGGCACGGTGGTCATCGACTTCCGCGTCGAGCAGGAGGACAGCGTTTACCCGATCGTGGCCCCCAACGCCGACCTGCGCGACATGATCCGCCGGCCGTCGCCACTGGAGGAGCGGGCGGGCGGAGCACCGAAGGCCTCCGTGCTGGTGGAGACCGCCGATGATCAGTGACGCCCCCACCGCGACGCCGCACACGTTCATCGTCCACGTCGAGGACCATCCCGGCGTGCTCAACCGGGTGGTCTCGCTCTTCCGCCGCCGCGCCTGCAACATCGACTCCCTCGCCGTCGGCAAGAGCGAGCAGCCCGGCGTCTCGCGCATCACCCTGGTGGTCATCGCCGACGCGGGCTCCGCGGCGCGGCTGGTGCTCCACCTCTACAAGATCGTCGACGTCTTGCAGGTCGCTGACGTGACCGCGTCCAAGGCGGTCATCCGCGAGCTGGTCTTCGTCAAGGTCTCCGCGGCCATGCGCGGCGAGCTGCTCCAGCTCTGCAACGTCTTCCGCGCCCGCGTGGTCGATCTCTGCCCCGCCTCCGTCACCGTCGAGGCCACCGGCACGCAGGACAAGATGGACGGCCTCATCGAGGCGCTGCGGCCTTTCGGCATCCTCGAACTGGTCCGCACTGGCGCGGTGGCGATGACCCGCGGCGGTCCCTTTGCCTCCGCCTCCGTTCCCGTTTCCGATTCCATTTCCGAGTCTGCAGAGATCGATCCCCCCCCCTTCAGCCACAGCTCCATTCAGGAAGAGGTCTGATTCCATGCCGGATGTCATCGAGAGCCAGCGCGTCACCATCTTCGACACCACGCTGCGCGACGGCGAGCAGGCGCCGGGCGCGAGCATGAACCTCGCCGAGAAGCTCAAGGTCGCGGCGGCCCTCGAGGCCCTGCGCGTCGACGTCATCGAGGCCGGCTTCCCCGCCGCCTCTCCCGGCGACTTCGAGTCGGTGCAGGCCATCGCCCGCAAGGTGCGCGGCCTCTCGGTCTGCGCGCTGGCCCGCTGCACCCGCGCCGACATCGAGCGCGCCTGGGAGGCGCTGCGCGACGGCGAGCGGCCCCGCATCCACGTCTTCCTCGCCACCAGCCCCATCCACCGCGAGCACAAGCTCAAGCTCTCCCGCGCCGAGGTGGTGCGCCGCGCCGTCGAGGCGGTGGGCATCGCGCGCTCGCACTGCGACGACGTCGAGTTCTCCGCCGAGGACGCCTCGCGCACCGAGCCCCAGTTCCTCGTCGAGGTGGTCGAGCAGGTGATCGCCGCCGGCGCGACCACGGTGAACATCCCCGACACGGTGGGCTACGCGCTGCCTTTGGAGTACGGCGAGACCATCGCCATGCTCAAGCGCACCGTGCGCGGCATCGACCGCGCGGTGCTCTCGGTGCACTGCCACGACGACCTCGGCCTGGCCGTCGCCAACAGCCTCTCGGCGGCCCAGGCCGGCGCGCGGCAGATCGAGTGCACCGTCAACGGCGTCGGCGAGCGCGCCGGCAACTGCTCGCTCGAGGAAGTGGTTATGGCCATGCGCACCCGCGCCGACTCGCTGCGCCTCCACACCAACGTGCGCACCACCCAGCTGCACGCGGCCAGCCGCACCGTCTCGCGGGCCACCGGCTTCGTCGTGCAGCGCAACAAGGCCATCGTCGGCGACAACGCCTTCGCGCACGAGGCGGGCATCCACCAGCACGGCATGCTGCAGCATCCCTCCACCTACGAGATCATGCGGCCGGAGGACGTCGGCTTCCGCAACCCCGGCGGCCTGGTCCTGGGCAAGCACAGCGGGCGCCACTCGCTGCGGCAGCGGCTCGAGCAGCTGGGCTACCAGCTGGAGGAGACGGAGCTGGAGGCCGTCTTCGGCCACTTCAAGGCGCTGGCCGACCGCAAGAAGGAGATCTTCGACGGCGATCTGGAGACGCTCATCGACGGGCTCAAGGGCGGGCAGGGCGGCCGCTGGGAGCTGGTCAGCATCCAGGCGACCTCGGGCACCGGGTCCGCGCCCAGCGCCGCCGTCTGCCTGCAGCAGCGCGGCGGCCGGCAGATGGAGGACGCCGCGGTGGGCGACGGGCCGGTGGATGCGGTCTTCAAGAGCATCGAGCGCATCGCCGGCGTGAAGGTCAAGCTGCGCAACTTCCAGGTCCGCAACATGACGCCCGGGGAGGACGCGCAGGGCGAGGTCCACATCGAAGTGGACCACGAAGGGCGCAGCTACCGCGGCCGCGGCATCTCCACCGACATCGTCGTCGCCAGCGCCCACGCCTTCCTCGAGGTGGTGAACCGCATCGCGGCGGTGCGGCCGCGGGCGGCGATGGCCGTGGATGAGGAGGTCCGCTGTGGTGCAGTCTGAGGAGCCCGCCACGCTCTTCCAGAAGGTCTGGCGGGAGCATCAAGTCTGCGCCGAGACCCGCGACACGCCCGCGGTGCTCTACGCCGACCTGCACCTGGTGCACGAGGTCACCTCTCCGCAGGCCTTCACCGTCCTGCGCGAGCGCGGCCTGCGCCTGCGCCGGCCCGAGCGGACGGTGGCCACCATGGACCACTCGACGCCGACCCTGCCGCGCGCGGGCGGCCGCTTTCCCTTCGCCGACGCCGAGGGAGAGAATCAGGTGCGCACGCTCGAGCGCAACTGCGCCGAGCAGGGCGTCGAGCTGTTTGCCCTCGGCAGCGAAGGGCAGGGCATCGTCCACGTCATCGGCCCCGAGCTGGGGCTCACCCAGCCGGGCATGACGGTGGTCTGCGGCGACAGCCACACCAGCACGCACGGCGCCTTCGGGGCGCTGGCCTTCGGCATCGGCACCAGCGAAGTCGGCTACGTGCTCGCCACCCAGTGCCTCTTGCAGCGCCGGCCGAAGACGCTGGAGGTGCGGGCCTCGGGCAAGCTCGGGCGCGGCGTCTCGGCCAAGGACCTCATCCTCGCCATCATCGCGCGCCTCGGCGTGGGCGGCGGGGCGGGGCACGTCATCGAGTACACCGGCGCCGCCATCCGGGCGCTCTCGATGGAAGAGCGGATGACCGTCTGCAACATGTCGATCGAGGCCGGCGCGCGGGCCGGGATGATCGCGCCCGACGACACGACCTTCGAGTACCTCTCCGGCCGCCCGCGCGCCCCGCAGGGCAAGGCCTGGGAGCGCGCGCTCACCCGCTGGCGCGCGCTGCGCACGGACGACGGCGCCGGCTTCGACAAGTCCATCTCCCTCGACGCCTCGACGCTGACGCCGATGATCACCTGGGGCACCGACCCCGGCACCGGCATCGCGGTGGACGGCGTGGTGCCCGCGGCCTCGGGCGCCGCCGCGGAACAGGCGCTGCGCTACATGGGGCTCGAGGCCGGACAGCCGCTCCTCGGGCGCCGCGTCGACGTGGTCTTCATCGGCAGCTGCACCAACTCGCGCCTGGAAGATTTGCGCAGCGCCGCCTCGGTGCTGCGCGGCAACAAGGTCGCCCAAGGGGTCCGCGCGCTGGTGGTGCCGGGCTCGGCGCGGGTCAAGAAAGCCGCCGAGGCAGAAGGCCTCGACCGCGTCTTCCGCGAGGCCGGCGCCGAGTGGCGCGAGCCGGGCTGCTCGATGTGCATCGCCATGAACGGCGACGCGGTCGGCCCCGGGCAGACCGCGGTCAGCACCAGCAACCGCAACTTCGAAGGCCGGCAGGGCAAGAACGGCCGGACCTTCCTGGCGAGCCCCCTCACCGCGGCGGCGTCGGCCGTCCGCGGGCGCATCGCCGATCCCCGCGAGGTGATGCCGTGAAGGCCTTCACCTCGAAGACGGTGGTCTTGCCGCTGGCCAACATCGACACCGACCAGATCATCCCCGCGCGCTTCCTCAAGACCACCACCCGCCAGGGGCTGGGCAAGTCGCTCTTCGCCGACTGGCGCTTCGACGACAAAGGCCAGCCGCGCCCGGAGTTCGCCCTCAACCAGCGCGGCGCGGAGGGCGCGCAGGTGCTGGTGGCCGGCGACAATTTCGGCTGCGGCTCGTCGCGCGAGCACGCGCCTTGGGCGCTCACCGACTTCGGCTTCCGCGCCGTGGTCAGCACCTCGATCGCCGACATCTTCCGCGGCAACGCGGTCAAGAACGGCCTCTTGCCGGTGGTGGTCGACGCGCAGACGCACGCGCTCCTGCTCGCCAGCCCCGGCGCGGAGGTGACCATCGACCTTTTGCAGCTGACCTTGACCGCGGGCGGCCGGACCGCGCTGTTCCCGCTCGATCCGTTCGCGCGCTTCTGCCTGCTCAACGGCACCGACGAGCTGGGCTTCCTCCTCGCGCAGGGCGACGCCATCGCCGCCTTCGAGCGCGCCCGGGAGGACGCATGAAGGCGGTCGTCACGGTGCTGCCCGGCGACGGCATCGGGCCGGAAGTGGTCGCGCAGGCGGTCCGCGTGCTCCGCCAGGTGGAGAGCAAGTTCGGCCACGCCTTCGCGCTGCGCGAGGCGCTCTTCGGCGGCTGCGCCATCGACGCGACCGGCCTTCCGCTTCCCCAGGAGACGCTGGACGCGTGCCGGGCGGCGGACGCGATCCTGCTGGGCGCGGTGGGCGGCCCGAAGTGGGATCCGCCGGCGAAGCCGCGGCCCGAAGAGGGCCTGCTCGCCTTGCGCCGCGAGCTGGGGCTCTACGCCAACCTGCGCCCGGTTTTTCCCTTCCCGCAGCTGGCGCACGCCTCGACGCTGAAGCCCGAGGTGATCGCGGGCGTCGATCTGCTCCTCGTGCGCGAGCTCACCGGCGGGATCTACTTCGGCCACAAGCAGCGCGAGCCCGGGTACGCCGTCGACACCTGCACCTACAGCGTCGTCGAGGTCGAGCGGGTGGTGCGCGCCGCCTGCGG
>JAYWAJ010000221.1:0-5405 GCA_043782525.1 Deltaproteobacteria bacterium | reverse complement strand
AATTCATCCGGTGCGTCTCCACCGTCTTCAGCCCGATGCCCAGCGACGCCGCCACTTCCTTGTTGGTCTTTCCCTCGGCGAGGAGCTGCAGGCATTCGCGCTCGCGCGGGGTGAGCGGCGCACCCGGCGGCGTCTCGTCCGACGGCCGCAGCCCGTCGCCGGAGAGGAAGCCCGCCAGCACCAACTCCGAGACGCGCGAGGTGAAGAAGGGCTTGTGCGCGCTCACCGACTCCACCGCCGTCAAGAGCAGCCGGCCCGCGTCCGACTTGAGCACGTACCCGCGGGCGCCGGCCCGCAGCACCTCGCGGATCACCTCCTCCGTCTCGTAGACGGTGAGGATGAGCACCTCGGTGCGCGGCGCCGCCTTGACGATGCGCCGGGTGGCCTCGAGCCCGTTCAGCTCGGGCATGCCGATGTCGAGCACGACCACGTCGGGCTTGGCGACGGTGGCGCGCTCCACCGCCTCGCGCCCGTTGGACGCCTCTCCCACCACTTCGAAGCCCGGCTCCGACTCCAGCAGCGAGCGCAGGCCCTTGCGCACCACCTCGTGGTCGTCGGCGATGAGGATGCGCGTGCGGGTCATCTTCATTCGCTCCGGATCCGCGCCCGCACCAGCGTGCCGGGGGAGGCGCGCAGGATCTCGAGCTTCCCGCCCAGCTGCGAGAGCCGCTCGCGCATGCCGGCGATGCCGACCCCCACCGCCCCCGGGTTCGCCGCATAGACCCGCTCGCGCACCTCGGACGGCACGCCGATCCCCTGATCCTCGATCTCCACCACCACCTCCGGTCCACTGCGCCGCAGCCGCACCGACGCGCTCGGGCTCCCCGAGTGCCGGTGCACGTTGGTCAGGCTCTCCTGCACGATGCGGAAGAGCGTGATCTCCAGCTCTGTCGAGAGCCGCCCCAGATCGTCGGCGATGTCCAGCGTCACCTCGACGGCGCTGCGCTGTCCGAAGCCCTGCACCAGCCAGCGCAGCGACGAAGGCAGCCCCGCCTCCTCGAGCAGCGGTGGATGGAGCAGGTGCGAGAGCGTGCGAATCTCGCGCGAGGTCTGCGCCGCGAGGCCCAGGGTGTCGGCCAGCGACTCGGCGGCCTGCGGCGGCAGCGCCATCCGCTCCATGCGCTGCAGGTTCATCGAGAGCGCCGCCACCGTCTGCGCCGCCGACTCGTGCAGCGCCCGCGCGATGCGCCGCCGCTCCTCGTCTTGCAGGTGGAGGAAGCGCCCCGACAGGCCGCGGATGGCCTCTTCCGCCTGCCGCCGCGCCTCGACGTTCTGCACCACCGCGATCACCAGGGCGGTGCCGGGCAGGAGCGTCAGCGTGGTCCGTCCCCACAGGCGCGTGCCGTCGGAGCGGAGGTAGCGGCGCTCGAGATCCAGGCGATCGACCCGGTGCGCGACGAGCTCGCGCAGCTCGTGCATGGTGGAGGTCACGTGTTCGGAGTCGATCAGGTCGCGCAGGTTCCGCCCGGCCAGCTGGTCCGGCGTCGAGCCGAGAAAGTCCGCGTAGGCGCGGTTGACCCGGATCACGGTCCCCTCCGCCGTGCCGAGCGCGAAGCCGACGCCCGCGCTTTCGAAGATGGCGCGAAAGCTCTCGTCGCCGGTGAGCAGGGCGCCTGGCTGCGCGCGCCGGACCAGCCCGCCCAGGAGCACCGCCGCCTGTTCGACGGCGGCCAGCACCAGCGCGTCGGGCGGCTCGGCGGAGTCGGAGAACAGCTCCAGCGTGCCCACGACGGGGCCGCCCTCGGCGATGGGGCAGGCCACCATCGAGCGGACTCCTTCCCTCTCCAGGGCGCGCGGGTCGCCGGCCAGGTCCGCGCTCCACGCGGCCGCCCGCCCCTCGGAAGCGCGCCCGGCGAGGGCCTGTCCTGCGCGCAAGGCGAGGCCCGCGCAGGAAGCCTGAAAAGCCGTCCGGCCGCCGTGCACCGCGCCGCCTGCCCCGGTGAAACCGGCCGCCCCGTCGGTGAGCAGCACATCGCCGGCAAAGAAGCCGGCGGCAGGGCAAAGCAGCGCGAGCGCTTCCCGCAAGGCGGCGGCGGGCTCGCTGCCGCGCGCCGCCAGCCCTGCGATTCCGTGCAAAGCCCAGAGGAGCGCAGCCGCATCGCCCTTTTGCGCGGACCGCTCGCCTGCCTGGTTTCTCGCTCCGGCCATGGCGGGTCACCTACGCTGCGGGCGCGACGGGGCGCAAGGACGGAGTCGCGCCTCGGTGATCCACCTGAGCTCGAACTCGGGTAACATACGGGGGCAGTCGAAGGACGGTTAAGATAGAAAACAGGACTTGGCCCGGGTTTTCCTCAATATGAGGAGTGGCACTCTGCTGATTACAACCGAATCGGACGATTGCTCGTGCTGCAATCGGAAAGGCTTTTCGGCATGAAGGGCAAGGAAAAAACCATCCTCGTCGTCGACGACGAGGATTCGGTCCGGGACTCCCTCTCCGCCGTGCTGGAGCGCGAAGGCTACACCGTGCTGCAGGCCGCGGGCGGCGAGGAGGGGCTCGCCCTCCTCAAGGAGCGCCCCGTTCAGCTGGTGCTCAGCGACCACAACATGCCCGGCATGACCGGCGTCGAGTTCCTCAAGCTGGTGCGCGAGCGCTACCCGAACATCGTGCGCATCATGCTCACCGGCGATCCCGATCCGCAGACCATCATCCGCTCCATCAACGAAGGCGAGGTCTACCGCTTCCTCAAGAAGCCCTGGGACAACACCCTGCTGCGGGTGACGGTCTATTTCGCCTTCGAGAGCATCCAGCTCGAGGAGGAGAACCGCAGGCTGATCGCAGCGCTGCGCCGGCAGATGAACTTCTTGCGCGACATGGAGCGCGATTTCCCGTACCTCGCGGCCCTGACCCGCGACGACGAGGCTGCGCTCCTCCTGGCCGAAGCCGACCTGGTCCGCTCCAGCGGGAGCTGATTTGGAATTTCGCCCGTCCGTGCTCGTCGTCGATGACGAGCCCATGAACCGCTCTCTCATCCGCGCCACGCTGGCGGGGTTTTGCGAAGTTCTGGAAGCGGTCTCGGGCGCGGCGGCGCTGGCGGTGTTGAAGGAGCGGCCGGTCGACCTGGTGCTGCTCGACGTGATGATGCCGGAGATGAACGGCTACGAGGCCTGCAAGCTCATCAAGGGGCAGGCACACGAGTTCCTCCCGGTCCTCCTGGTCACGGCGCTGGGCGATCAGGGAGATCGCAACCGCGGCCTCGAGGCGGGCGCCGACGACTTCCTCACCAAGCCGGTCGATCGCCGCGAGCTGCTCCTGCGCACCCGCGCCTTCCTGCGGCTGCGCGATCAGGACAAGGTGATCCGCCGGCAGCTGGCCGAGCTGCAGCGGCTGCAGGCCGCCAAGGACGACATGGTGGCCTTGCTGGTGCACGATCTGCGCAGCCCGCTCGCGGGGATCCTCGCGCACCTCCAGCTGCTGGCGGAGGACGTCACCGGCCGCTCCGCCGCCGACGTGCAGCAGGCGACCCGCGCCGCCGAGACCGCGCTCAGCAGGCTGGAAGAGACCTTGCAGGTCCGGCTCATCGAGGAAGGGGAGCTCACCATCCGCCGCGAGCAGGTGGCCCTCGAGCCGCTGGTGCGCGAGAGCGTGGCCACGCTGGAGTCGATCGCACGGCGCCGGAACGTCAAGCTCTCCCGCAGCGTCGATGGCGAGCCGCTCGCCTCCATCGACCAGAGCCTGGTGCGAAGGTCGCTGGAGAACCTGCTCTCCAACGCGCTCAAGTACACGCCGGGCGGGGGCGACGTGGCGGTCTCGGTGCAGGCCTCGCCGGCGCAGGTGACCATCGAGGTGGCCGACCGCGGCCCGGGAATTCCCGACGACCAGAAGCAGGGCCTCTTCGAGAAGTTCGGATCGGTCGAGCAGAAGCAGGGCGGCCGGCGCAAGGGCATCGGGCTCGGCCTCTACCTGGTCAAGCTGGTGGCGCAGGGACACGGTGGCGCCGTCTCGGTCGGGGACCGCCCCGGCGGGGGCAGCGTCTTCCGGTTGACCCTGGGAGCCGGATGAACGTCGGCTTCAACCAGTGGCCGCTGCGGTGGAAGGTGCTGGCGGTGATCACCACGGTGAGCGCGCTGCCGCTCGCCATCACCTCGGCCATCGAGTTCCGCGAGTCGCGCCAGCAGATCCTCGACGCCTCCATCTCGCTGCTCTCGCTGCGCGCCGAGAGCATCGCCACCCAGCTGGACGACCTGCACGCCTCGCTGCAGCGCGCCGGCGGGCGGCTGGCGCTGCTCCCCCAGGTGAAGCAGTTCTGCGACGCAGCCGAGGCCGTGCGGGCCCGGGATCTGCCGGAGATCCACGCCGTCCTGCGTGCGTACGAAGCGAACGATCCGCGGCTGCGCGGGGTGGCGCTCTTCGACGCGACCGGAACCGTCATCGCCGCCACCGAAGCGCCGCTCCTCGGGAACAACTACTCCTACCGGCGCTACTTCAGCGAGGCGCTGAAGGGCTCGGCGGTCACCTCCGACCTTTACCTTTCTGTCCCGGAGGTGGGCTCGGTGCCGTCGGTCGCCTATTCGACGCCGGTGAGCGTCGGGGGCCGCGTGGTCGGGCTGGTGGTGCTCTATCTGCGGGCCGCCGCGCTCTGGGACAAGCTCCGCGCCGGCAGCGGCAAGCCGGGCTCCGAAGGCTTCGCCATGCTGCTCGATCAGCACGGCGTGCGCATCGGCCACAGCGCCAACTCCGCGCTCCTCTTCCATCCGGTGCGGGCGCTGCCGCGCACGGAGGTCGAACGGGCCATCGCCGAGCACCGCTTCGGGAACCAGACGCAGACCCTCCTCGACCAGGTGGTGGCCTTCGAAGGCGCTGGAGAGCGGGCCGGCGGCGAGTCGCTGCCCGCGGTCTTCACCGCCCTCTCGGAGGCCGGCACCCGGGATCTGGCGGTGGCGCACCGCCTGGAGCGGGCGCCCTGGACGCTCTTCTGCATGATGCCGGAGAGCACCTTGCGGGCGCCGGTGGTGCGGCTGATCGAGCGCACCGCGCTGGCCACCTCGGCCGTCATCGCGCTGGTCATCGCCCTGGGCCTGTGGCTGGCGGAGCGTGCCCTGCGGCGCCTGCGCGCCCTCACCGAGGCCGCGGGGCGCTTGCGGCGCGGCGACCTCTCCGTGCGCCTCGAAGACGCAGGACGCGACGAGCTCTCCACCCTGGCGCAGGACTTCAACGCCATGGCCATCTCGCTGGCCGCCTCGCAGGAGCAGCTCGAGGAGAAGGTCCGGCGCCGCACCGAGGCGCTGGCCGCCGCCAAGGACGACCTCGAGCGGCAGAACGCCGCGCTGGCGCAGCGCACCGCCGAGCTGACCGAGCGGCAGGCGCGCGACCTCGCCTTCGCCCGGACCCTGGCCGCGCTCTCGGGACCGGGCCACCTGCTCGACCTGGTGGGCCAGGCGCTGGGCGAGTCCGAGGAGTTCCTGCG
>JAYWAJ010000220.1:0-5417 GCA_043782525.1 Deltaproteobacteria bacterium | reverse complement strand
TGCGCCAGCGCACGCGCTGGTTCGCCGGCTTCATCGAGACCATGTTCAAGAACCACGACATGGTGGGGCAGGCGCGCTACGGCCGGCTGGGAACTTTTCACCTGCTGGTCAAGACCGCCGACACGCTCTTGCCCATCTACGGGCTCTCGGCCTTCCTCGCGCTCCTGCTCCTGCTGCTGCGGGGCGCGGGCATCCCGCCGCTGATCCTCGCCGCGCTGGTAGCCAAGTTCGTCTTCGACTTCTGCTGCCACGTCTACTGCCTCTCGCTGCACCAGCGCTGGCAGCGGCAGCCGCTGACGGCGCGGCTCTTCGGGCGGGCGGCGCTGGCCACCTTGACCGAGCCCTACTTCTTCCAGCTCTTCCGGCAGCTCGGCGCGCTCCTCGGCTGGGTGGCCTTCATGCGGGGGCGCGTCGTCTGGGCGCCGCAGAGGACCGTGAAATGATCCTGGCCATCCTGATGGCGGCGGCGAGCTTCGAAGAGGGCCTGCAGCTCAAGAAGCAGGAGAAGTTTGCCCAGGCGGAAGCCGTCTTCGCGGAGCTGCTGCGCGAGAAGCCCGACGACCTGCCGGCGCTCATGCAGTGGGCGACGCTCCTCGGCTGGCTGGGCCGGTTCGACGATTCGATCGGAGCCTGGCGCCGCGCCCTGGACTTGAGGCCGCCTGCAAAGGACGCGCTGGATTGCCGGATCGCCCTCTCCCGCGTGCAGTACTGGAAGGGCGACCTGCCGCAGTCGCGCGGGCGGCTGGAGCAGGTGGTGGAAGAGGCGCCCCGCGAGCTCGACGCGCTGGTGCTGCTCGGCGACGTCTGCACCGCGCAGCACGACCCTGCCTGCGCGCGGTCGGCGTACCAGCGGGCCCGGGCCCTCGATCCCGGAAACCCGGAGCTGGGAAAAAAGCTCGCCCGCACTGCCGCGCCGGTCCGCGGGCGCCTCGACGCCGGCGGCACCGTCGACGGCTACGACACCGCCCGCGGCACCGAGGGTTCCTTCTTCGCCCAGGGGAGCTGGCAGGTGACGGCGCCGCTGGTGCTCTCCGCCGGCTACGAGCAGCTGCACCAGTTCAGCCAGGTGGATCACCGCCTCAACCTCACCGCCTACCTGAACCCCACCAGCGCCCTGCAGCTGGGCGCCCGCGTCGCCGTCAGCCCCGGCGCGCACACCATCGCCAACTGGGACGCCGCCGTCTCCGCCGAACAGAGGCTGGCGTCCTTCGTCAGCGCGCTGGTGACGGTGCGCCACCTCGACTTCTCCGACAACGGCGTCACCATCGTCGGGCCCGGCGTCCGGCTCGGCTACGCCGCCTTCTCGCTCCTGCTCTCGGGCGGGCCGGTCTTCAGCACCGTCTTCTCCACCCAGGCGTTCGGGCAGGGGCGGCTGGAGTGGGCCGCCACCGACGCCCTCGCGCTCTACGCCGGCTACTCCCGGGGCGGCGAGGCGCAGCACGTGGCCGGCGCCGCGGCCTTGCCCGCCGGCGCGCCCACCACCGAGATCCGCACCACCAGCGACCTGACCGCCGGCGCGCTCTGGCAGATCGACCGCGCCTTCGGACTGCGCCTCGACTACACACACGAGCACCGGCAGTCCACCTATACGCGCAACAGCCTGGGCAGCGCGCTGACCTGGAGGTTCTGATGGACGCGCAGCGCGACAAGACCGCCGGCTTTCTCCTGCTGCGCCTCTTTCTCGCCCAGTTCTGGGTGCTGCAGATGATCGGCAAGGCGCGCGATCAGGAGAGCTCTGTCACCTCGCTGCACAACCTCCTCGTCTGGTCGGCCAACGTCACCGCCTGGATGGTGAAGACCACGCCGCTGCCGGCCTGGGCGGTGCGGCCGTACACGCTGGCCCTGCCTTACCTCGAGCTTTTGCTGGGGCTGCTGCTGCTGGTCGGGCTGCGCACGCGGGCGGCGCTGATCGCCTCTTGCCTGCTGCTTATCTCCCTCGACACCGGCCTGATGTTCCAGCTCAAGCACGACGCGGTGGAGCTGAACACCGTCATCCTCCTCGCCACGCTCCTGGCGCTGCAGTGGTCGCCCCACGATCGCTTCTCGCTGGATGCGCTGCGAGCCTGAGCGCAGCGGCGGCTCCAGGCTGCTCTTCCCCTCCAGGCAGCCGGGCAGGCCAACGGCTTTTCGAAGACCAAGATTCATCTCCGGACCTGGACCCTTTCAAGGAGAAAAAAAACATGCTCGCGATCATCGGCGCCATCGTCATCATTGCCTGGCTGCTCGGCATCACCGCCTTCCACGTCACCGCCGGCGTCATCCACGCCGCCCTGGTGGTCGGCATCATCCTGGTGGTGATGCACTTCCTCACCGGCCGCAACCGCACCGTCGTCTAGACTTCCGCGTCTTGACGAAGAGCCTCCGGGCGCGCGAACTTCGCGGCCCGGAGGCTTTCCTTGTTCAACCTCATGTTGGGGGTGTTGCTCTGTGCCGCGGCCGTCCCGCCGCAGGGTCACCGCCTCGATCCCTCTCCCTCGACGGTGGTCTGGGGCCGCTACGACGCCGCGGCCAAGCCGGTGCTGCACGTCGCCTCGGGCGACACCGTGGTGGTCCGGACCCTGATCACCTCCAGCCCAGAGCGTCTGCAGGGCGCCGGCGTCGCGCCCGGAGACGTCGAGCCGGCCCTGCGCGAGATCTACGCCAAGGTGACCGACAAGGGCCCGGGCGGCCACATCCTCACCGGCCCCATCTTCGTCGACGGCGCCGAGCCGGGCGACGCGCTCGAGGTGCGCATCGTCAAGGTCGAGCTGGCCATCCCCTACGCGTACAACGCCTTCGCGGTGAACCGCGGCTTCCTCCCCGAGGACTTCGGGCACGCGAAGATGCGCATCATCCCCCTCGACGCCCGCAAGCTGCTCGCCCACTTCGCCGACGGCATCGAGCTGCCCCTCTCCCCCTTCTTCGGCAGCATCGGCGTCGCGCCGGCCTCGGGCCGGGTGGACAGCGCGCCGCCCGGAGTGCACGCCGGCAACCTCGACAACAAGGAGCTGGTGGCGGGCACCAAGCTCTTCATCCCGGTGGCGGTGCCGGGCGCGCTCCTCGAAGTGGGCGACGGCCACGCCGGACAGGGCAACGGCGAGGTGGACATCACCGCCCTCGAGACCTCGCTGGTCGGGACCTTCCAGCTGGTGGTGCGCAAGGACCTGCACCTCGGCTGGCCGCGCGCCGAGACCCCCACGCACTTCATCGCCATGGGGATGGACAAGGATCTGGTGCAGGCGACCAAGATGGCCGTCCGCCAGGCCGTGGACTTCCTCGCCGGCCGCGGGCTCTCGCGGGACGACGCGTACATGCTGGTCAGCGTCGCCTGCGACGTGGACGTCACCCAGCTCGTGGACGGCAACGTCGGCGCGCACGTGATGATCCCGAAGCGGATCTTCACCGGCGCGGCGAAGTGAGCGCCCGCGCCGGGCCAGTGAGGAGGCCGTGACCCGACCGAAAGCGCTCCTCGCCTGGAGCAGCGGCAAGGACAGCGCCTGGGCGCTGCAGCTGCTCCGCCAGCGCGGCGAGGTCGAGGTATACCGGGAAGGGCAGCTGGCCGGCACCGGCCTGACGCCGCTCTTTCCGCTCTGGGGAATGCCGACCGGCGAGTTGGCGCGGGTGATGATCGCGGGCGGGCTGCGGGCGGTCCTGACCTGCGTCGATCCGGCGCAGCTGCCGGCGCGCTTCGCGGGGCGGGAGTTCGACGCCGCCCTGCTGGCGGAGCTGCCCGGGAGCGTCGACCCCTGCGGGGAGCGCGGCGAATTTCATACCTTTACCTGGGACGGTCCGATGCTCGCCCGTCCCGTGGCCGTCAAGGCCGGCGCGGTCGTCGAGCGCGACGGGTTCGTCTTCGCGGATCTGCTCCCGGCCTGACCGGACGGCCTCCGGCGCTTCTTCGGGCGAACCCGATCCGGAGCGTCGGTATCAGACCGATCATCCGACTGGAGAACCCATGACCCGGCAGCAGCTGACGGCGAAGATCGCGGTGGAGCGGCGGCGCAAGAAGTTGACCTGGAAGAAGCTTGGCGAGGCCGTCGGCCGCAGCCCGGTGTGGACCACCGCCGCGCTCCTCGGACAGATGACGATGAGCCCCGAGGAAGCCGAGAAGGCCGGGAAGCTGCTCGGCCTCGACGCCGAGGAGATCGCGCTCCTCCAGGAAATCCCTTCCCGCGGCTCGCTCGACGTCTCCCCGCCGACCGACCCCACCATCTATCGCTTCCACGAGCTGGTGCAGGTCTACGGCACCACCTGGAAGGAGCTCATCCACGAGGAGTTCGGCGACGGCATCATGAGCGCCATCGACTTCGAGATGAAGCTCGAGCGGCAGCCCGACCCCAAGGGCGATCGGGTCCGCATCACGATGGATGGGAAGTTCTTGTCGTATCGCAAGTACTGACCCCGGCCAGCGCGGCCCGCAGCGGTTGCGGGCCTCCGCCGAGGAGGCGCGCCTCCTGCGCGTCGAGCGCCGCCCGCAGCGATTCGAGGTTCTCGCCGGGGAAGGCGGGCTTTTCGCAGAGCGCGCGGTAGTGCGCGATCCCTTCGAGGAGCTTGTCGCGGAAGACGGCGGCCTTCTTGCCCTCCAGCCCCTGGCAGTGATCGACGTACAGCTCCAGCTCCTTGGCGAACAGGTGCGGCCGCGCCTCGGGCGTCAGGCTCGCGCCGCGCCCGTAGATGTGATCGACCATCTCCTCGAGGCCATAGGTCCGATCGAAGTAGGCGAGGTTGGGCCCCGGGCAGACCGCCACGGGCAGGTCGCGCTTCTCGATCCCGAGCCCGAGCAGCGCCGAGTTGCCGAGGTGGTCGCAGATGCAGGCCTTCTGGTAGACGGCGGTCGCCTCGGCCCACTGCGGCGGCGCGGCGAAGCCCAGGGCGGAGAGCTTCTTCCCCTGGTACTCCGCCGAAGCGACGCAGATCGGCTTTCCCTCCCCGGTGAACTCGGTGTTCGAGGCGAGCAGCCCCTTGGGGCAGGGCGATCCCGGCGTACCCTCGGCGACGCGGCGGCGGTGGTACATCTCCGACGACGAGCCGCGCAGGTTGTTGAAGCGCACGCCCAGCGGCGAGGCGTCGCTCACGTAGAGGTCCTCCTCGGTGGCGGCAGCCAGCTGCGCGCGGGTCGCCTCGTCCATGAGGACCACTTCCGGCACCAGCAAGAAAGGCGTGGCCCAGCCGACCTGGTCCATCCCGTAGGTGGCGGTGAGCCGGCGCATCTCGCCGGCCGTCCCCACTCCGCCCTGGGCGGTGACGAGGATGCGGCGGCCGCGCGCCGAGGCGTGCAGCGTCTTGCCGCGCGCCGCGTACCAGGCCGAGAGCAGCGGCTCGAGCAGCGCAGGGAAGGTGGCGCGCTCGTCCTTGAACTGCTGGAGGATGGGGCCCATCAGCTCGCCTTCGGTGGGGAAGACGTGGCCTCCGCAGTTGAGGCCCGACTCGATGCGGAA
>JAYWAJ010000219.1:0-14485 GCA_043782525.1 Deltaproteobacteria bacterium | reverse complement strand
GCGCTCCTCGGCGCCGCCCTCGCCGCCGCGCTGGCCGCGCCCAGCCTCGCCTGGCAGCTGACCCACCACCTGCCCTTCCTCGAGCTGGTGCGCGCCGGGGCGGCGGGAAAGAACACGGTGGTGCCGGCGGGCGCATTTCTCCTCAATCAAGTTCGGGTGATGAACCCGGTCTACGCGCTCCTCGCCCTCGCCGGCCTCGCCGCGCCCTTCCTCGACCGGCGGCTGGCGCGGTGGCGCTTCCTCGCCCTCGGCTCCGCCCTCGCGACAGTCGCCGTCGTCGCGCTGCACGGCAAGGACTACTACCTCGCCCCCGCCTATGGCCCCGCCTTCGCGCTGGGCGCGGCCGCCCTCGATCGCTGGATCCGGCCAGCCTGGGTGAAGCTCGCCCCGCTGGTCCCGGCGCTGGCGATGAGCGCGGTCGCGGCGCCCATCGCCATGCCCATCCTCGAGCCCGCGCAGCTGGCGGCGTACATGCGGGCCATCGGCCTCGCGCCCAGGTCGGGCGAGAACCTCGACCAGAGCGACATCCCGCAGACCTTCGCCGACGAGCTGGGCTGGCGCGAACTGGCGCAGAGCGTGGCCGCGGCGGTGCGCACCCTGCCGCCCGAAGACCAGCAGCGCGCGGTCATCCTCGGCCGCAACTACGGCGAGTCGGGGGCACTGGACTTCTACGGCAAGGCGCTCGGCCTCCCGCCCGTCATCGGCCGGCACAACCAGTACTGGTACTGGGGACCGGGCCGGTACGACGGGTCGGTCTTGATCCTCATCAACTGGAAGCCGGAGAGCGTGAAGGCGACGGACTGCACCGAGGTGAGGAGCATCGGCCACTTCGGCACGCCCCACGCGATGCCCTATGAGGCGGGCTCGATCACCCTCTGCCGCGGCCTGCGCCGCCCGCTTCCGGAGGTCTGGGCCGAACTCAAGTTGATCATCTGAGCACCGGCGCTTAGAAGAGCGCCCATGATCAAGTCCCTCGCCTACGCCGCCCCGGCCGCCGGAAAGCCGCTCGCCCCCTTCACCGTCGAGCGTCGCGAGCCCGGCGCCAACGAAGTCCTCCTCGACATCCTCTTCTGCGGCGTCTGCCACTCCGACGTGCACCAGGTGCGCAACGAGTGGGGCGGCTCGACCTTCCCCATGGTGCCCGGCCACGAGATCGTCGGCCGCGTCTCCCGGGCCGGGGCCAACGTGAAGAAGTTCAAGGTGGGCGATCTGGCCGGCGTCGGCTGCATGGTGGACTCCTGCCACGCCTGCGATCCGTGCAAGCGCGACCTCGAGCAGTTCTGCGAGAAGGACGCCGCCTTCACCTACAACTCCACCGAGATGGACCGGAAGACGAAGACCCAGGGCGGCTACTCCACGCGCATCACCGTCCCCGAGAGCTTCGCGCTCCGCATCCCGGCCGGCCTCGATCCCGCCGGCGCCGCCCCGCTGCTCTGCGCCGGCATCACCACCTGGTCGCCGCTGCGCCAGTACGGCATCAAGAAGGGCGACAAGGTCGCCGTGGTCGGCCTGGGCGGGCTCGGGCACATGGGCGTCAAGCTCGCCGCCGCCATGGGCGCCGAGGTGACCGTGCTCTCGACTTCGCGCTCCAAGGAGAAGGACGCCCGCCGCCTGGGCGCCGCCGGTTTCGAGTCGACCAAGGAGGAGGGCACCTTCAAGAAGCTGGCCGGCCACTTCGACCTCATCCTCGACACCATCTCGGCGCCGCACGACTACAACCAGTACCTCGGCATGCTGCGGGTGCAGGGGACCATGGTGGTGGTCGGCGTTCCCCCTGCGCCCACGCCGGTGCACGCCTTCTCGCTCATCTCGGGGAACAAGCGCCTGGCGGGCTCGCTCATCGGCGGCATCGCCCAGACGCAGGAGATGCTCGACTTCTGCGGCAAGCACCGGATCGTCTCGGACGTCGAGGTGATCCCGGCGCAGAAGATCAACGAGGCCTACGACCGCATGGTCAAGGGCGACGTCCGCTACCGCTTCGTCATCGACGCGGCGAGCCTGGGCTGATTCCGCGCAGCGCCGCCGCCACCTCGCGCAAGGCCGCGGTGCGCGCGGACTGCCGGCGCCAGGCCAGCACCACCGTCCGCCGGGGCGCGGGGGCCTTGAACCTGCGCACCGAGAGCTCGTCGCGGCGGTTCTCCACCGCCACCGCCATCTCCGGGAGCAGCGTGATGCCGGCGCCGCCCAGCACCATCTGCACCAGCGTCGAGAGGCTGGTGGCGCGAAAATCCGCCTCGTGCGCGTGGCCGCGGGCGCAGAGCGCGAGCGCCTGATCGCGCAGGCAGTGGCCGTCCTCGAGCAGCAGCGCGGTCTGGCCGTCCAGGTCGGCGATCCGCGCCGGCCCCCGGACTTTCGCCAGCGGATGGCTGCGCGGCGAGGCCAGCACGAAGTCGTCGTCGGCGATCTTCTCCTGCTCCAGGTCGTCGAGGCCGGAGACGCGGGCGATGAGGGCGCCGTCGAGCCGCCCTTCCCGCAGCGCCAGGAGGAGCGCGGCCGTGTGCTCCTCGCTCCACACCAGGGACAGCCGCGGGCAGCGCACCCGGACCGCCGGCGCGCCCTCGGGCAGGAGGTAGGGCGCGATGGTGGGGATGACGCCGAGGCGCAAGGTTCCCGAGAGCGGATCGCCCAGCTGCAGGGCGGCCGCGGCCAGCTCGTCGGCGGCGGTCAGTACCCGGCGCCCGCGGGCGACCAGGTCTCTGCCGGCGTCGGTGGGCCGCACGCCGCGCCGGTCGCGCTCGAAGAGCCGCACGCCCAGCATCGACTCGAGCAGGGCCACCTGCGCGCTGAGCGCGGGCTGCGAGACGTGGCACCGCTCGGCCGCCAGCCGGAACCCGGAGGTGTCGGCCACCGCCACCGCGTACTGGAGCTGCCGCAGGGAGAAGGGGTGCGCGTTCATCGCCAACGCCTATCACACTCCGGCAGCTGAGAGCCTGCGCCTATTTGGCGAGCAGGCGCACGCGGATCTCGTAGCGCCGGTTCTGCGCCTTCTTCCCGGGCGTGTCGTCGGGCTTGACCAGCATCGCCTCGGAGCCGCGGCCGACGGAAAGGATCTCCTTCTCGGAGATGCCCTTCTTCACCAGCTCCTTGACGATCTTCGCCGCCCGCTTCTTGGAGAGCGCCTTGTTGGTGGCCGCCTTCCCGGTCGAGTCGGTGTGGCCGCTCACCTCGAACTTGAAGCCGCTCACCCCGGCGTCGGCGAGCGACTTCTTGGCGTCGACCAGCGCGTGGAAGAGGTTCTGGACCTTGTCGTCGCAGTTGCCTTCGAACTGGTCGGAGCCGGTCTTGAAGGCGCACTGGTTCTTGCGCGCCTCGCCGAGGAGCTTCTCGTTGATCTTCTTCTCCAGCTGCTCGCTGCCGGCCTTCTTCGCCGAGGCGCGGCCCTTCTCCTCCGCCTGCCCGGCGGCGGACTTCCCGGCCTCGCCGGCGGCCTTCTTCAGGGAGTCGGCGTCGAACTGCGCGCGTGCGGCGGAGGCAAAGAGCAAGGCGGCGGCGAGCAGCAGGGTTCGGACCATGGCGTTCTCCTCGGCGGTGGAAAGGGCGGATGGATGCCCCGGCAGGGAGCGGATGGCAAGGCGCGAATGGGAGCCCTGACCGCCTCCGGACGGCCGCCGGTTGAAGTTTCACAGTTACGGCGGTATGGCGGTGCTGGGGGAAATCATGAGCTTCGTGTTGACGCTGGCGGTGGTGCTCGCCGTGGCCGCGACCGAAGCGCCCGCGGCACCTTCCGCGCCCGCTGCCGCTCCGGCGGCCTCCAGCGAGGCCAAGATCCGCGCCGTCGTCCACCTGCGCGACGGCGGGCTGGTGCGCGGCACCATCAAGAAGATGCGGCTGGGCAAGTCGATCACGCTCAGGCTCGCCTCGGGAAAATCGGTCACGCTCGACGACGAGGACGTGATCGAGATCCAGATCTACGGACGCGGCGCCCCGCCCGAGGCCGGCGCCGGGCCTTCCGCGCCCGTCTCCGGCAAGGGCGAGAACTTTCCGGAGCAACCGATCACCGCGCCCAAGGCCGCCGCCGTTTCCTCCTCCGCTTCCGCCGCCGCATCGAGGCCGTCCGGCGCGGCCCCCGGAGCGCGGCCCGCCGTCCTGCCGCAGCCGACGCCCGTCCCCGGCGTCGACACCGTCTACCTCGAGGGCGGCGGCCTCCTCCGCGGCACCGTCGAGAGCGAGAAGCCCGATCTCGTCATCCGCCTCGTCTCCGGCCGCAAGCGCACCATCGCCGCGCGGGAGGTGAAGAGCGTGGTGCGGCGCGGCGCCACCGAGGCCGTCGACACCGCCTTCCTCACCGACGGCTCGGTCCTGCGCGGCACCGTCGAGAGCGAGAAGCCCGACCTCGTCATCCGCCTGCTCTCGGGGAAGAAGCGCACCCTGCCCGCCTCCTCGGTCCAGCGCCTCGAGCGCGGGAGAAAACCGTGATCCTCGCGCTCTGCCTCTGCCTCCTGGCCGCACCCGCCGACGACGGCAAGGCCAGGCAGCTCTACGAGCAGGGGCAGACCGAGTTCGAGCTGGGCCATTACCAGCAGGCGCTCGGCAAGTGGGAGGAGGCGTACCGGCTCAAGGCGGTGCCGGCGGCGCTCTACAACATGGGCCAGGCGTACGCCAAGCTGGGGCGGCTCGAGGAGGCCGCGCACGCCTACAAGACGATGATCGCCAAGCTCAAGGCGGGGAAGAACGTCGAGCTGGCGAAGCAGCGGCTGCAGGACGTCGAGTCCGAGCTGAAGAAGGGCGCGGGCGGGCCCGCGGCGCCGGCCGCCGAGTCGCAGCTGATCACGGTGGCGGTGGCGCCCTTCCGCACCGAGGGGCTCGACCCGTCGCTGCAGTGGCTGGGCAAGAGCTTCGCCGACGCGCTCCTCAACCGGCTGCAGAAGGCGCGCAGCGTGCGCGTGGTCGAGCGCGAGTTCCTCGACCAGGTGCTGGCGGAGATGAAGCTCTCCCAGGGCGCGCTCATCGACGAGAAGTCCGCCGTGCAGGTGGGCAAGATCCTCGGCGCCAAGGTCATCGTCTTCGGCTCGGTGGCGGTGCTGGGCGACGACGCGCTCGCCCGCGCCCGCATCGTCTCCGTCGAGCGGGCGGAGATGCTCGGCTCGGGCGAGGCGCAGGGCGGCGTCAAGCAGCTCTTCGGGATCCAGGCGGAGCTGGGCAAGCAGGTGGCGCAGGCGATGTCGATCTCGGCCGCGCTGGGCGAGGGCGGGCTCGAGGTGACCGAGATGACGCTGGCCGCCTTCGGCGATCTCGACCGCGCCCGGGAGCTGGTGCGCGGGCTGCCCTTCATCGGGCTCGACCCGGCGCGGCGGCGGCGCTCGGGCGACTACCAGCTGGGGCTCTCGCTCTGCGACAAGCTGCTGGCGGCGTATCCCAGGCTCGCGCCGGCGCGGGTCTACCGCGGCATCTTCAGCTTCGAGACCGAAGACTTCGACCGCGCCGAGCAGGAGGCGGCGCTGGCGCTGAAGCTCTCGCCCGACCACTTCGAGGCGTACCAGCTGCAGGCCAACGTCAAGTTCGCCCGGGGCGACCTTCTCGAGGCGGCGCGGCTCTACAAGAACCTCGCGGAAAAATACTCCGACGACGCGCGCGGCTGGTACGCGCTGGGCCGGGTGCAGCTGCAGCAGGGCAACAAGCCGGCGGCGGCCTCGTCGCTGGTCGCCGCCCTCTCCCGCGCGCCCTTCCTGCCCGAGGCGGAGACGGCGCTGCGCACCCTGGTCGGCGGCACCGACGCCGCGGCCACGCTCGCGCAGTTGAGCACGCTCGATCCGTCGGCGCACGCCGCGGCCCTCGCCTACCAGGGCTTCTTCCGCGGCCACCCGGTGCCGGCGGAGCTGGCGGCCCAGGTGGTCCGCGACTCCCCGCGGCTCTACCTCGGCTACTACATGCAGGCGCTCGCGGCCGGCACCAGCGCGGCCGAGCGCGAGACTCTGCTGCGCACCTCGCTCTCGCTGCGCTCGTCGTTTCCGGAGGCGCACCGCGATCTCGGCCGGCTGCTCCTCGCCGGCAAGCGCTGCGCGGAAGGCGACCAGCACGTCGACCTGTACATGCGCACCGCCAGCGCGGTGGACGATTTCGGACCGCTCAAGGATCAGATGTCGCAATGCCGGGGGGGATGAACATGACTCGATCGATCGGCGCCGCACTCGTCTTCTTGCTCGCGTCCGCCTGCCAGACGGTGGGCCGGGGCACGCTCTACACCGAGCCGTCGATCCCGCGCGGGACCGTCAAGGTCCAGAAGGTGGCCATCGTCCCCAACCGGCTGCCCGCCAACCTGACCGACCCGGAGAAGTGGCGGGTCTTCAACTGGAAGATCGCCGCCGAGGAGTTCCGCAAGCGCGGCTACGAGGTGGTGGACTACGACACCTCGGTGAAGAGCTTCGAGAAGTCGGGATTGCCGGTCGAGGACACCCACTCCTCCCGCGACAAGTACGCCGACCTGGCGCAGGCGCTGGCGGTGGACGCCATCGTCATTCCCTATTACGGCACGCAGTTCAACTCGAAGAACTACGTCCTGGTGAACAACTTCATGTTCGACGGCATCGCGACGTTTCAGATCTACCTGGCCGAGCGCAACGACTTCGCCTCGCGGGTGGACGCCTTCGGGGAGTCGAGCTTCCCCACCGGCTACCTGTCGCTGGCGGGCATCGTCATCAGCATCGGCGCGCCGCTGGCAGGCGCGCCCAGCCTGGCCATCGTGGGACTTCTCGCCGTCATCGCAGAGATCGTCTACGACGTCGCCATGATGTCGAAGGCGCCGGACGCCTACTGGGAGCAGGCCTTCGACATGGCCATCCGGCAGGGGCTGGCGCCGTTCTTCGCGGCTTTTCCAAAGACCTAGCGCGCCTGGCGGAAATGCCGCTCAGTCAGAACCCGTGCTCGTCCTCGTTACGGTGCTCGTGTCGGGCTTGTGCTGCTGGTCGTGGAGGGCGTTCGTTTGGGACCTCTCGCATCGATATCGTACCGGCGAAAGAGTCCTGTCAGTTTCGCGTCGACCCTGCCCGCGCTTTCGCGCGCCACGCGAGCGCGCTCAGAATCGCATTCGAAGGTTGCGGTTCATCTCGCCCACCAGCACCAGCACCAACACGACGTCGGCCACGGAAACAAGGACGAGCGCGAGCACGGCTTCAAATTGATCGTCCTTGCGCCTAGTGGAGCGCGGCCGGCAGGCCCTCGGCGGCGTTGCGCGCGCCGGCACGGAGGGCGCGCGAGAGCGCCTCGTCCACGGTGGCGCCGACTGCCGACGCCGCCACCGGAACGCGGCCGACCACCTGGCCGGCCCGCAGGACGCGCAGCTCGCCGGAGCAGCGGGCGGAGTTGCCGATGCGGGTGGCTCCGGAGAGAGAAGTCCGGGCCTCGCCCTCGACCACCACGTCGCCGTCGCTCTCCACCAGCGCGTAGCCCCGGCCCGCCAGCTGCTCGCGGAGGAGCGGCAGGAGCTCGCCCGCGGCCCGCAGCTCGATGCGCAGCGCGCGCCGGGCGCTGCGGCTGAAGGAGAAGACCACCGCCGGCTCGCCGGCGAAGACGTCGTCCCAGGCCGGGTCCTTTCCGTCGCGAAAGGCGCTGAAGTCCGCCCGCACCGCGATGGCGTAGCTGTTCAAGGGATCGCGCCCGACCAGCGGGATGCCAAACCGGCTGCGCCCGGCGGCGTCGGTCCTGGGCGGCGTCTCGACGTCGATGGCGCCCGCGGCCGGCGTGGCGCGCAGGGCCAGCCCCTGCAGCGGAACCTCGTCGAGCAGGGCCTGCACTTCGAGGGGTGCGCCCGCCGACGCGCCCGCCAAGAGCTGCTGCTCCTCGCCGGAAATCTTCTTCAGCTGGAGACGGTCGAGCAGCCGCCGCGCCTCGCCCAGGACCTTGGCGGGCGACTGCGACTCGAGCCGCGCCGCCTGCGGATCGCGCTGCAGCGCCGAGGCCGTCCGGGAGAGCTCCACCGACCGCAGCGCCGCCGCGTACTCGTCGCGCAGCGCCGCGAAGGCCGCCGTCGCCCGGCCCGCCCGCAGCGCCTGCTCCCGCGCCGCCCGTGCTTCGGCAGCGGCCAGCCGCGTCTCGGTGCTTCGCCGCGACAGCTCGCGCAGCGCCACCGCGCGGTCGAGCACCGCCAGCGACCAGGCCGTCTGCGCCTCGGAGAAGCGCTCGGCGACCCGCAGCGCCGAGAGGCTCTCCTGCGCGAAGCTGCGCACCACCTCGGCGACGAAGCTCTGCCCGCCCTGCGCGGCGCCGTCGGTCTCGGACTCTTCGCTGACGTTCTCGCTGGTCACCAGCACCCGGATCTGCTCGGCCACCCCGGCGAAGGCGCTCAGGTCGGCGAGCCTGCGCGCCTGGATGGGGTCGGCCGACTGCGCGAGCCCCACCGCGCGGACGTACTTCGCCTCGTCGTAGTCGGGGTGCAGCGCGGCGCTGGTCCAGGCCGGCCGCGGAGCCGCAGCGCAGGCGCAGAGCAGCAGGCAGAAAAGGAGGCGGCCTGTCACCCGCTGAGCGTAGCAGCAGGGGCAGGCTCCCCCCAAGCAAGGCCGCACGCGCTACAGTGCCCGCATGAGCGCGTGGCCGGTCACCATCGCGGACGTTCTGCAGGCGCGAAAGCGCCTCCGCGAGCTGCTCCCCAAGACGCCGCTGCGCCACTACGCGCCGCTCGACGAGGCGGTCGGGTACGGCATCCGCGTCTTCGTCAAGCACGAGAACCACCAGCCCACGCAGGCCTTCAAGGTGCGCAACGCGCTGGCGGCGCTGACCGCCCTCTCCGACGACGAGAAGAAGCGCGGCGTGGTCGGGGCGACGCGCGGCAACCACGGCGCCGGCCTCGCCTGGGCCGGACAGATCCTGCGCATTCCGGTCGCCGTCTGCGTGCCGGTGGGCAACAACCCGGAGAAGAACGAGGCGGTGCGCGGCTACGGCGCCGAGCTCTTCGAGGAGGGCGACGACTACGACGCCGCCGTGCTGGTGGCGGAGCGGCTGGTGCGCGAGCGGGGCATGACGCTCGTGCACTCCACCAACAACCGCCAGGTGATCGCGGGCGCCGGGACGATGGCGCTGGAGATGATCGAACAGCAGCCCACGCTGGACGCGCTGGTGCTCTCGGTGGGCGGCGGCTCGCAGGCGGTGGGCGCCCTCGCCGTCGCGCGGGCAATGCGGCCCGGCATGCAGATCTTCGGCGTCCAGGCCCAGGGCGCCTGCGCTATCCACGACTCCTGGCACGCGGGCAAGCCCCTGTCCGGCATGGTGGCCCACACCTTCGCCGACGGCCTGGCCACCCGCAGCACGTACGCCATGACCTTCGACGCCCTGCGCGAGGGGCTCTCGGGCTTCGTCAAGGTGAGCGAAGCGGGTCTGGCCGAGGCGGTGCGCCTGATGATCCGCACCACCCACAACCTCGCCGAGGGCGCGGGCGCCGCGGGCCTCGCCGGGCTCCTCGAGCTGCGCGACAACCTGTCCGGCAAGTCGGTGGGCATCTGCCTGTCGGGCGCGAACATCGACGCCGAGACGCTGCGCCGGGTGCTCAGCCGCGAGATCTGATCGCGGGCGAAATGTTTTTGCGCGGCCCGCGTAAGATGCCGGTGGAGATGACCCTCTTACCGAGTCCGCCGCCCCTCCCTCTCGCCCCCCGGGGCAGCGGCCTGTTGCGCTGGGCCCTCTCCCGCGTGCGCGCTTACTCGGGCGTGCAGGCCCCGCCGGCGGCGCCCGGGGAGCAGGCCCTCTATGGCGTTGCCCAGCCCATCCTCGGCGCCCGCGTGCTGCTGGCAGATCCGGAGCTGCTGCGCGAGTCGCTCATCCCCGCCGCCGTGCTCGGGCTCGCCTGCGCGCTCTGGGCCACGGTGCAGACCAACCATGCGCAGTACGACTGGTTCAAGCACTTCTACAAGGCCTTCGCGCTGCTGGCGCCGCTGCCGTCCTTGATCTTCGCCAACCACTATGCGCGGCTGGCGGCGCTGATCCGCTGGCGGCTGGGCCTGGGCGCCTGCGGTCCGCGCGAGATGCCGATGGGGATGCTCATCGGGCGCATGATCCGGCAGGCGCTCATCGTCGCCATCGGCCTGGCGCCGGTGCTGCTGCTCACCAAGATGCTGCCCGGCATCGGCAACTGGCTGACCAGCGCCGTGCTGGCGGTGTGGGGCCTCCACTGGATCGTCGCCGACGCCTTCGACGACGCGCAGGTGTGCGAGCCGGGAGAGAGCCTGAAGGACTCCATCCAGCGCGACCGCGACGCGCCGCCGCCCTGGTTCGTCCGCTTCTTCTTGCGCGCCGCCGACCGCATCCCGGTGCTGGGCCGCCCGCTGCGCTGGTTCGCGCGCCTCTGCGACAAGCTGGCGATGGACTCGCGCGGCGAGATCTTCATCATGGAGCAGAATCGCGCCGTCGCGCTGGGCTTCGCCCTCAGCACCGCGGCGCTCCTGGCGACGCCGGTACTCAACCTGCTCTTCCGGCCCATCATCCTCGCGGGGTCGTCACACCTGCTCGGACAGCTGGAGCACCACTCCAGCAGCGTCAGTGCAGCTGGAATTCCGACTTCAGCTCTCTCGAAGTGAGCGAGGCCAGCGCCGCCTTGGGCGGCAGGTTCTCGTAGAGGATGCGGTAGATGGCGTCGTGCAGCGGCATCTCCACCCCGAGCTTGTGGGCGAGGTCGTGCACGCTCTTGGCGGTCCGCACGCCTTCGGCCACCTGCTTCATCCCCGCCAGGACTTCGGGCAGCGTCTGCCCCCGCCCGAGCCCGAGGCCGACGGTCCGGTTGCGCGACAGCTCGCCGGTGCAGGTGAGGACGAGGTCGCCCATCCCGGCCAGGCCCGAGAGCGTCAAGGGGTTGGCGCCCTTCTTGATGGCCAGCCGCACCAGCTCGGCGAGGCCGCGGGTCATGATGGCGGCGCGCGTGTTCGATCCGAAGCCCATGCCGTCGGAGATGCCGGCGGCGATGGCGCAGACGTTTTTCAAAGACCCGCCCAGCTCGACGCCCTGCACGTCGGTGCTGGTGTAGACGCGGAAGACGTCGTTGGAGAACCACCTCTGCACCCGGGCCGCGAGCTTCTCCCAGGGCGAGGCGACCACCACCGCGGTCGGCATCCGCTGCACCGTCTCCCGGGCGAAGGACGGCCCCGACAGGCAGCAGATATAAGGATGCAGCTCGGCGGGCAGCACGTCCTCGAGCACCTCGTACATGGTGAGGAGCGACTCGTTCTCGATGCCCTTGGTGGCGCAGACGATGGGCGTCGCGCGCGGCAGCGAGGGCAGCGCCTCGCCCATCACCTGGCGGGTCACGTGCGACGGGCTCGCCGCCACCACCAGCTCGGCGCCCGCCAGCGCCCGGGCGAGATCGGGGGTGCCGGTGATCTTGTCGGGGAGCTGCAGGCCGGGCAGGTACTTCGGATTCTGGTGCGTCTCGGTCAGCGCGCGGGCGACCTCGGCGTCGTGCGCCCAGACCACCGTGTCGTGCCCGTTCTGCGCCAGCACTGCCGCGAGCGCCGTCCCCCAGCTGCCTCCGCCGATGACCGCCGCGCGCATGGCTAGGCTCCTTTTGCGGGAACTGCGTCCGCTTGCCCCTTCATCCGGACGCAAGCGGCAGCCGCCAGCGCCAGGCCGCCGGCGAGCAGGTACGGCGCCCCAGGCGAGAGCTGCTGGAAGAGCGCGCCGGCCAGCACCGGGCCGATCACCCGCGCCAGGCTGGCGGCCGACTGCGAGATGCCCAGCGTCCCGCCCTGCGTGTCCGCGCTCGCCGCCCGGGAGATGAGGCTCGACACCGACGGCTGCGCCAGGCCACCGCTGGCGGCGAGACCGAGGGCCACCAGGTAGAGCGCGCCCCACGATCGCACCAGCGGCACCGAGCCGAGCGAAAGCGCCGCCAGGAGGCACCCGGTGAGCAGCAGCCGGGACTCGCCGAACTTCCGCGCCAGCCTGCCGACCAGGCCCCCTTGCAGCGCCACCTGGATGACGCCGATGAAGCCGAACAGGTACCCGACCCGCCGCACCAGCTGGGCGTGGTCGGGGCTGCCGATGCGCTTCTCGATGAAGAGCGTCAGGGTCGCCTCCATCATGGCGAAGCCGAGCATGAAGAGGAAGTAGATGAGGACCAGCGTCCGCAGGCGCGGATCGGAGAGGCCGGTCGAGAGCTGCTGCAGCCGCGAGGCGCGCCGCGGGGAGGTGTTGCGCAGCGCCTTGGGCAGCGACTCGGGCAGGAGGAAGGCCGCGGCCACGAAGTTCACCAGCGCCAACGCCGCCGCCGCCAGGCAGGGCAGCGCGTAGGGATTGCGCCGGAAGAGGTCGAAGGGCAGCGCGCCCGAGAGGTGCGCGAGGATGCCCCCCAGCGCCGGCCCGAGGATGAAGCCGAGGCCGATGGCGGCGCCGATGAGGCCCATGCCGCGGGCGCGGTTCTCGGGCGCGGTCACGTCGGCGACGGCGGCCTGCGCGGTTGGAATCGTCGCGCCGAAGATGCCCATGACGATGCGGCCGATGAAGAGCATCGCCAGGGTGCCGGCGAGGCCGAACATGGTGTAGCCGACCACCGAGCCCGAGAGTCCGAGGAGCAGAATGGGACGGCGGCCGACGCGATCCGAGACCCTTCCCCAGATGGGCGCGAAGACGAACTGGGCCAGCGAGTAGCTGCCCATGAGCAGGCCGACCGTGGCGGCGTGGGCGCCGAAGCTCTCGACGTAATAGGCGAGGAACGGGACGATGATCCCGAAGCCCACCAGGTCGAGGAAGACGGTGACGAAGAGGATCGGGAGCACGAGCGGCGCAACCTACTTGGCTGGCCTGCAACCTGCAACGGCTGCCGGCGTTGTCAGACCCCCTTGGCAGAGTGGCGGGCATGGGAAAAGCAGCCTTGCAGCACGTCTGTCGCGAGTGCGGATACCAGACGGCGAAGTGGTTCGGAAAATGCGGCGGCTGCGGCGTCTTCGGCACGGTGCAGGAGCAGCAGCAGGGGCGGCCCGTGCTCTCGGCGGTGCTGCCCATCGATCAGGTGCCGCTGCTGCCTGGGCGGCGCGACAGGACCGGCATCGGCGAGCTGGATCGGGCGTTGGGCGGCGGCCTGGTGCCGGGCATGGTGGTGCTGCTGGCGGGAGATCCGAGCATCGGCAAGAGCACGCTGCTGCTCGCCGCGCTCGACCGCCTGGCCAAGGGCGCGCGGCCGGTGCTCTACGTCAGCGGAGAGGAGTCGCAGCAGCAGATCCGGCTGCGCGGCGAGCGGCTGGGCACGCTCTCGCCGGGGCTGCTCCTCGCGGCGGAGACCGACGCCGAGGTCGCGCTCGACCACGCCCGCAAGCTGCGGCCGCGGGTGCTGGCGGTCGACTCCATCCAGACCATGGCGCTGCGCGGGGTCGAGAGCGCGCCGGGCTCGGTGACGCAGGTGCGCGAGGTGGGGCACCGGCTCGCGGCCTATGCCAAGGAGAGCGGGACGCCGGTCATCATCGTCGGCCACGTCACCAAGGAGGGGTCCATCGCGGGGCCGCGGGTGCTCGAGCACCTGGTGGACACGGTGCTCTTCTTCGAGGGAGACCGCAGCCACGCCTTCCGCATCCTGCGGGCGCACAAGAACCGCTTCGGCAGCACCAACGAGATCGGCGTCTTCGAGATGAAGTCCGAGGGGCTGGTGGAAGTGTCCAACCCCAGCGCGCTCTTTCTCGCCGAGCGGCCGCGCGACGCCTCGGGGAGCGCCGTGGTGGCGGTGATGAACGGCTCCCGGCCGCTCTTGGTCGAGGTGCAGGCGCTGGTGGCAGACGCGGCCTCGGGCGGGTCGGCGCGCAGGACGGCGGTGGGCGTCGACTCCGCGCGGGTGGCCCTGCTCACGGCGGTGCTGGAGAGGAAGGAAGGCATCGTCCTCGCCGACAAGGACATCTACGTCAGCGTCGCCGGGGGCGCGTCGGTGCCGGAGCCGGCGGGAGACCTGGCCGTGGCGGCGGCGCTGATGTCGTCGTTGCGCGACCGGCCCATCGCGCAGGCCACGCTGGTGCTGGGCGAGGTGGGGCTGGCCGGCGAGGTGCGCGCGGTCGGGCAGATCGAGCAGCGGCTGGCCGAGGCGGCGCAGCTTGGCTTCACCCGCTGCGTCCTGCCCGAAGGCAACCGCGCCCGGCTGCGGGGGGCCCCCCTGGAATTGTGCGGAGTGTCCACCCTGGGAGAGGCGATGGAGGCGCTGTTCGCATAGGATGCGGGCGTGGCGCCCGACGAAAGCGAGACTCACGACGACCGGCGGCGCAGTCCGCGCGCGGCGGTGGACGACCTCGAGGTCGGGCTGCGCTTCGACTCCGTGCAGCAGTTCCTCTCCGCCCACGCCGGCGACATCAGCGAAAGCGGCATGTTCGTCCGGATGGAAAAGGCGGAGCAGCACGAGGTCGGGCAGATGGTCACGCTGCGCTTTGAGGCCGGCAAGGAGCGCATCGTGCAGGGCACGGCGCGCATCGCCCGCGTCGACAAGGACGGCATCGGCCTGCAGTTCGTCGAGCTCGACGCGACTTCGCGCAAGCTCATCGAGATGATCGTCCGCATCCAGCTCGCCGCCGGTTAAGACCCCGTCCCTGAGGCC
>JAYWAJ010000218.1:0-37725 GCA_043782525.1 Deltaproteobacteria bacterium | reverse complement strand
ACTGGCCCGAGCGCGTGGTGGCGATGCAGCGCAACTGGATCGGGCGCTCCGACGGCCTCGAGATCGACTTCGCCATCCCGGCCGCGCGGGGCAAGGCCTTCCGCGTCTTCACCACCCGGGCGGACACCATCTTCGGCGCCACCTACGTCGCCGCCGCGCCCGACCATCCGCTGGTGCAGGGGCTGGCGCCCAAGGAGAAGCGCGAGGAGCTGAAGGCCTTCGCCGACAAGGTCTTCCGCGCCGCCAAGGACCTGGGGCAGGGCGCCGCCGCCGCCGAGAAGGAAGGCATGGACACCGGCATCCGCGCCAAAAACCCCTTCACCGGAAAAGAGATCCCGGTCTGGGTCGCCAACTTCGTGCTCTCGGGCTATGGCACCGGCGCGGTCATGGCGGTCCCGGCGCACGACCAGCGCGACTTCGAGTTCGCCGTCAAGTACCAGCTGCCCATCCAGTGGGTGGTGCGCCCCTCCGACGACGAAGAGGTGACCCAGGTCGCGGCCCGCAAGCTGGTCGAGGAGAAGAAGGCCTTCACCGACTACGGCTTCGTCTTCGAGTCGGGCGAGTTCAGCGGCATGCCCTCGGAGCAGGCGCGGCTCACCATCGCGGCCGAGGCGCAGCGGCGCGGCATCGGGCAGCCGGCGGTCAACTACCACCTGCGCGACTGGGGCATCTCGCGGCAGCGGTACTGGGGGACGCCCATCCCCATCGTCTACTGCCAGCGGTGCGATCCGGAGCACCAGGGCATCCCGGTGCCGGATGCGCAGCTGCCGGTGGTGCTGCCGGACATCGACGTCAAGGAAGTGCTCACCGGCAAGGGCGAGCCGCCGCTGGCCAAGGTCACCGCCTGGGTGAACACCAGCTGCCCGCGCTGCGGCGGGCCGGCCCGGCGCGAGGCGGAGACGATGGACACCTTCGTCGACTCCGCCTGGTACTGGGCGCGGTACCTCGATCCGCACAACGACCGGGCGCCATTCTCCCGCGCGCAGGCGGACCGCTGGCTGCCGGTGGACATCTACGTCGGCGGCCCCGAGCACGCTGTTTTACACTTACTCTACTTTCGTTTCTGGACGATGGTGATGCACGAGCTGGGGCTGACTTCGGTGCTGGAGCCGGCGCAGAAGCTGGTCACCCAGGGCATCGTCAAGGGCCGCGACGGCGAGAAGATGTCGAAGTCGAAGGGCAACGTCGTCTCGCCCCGCGAGATCATCGCCGACTACGGCGCCGACACGGCGCGGCTCTTCATCCTCTTCGCGGCGCCCGCCGAGAAGGACATGGACTGGTCCGACGAGCAGGTGCAGGGACAGCACCGCTTCCTCGGGCGCGTCTGGCGGCTGGTGCACGGGGCGCTGCCGAAGATCGACGGCCTCGCCGGCGTGCCGGCGGGCTCCGACGAGCTGCGGAAGCGGACGCACAAGACCATCCTGCGCGTCACCCAGCAGCTCGAGCGGCTGCAGTTCAACACCGCCATCTCTTCCTTGATGGAGCTGTCCAACGCCGCCACCGACTGGACCGGCGAGCCGGGCTCCCTGCGCGAAAGCCTCGAGGTGCTGGTGCAGCTGCTCGCTCCCTTTGCGCCGCACATCGCCAGCGAGCTGTGGGTCGAGCTGGGCCGCACCGAAGAGCTGTCGACGCTGCACTGGCCGGAGGCGGACCCGCAGCTGGTGGTGGACGACGCCTACCAGATCGCCGTGCAGGTCAACGGCAAGCTGCGCGGCGAGGTGCAGGTGGGCGCCGCGGCGGGCGAGGCGGAGATCCGCGAGACCGCCGCGCGCGACCCGAAAGTCGCCGGCTGGCTGCAGGGGAAGACCATCAAGAAGGTGGTGGTGATACCGAAGCGGCTGGTCAACTTCGTCATCGCCAACTAAAAAATGCCAAAGCGCACCGCGGAGGCGCGGAGACACGGAGAGAAGCCTTTGGGTTTGATCCGAGACCCGCGCCGCCCCGAGCACGGGCGCCGCTGATGCTCCAGCCAAACAGCCTCCGCGCTTCCGCGGTGTGCTTTTGCTTTTCGGCAGCGTGCGGCTACGCGCCGGTCAGGGCTCAGAAGGCGCAGCCGGTCCGGATGGCGGCGGTGAAGAACGACACGGCGCAGGCGGAGGCGGGTGGGCTCTTCGCCGCTGCCTTCCGCTCGGAGCTGGCCGGCCGCGGTCAGCTCGATCCGGACGGATCGTCGTCGCCCGAGCTGGTGCTGGAAGTGGTCGCGCTCCGCTCGGTCCCGAGCGGCACGGCAGGCGAGGGCGCCGCCTCGTTCCGCCTCGATGCCGATCTCAAGCTGGAGGTGGGGAGCTGGCAGATCCGCTTCGGCGCCAGCGAGGACTTCTTCGCCGGCATCGACGTGCTGGGCACCGAGGCCAACCGCCGCGCAGCCTTGCGCAGGCTCGCCCGCGCCGCCGCGCGCGAAGCCCTCGAGCGCTACGACGTCGCCGGGCGCCTGAAATAGCTTACTGCTTGGCCGCCGGCGCCGAGGCTGCCTTGGTCAGGCGCGAGATGCGCCGCGAGGCCTGGGCCTTGTGGATCACGCCCTTCGAGGCGGCCTTGGCGATCTGCTTCACGGCCAGCGCCAGCTCTGCCTTGGTCTTGGTGGCATCGCCAGCGGCGGCGGCCTCGCGGAACTTCCGCACGCTGGTGCGCAGCGTGGAGAGGACGTGCGCATTGCGGACGCGGTGCTTCTGGGACTGCCGGTTCTGCTTCTCTGCCGATCGCGTGTTGGCCACGAAAACTCCAAAAATTGCGTGAGAAAGGGCGGTCGCAATAGCAAAGGCGGCAGGGGGTGTCAACGCCGGCCGCGGGCTTTTGGGCGGGCAGGCTCGCACAGGTTGTCCACGCCTCGGCCGGCAGACCTTCCCGCCTCTCTCCGTGGCGTTACGCATTCACCCGCCGCAGAGGAGGAAATGACCTAAAATATTGAAATCAATGGTAATTTATTGATATGCAAAATTACAGTCAGAGTGTCGCGTCCGGACATCCGGGCCTTCAGCGTGTACGACCTGGCGTCAATCCACAGGCTATCCACAGCCCGCCCGACGGCTGTGGAAAAGCGGCTCCGTGTGCGTCAACCGGAGGACGGGCCGCGTTCCAACGCCTTGGCTTCGGTCCAGAGCGCGTCCATCTCCGGGAGGTCCGATTCCCGCGGAGACTTGCCCTTTTCCCGCAGCCTCGCTTCGATGTGCTGGAAGCGGCTCTCGAAGCGCCGCAGGGTCCCGCGCAGCGCCTCCTCCGGATGGACTTTCACCCAGCGGGCCAGGTTGGCAACGGCGAAGAGCAGGTCACCCAGCTCCGCCTCCACCCGCGCCGGCGGGCCGCCCTCGAGCTCCTGCTCCAGCTCGGCCAGCTCCTCGCGGACCTTGGCCAGCACCGAGCGCGCGTCGGGCCAGTCGAATCCGACCGCGCCGGCCTTCTCGGTCAGCCGCTCGGCCCGCACCAGCGCCGGCAGCGCCACCGGGACGCCGCCGATCGCGGAGCGGGCCGGCTGCCCCTTCTCCTTGCGCTCTTCCGCCTTGATCCGCTCCCAGTTCTTCACCACCTCGCGGGAGCCCGAGACGGTGACGTCGCCGAAGACGTGGGGATGGCGCCGGGTCAGCTTCTCGGAGATGGCGTCGCAGACGTCGGCAAAGTCGAACTTGCCTTCCTCGCGGGCGATGCGCGACTGGAAGACCACCTGGAAGAGCAGGTCGCCCAGCTCCTCGCGGTGGTGGCCGGCGTCGCCCGACTCGATGGCCTCGATGACCTCGTGCGCTTCCTCGAGCAGGTAGGGGGTCAGCGTGCGCAGGGTCTGCTCGCGGTCCCACGGGCACCCGCCGGGGTCGCGCAGCTTGTCCATGATGGAGAGGAGGCGCGAGATGGCCGCGGTTGGATCGGACATGGCCGGGCGCCATACCACATCCCGGCCCTGCCGAAACGGCCTCGGCGGCTCTTCCGGCGCAGGGCTGTTTCCTTGCTGCTACGAGCGGGCAACAGCTAGGATGCGCCCGTGACCGGAAGGAGCTACACCCCGACCTCGCGCCGGGTCCGAGGATTTTGCGCGGCAGCCGCAGTGGTTGCCGCCGCGGCGGCGCGGGCGCAGGATCTTCCCGCTCCTCCGCTGCCCGGCGCCCTGGCACTGGCCCCCGTCGCCGCGGCACCCGCACCCGCTCCCAGCCCGCTCCAGGCCAACCGCGGCATCGTCCTGCCGGTCGAGAAGAGCACCGACATCCAGACCCACTGGAGCGCCCGCCGCGACTACCTCCGCGACCGCGACGAGCGCCGCGCCGACGACGAGGAGCAGCACGTCCGCCAGCTCAAGGACGACCTCGCGCTGGAGAACCTCTTCTTCATCGGCGGCGCGCTGGTCCGCGAAAGTCACGAGGCCCTGGCCGCCGGCGCACCCGCGCTGGCCGTGCTGCGCTGCAAGCTGGCGGTCGAGTTCTCGCCGGCGCTGGCGGACGCGCACAGCTGCCTCGCCCGTGCCATCCTCGCCGACAACCCGGGCGCCTTCAAGGCGGCCTTCGCCGAGCTGGCCGCGGCCGCGTCCACCAGCATGGACGACCCCCGCGTCTCGCGCGCCATCCTCGCCAACGCCCTCGGCGTCCTCTTCGTCGGCCTGCTCGCGGCGGGGCTCGCCTTCATCCTGGTGCTCTTCGCGCGCTACGCGAACCTCTACGCGCACGACGTGCACCACCTCTTCCCGGAGGGCGCGCGGCACTGGCAGACCAAGATGCTGGCGGCGGTGCTCCTGCTCTTGCCGGTCTTCCTGCAGATGGGGCCGGTGCCGCTCCTCTTCACCGTCCTCCTCGCCTGCGCGCTCTACGCCACCACCGTCGAAGTGGTGGTGGCCTGCGGGCTGATGCTGGTGCTGGCCGCCTCGCCCTACGCTGCCGAGGGCATCGCCCGGGTGGCGGCGTTCGGCGGCCCGGCCGTCGACGTCTGGCTGGTCGAGCACGGCCTCGGCACCGGCCCCGAAGTGGCGCGGCTGCAGAGGCGCCTCGAGGTCGCCAACGAGCTGGCGGTGGACTTCGTGCTGGCGCGCAAGGCCAAGCGCGACGGCGACCTGGTCGCGGCGGAGAAGCTCTACCTGCGCGGGCTCGACGCGCCCGGCTCGACCGCGCTCGGACTGGCGGCGGTGCGCAACAACCTCGGCAACGTCTACCTGCTCCAGGGCGACAGCACCAAGGCGATGGCGCAGTACCAGCTGGCGGTGGAGCTGCGCGAGAGCCTGGCCGCGCCGCACTTCAACATCAGCCGCGCGCTCGGGCTGGGCGGCGTCGAGACCCTGGAGAAGGTCCAGTCGGAGCAGGCCCGCGCTCTCGAGCTGGACCGGCCCGCCCTCGAGGCCTTCACCGGCGGCCAGCTCCAGGCCAACCGCAAGTCCAACAAGTTCGTCCTGGACGTCGCGCTTCCCGACGATCTCCTCACCCCGCTGATGAACCACGAGGAGCGCGTCGCCGAGCCGGTGGGGGACGAGGTCCGCGCCCAGCTCGCCGGCGGCCTGCCTCTGGAGATGGCCTCGGCGCTGCCCCTCCTCGCCGGCGCCCTCTTCCTCGCTCTCCACCTCGGCCGCGGTCGCATCCGCCCGAGCGGGCGGTGCGAGCGCTGCGGCCGCGAGGTCTGCAAGCGCTGCGATCCGGACGCGCGGCCCAGCGAAGCCCTCTGCGCGCAGTGCGTGAACGTCTTCATCCGCCGCACCGGCGTCGACGCTGCCGAGCGCATCCGCAAGGAGTACGCGGTGCAGGCCTACCACCGCCGCCGGCACGCCATCGCGCGGGTGCTCGCCATCCTCTCCGGCGCCGGCCACGTGATGATGGGCTACCCGCTGCGCGGTCTCGCCTGGCTCCTGGTGACGGGCTCGTTGGTGGCGAGCGTCGTGCTCTGGCGCGGCCTGCTCCACGATCCGGTGGCGGTGCGCAGCGGCATCTCCTTCTTCCGCATCGGCGTCACCCTGGCCTGCCTGGTCGCCATCTACGCCTTCTGCCTGCGCGACCTGATCAACCGGCAGCACGCCGAGGAGGGCTCGTAAGTGGCCCTCTCCGGCACCCTGAAGGACTTCGGCATCGCCGACATCCTCCAGCTCATCGGCCACCAGACCAAGACCGGCCGCCTGCTGCTCAAGTCGGGCACCGAAGAAGTCGAGGTCTTCTTCATCGACGGCAACGTCGTCTTCGCCAGCGAGAAGCAGCGCAACTCGAAGAACCTGCTCGGCAACCTCCTCCTGCGCGCCGAGCTCCTCAGCGCCGAGCAGCTCGAGGAGGCGCTCTCCACTCAGCAGCGGACCCTCAAGCGGCTCGGCGACATCCTCGTCGAGTCCCTCGCCGTCACCGCCGGCCAGCTGGCGCAGATGATGCGCCTGCAGACCACCGAGACGCTCTACAAGCTCTTCCACTGGAAGAACGGCTCGTACGAGTTCTCGCAGGAAGACGTCGACCCGTCGCGGAGCACGTTCGACCCCATCCGCGCCGAGAACCTCCTGCTGGAAGGCTTCCGGCGCATGGACGAGTGGCCGGCCCTGCGCAAAAAGGTCCCCTGGACCGACGCGACCTTCGAGAAGATCAAGGACCTCGACACCCGCGACCTGCCTTCCATCGACGACGGCGGGCTGGGGCTGGACGGCGGCGGCGAGCAGGAGGGCAAGCCGAGCGAGCGGCACAAGCTCCTCTACCGGTTGGCGGTGGGCGGCAAGGACGTGCAGCGGCTCATCGACGCCAGCCGCGTCGGCGAGTTCGAGGCGCTCAAGGGAATCTGGGACCTGATCGAGTGGGGATATCTCAAGGCGGTGCCCCCTCCCCGCGGCGCGGCGGCGCTGGCCAAGGGACTGCGCCAGGGCGGCAAGTCGCTGGCGAGGACCGGAGCGCTCGTCCGCATGGCGTTGACCCTCGCCTTCTTCGTGGCCACGCTCTTCTTCGTGCGCTTCGTCGCGCCGCTGCTGGGCTCGTCGCGGGCGGAGAACCCGGCCCGGCGCGGCGCGGTGGCGCGGCTGCTCTCCCACGATCAGCTGGTGCGGCTGGAGGGCGCGCTCGAGCTCTACCGGACCGAGCACGGCGAATACCCGCAGCTGCTCAAGCAGCTGGTGGAGGGCCAGCTGGTCACCGAGCAGGACCTCCACTACCCCTACCAGGAGTCGTATTACTACCGTCGCACGCAGCAGGGGTTTGTTTTGTTGCCGCCGCTTGATTAGATCTCCCTTGCGGGGGCGCAAGGCCCGTCGCCTGGGAGACGGATGACAGACTCTGCTGCGCGGCTGGAGCTGCTGGACAACGACGGTGCACGGACGCTCGCCGGCGGGCGGAGCGAAAACCTCAAGCTGATCGAGCAACGCTTCGGGGTCAAGATCGGACAGCGGGGGAACGTCTTCCTCATCTCCGGGGAGCCCGCCAAGGTCGCGCTGGCCGAGAAGCTCCTGGGGCAGCTCAACCAGCTCATCCAGCGCAAGTATCCGCTGGGCCTCGAGGACGTAGAGCAGGCGAGCAAGGTGCTCCTCGCCGATCCTGACGCCGACCTCAAGGAGATCTTCCTCGACACCGTCTACGTCACCAGCCGCAACCGGCCGGTGACGCCGAAGGGCTTCAACCAGAAGGCGTACATCGACGCGATCCGCAAGTTCGACATCGTCTTCGGCATCGGGCCGGCGGGCACCGGCAAGACCTACCTGGCCATGGCCATGGCGGTGGCGGCGCTGGTCGAGCGCAAGGTGAAGCGCATCGTGCTCTGCCGTCCGGCGGTGGAGGCCGGCGAAAAGCTCGGCTTCCTCCCGGGCGACCTCGCCGAAAAAGTCAGCCCCTACCTGCGCCCGCTCTACGACGCGCTCCACGACCTGATGGACATCGACCGCGCCCAGGAACTGCTCGAGCGGGGCACGGTGGAAGTGGCGCCCCTCGCCTTCATGCGCGGCCGGACCTTGAACGACGCCTTCGTCATCCTCGACGAAGCGCAGAACACCACCACCGAGCAGATGAAGATGTTCCTCACCCGCCTCGGCTTCGGGTCCAAGGCGGTCATCACCGGCGACGCCACCCAGATCGACCTGCCGAGCGGCAAGATGTCGGGCATGAACGAGGCGCGCAACATCCTGCGCGACGTCGAGGGCATCCGCTTCTGCGAGTTCACCGACCGCGACGTGGTCCGCCACCCCCTGGTGCAGGAGGTGGTGCGCGCCTACGACGCCGCGCAGGTCCGGCGCGAGGCGGAGCAGCAGGCCCGCAAGGCTGCGGCGGCGGAGAAGGCTGCTGCGCCCTTGGTGCAGGCGGGTTAGAAGGGCGGGATGCTTCCTGCCCTGATCCTCATCGCCGCGGCGCACGGCTCGCTGCACTTCATCGACGACGACTACCCGAAGGCGCTGGCGACGGCGCGGGCGCAGCACAAGCCGCTCTTCGTCGACTTCTGGGCGACCTGGTGCCACAGCTGCCTCTCCATGCAGCGCTTCGTCCTCAGCGATGCGGGCATGAAGCCGGTGGCCGACGAGGTGGTCTGGTCCTCGATCGAGACCGAGACCGAGAAGAACAAGCCGGCCGTCGAGCAGTACCCGCTCGACAACTGGCCGACCTTCCTCCTCATCGATCCGGAGAGCGAGAAGGTGCTGGGGCGCTTCCTCGGCTCCGGCAGCGTGCAGGAGATCCGCGCCTTCGTGCAGGAGGGCGTGCGCGCCTACGCCTCCGGCAAGAAGCTGGACCCCGCCGCCGCGGCGCAGCGCGAGGGCGACCAGGCGCGGATGCGCGGGGATCTGAAAGCCTCCGCCGACGCCTACGCGCGGGCGGTTTCGCTCTCCAGGCCTGCCGATCCGGCGCGCCCCGAGCGCCTCACCCTCGCCGCGCGGGCGCTGCTCAAGTCGGGGACTCCCGAGGCGCTGCGGGCCTGCGTCAAGCTGGGCCTTGCCGAAGCGGCCAACACCGGCGACAGCGCGGTGGCGGCGGACTTCGCCAGTTACGTGGACGGCTGCGCCGGGAAGCTCCCCAAGGGCGACGCCGAGGCGGCCCGGCTGCACCTCCTCACCATCGATCGCCTGCGCGAGATCACGGCGAAGAAGGACGCGCCCCTCGCCGTCGACGACCGCAGCGACGCTTTCGCCAACCTGGTCGAGATGCTCGACGCGGCCGGCCGGCACGAGGAGGCGGTCAAGACCATGCGGGAGCGCGCGCTGCTGCTGGAACAGGCGGCGGCCGCGGCGCCCGACGCGACCCTGGCGTCGACCTTCGATCCGCACCGCACCGACACCTTGCTCTATCTCGGCGAGGCGCAGAAGGCGGAGAAGCTGCTCGCGCAGCGCGAGAAGGAGATGCCGTCGGACTACAACCCGCCGGCGCGGCTGGCCCGGGTGCTGCTCGAGGAGAAGAAGCTGCCGGAGGCGGAGGCGGCGGTGGACCGGGCGCTCTCGATGATGCCCCGCTCGCAGCGCCGCCTTGGCATCCTCGGGCTGAAGGTGAAGATCCTCAAGGCGGAGGGAAAGCCCGCCGACGCGGTGGTGCGCGAGCAGCTCGAGGTGCTGCGCGCGCTCCCCTTGCCGCAGCGCAGTCCGGAGCAGGAAGCCAAGCTGGAAGAACAGCTCAAGACCGCCGCCAGGTAGGGGAAGACGGCCGCCCAGGAACAACTGTTGCGGCCCGCGCGGGTTCGGCGGAGAATCCGCGCCTTCAATGAGCGCCCAGCCCCAAGCGCCGACGCTGACGTCGCGAATCCTGCGCCTCCGCCGGGTGAGGCAGGCGCTCGCGCTCTCGCTCCTGGCGGTGGTGGCGGTGAGCGCCGCCTTCCTGCTGACGCCGTCGCGCTTCACGCCCACCATCCCCAAGGACGATGCGCTGGGCACGCTCTTCGCCGGCACGCTCAAGGCCAACCGCGACTACGACGTCCCCGACCCCGAGACGACGTTTCAAAAGCGCGAGGAGGCGGCGCGGTCGGTGTGGCCGGTCTACGACTACGACGGGAGCGCGGCGGCGGTGCTGCAGCGGCGCATCGCCGAGGCTTTCGCGGGTGGGCGCGAGGCGCTGCAGCAGTGGAAGCGCGCCAGCCCGGTCCGGGCCGCCAGGTCGGCCCACCACGGCGGCGACGCCGAGCTGAACGCCTTCCTCCTCTCCCAGCGCGACGCCTTCTGGAAGGCGCTGCAGGCGGTGGTCGAGGACGACGACTACCTCGAGCTGGCCCGCACCGGCTTCGACGCCAAGGTCGAGCACGCGGCGGTGCGCCTCGCCGGGCTGGCCGCGGCGGGCTTCACCGTCGAGGAGCAGGGCCTCCTCGCCGCCGACCGCGAGCGCGGCATCGTGGTGCGCACGGTGGGCGAGCGCGGCAGCGGCGACGTGCCCGCTCCCGAGCAGGAGGTGCGCGACATCGACCGCATCCGCGACCTGGCCCGCGCCCGCGCCGACGTCGAGCGGCTGGCGCAGGAGCAGCTTCCCGACCTTCCGCCCCGGATGGCGCGGGCGGTGGCCACGCTGGTGCGGCGCGAGTTGCGTCCCAACCTCGCCTACGACGACGCCGAGACGCGGCGCCGGCAGGAGCTGAAGCGCGAGCAGGTCAAGGACGTCCTCCTGCAAGTGCGCAAGGGCGAGAAGATCATCGGCGACGGCGAGCAGATCACCAAGACGCACCTGCTCATCTTCCAGGCGCTGCGGGCGGCGGGGCGCGCCTCGGAGGCGGAGCAGGTGCGCTGGGGCGGCGGGCTCTTGGCGGCGCTGATCTGCGCGGCCGTCTTCGAGTTCGGGCGGCGCAACGTCCGCAAGTTCCGGCTGCGCAGCCGCGACGTGGTCCTTTTGGCGGCGCTGCTGGTCGGGCAACTGCTGCTGGTGCGCGGCGCGCTCTTCGGCGCCGACGCGCTGCACGACCTGGTGCGCGACGAGCTTCCGCCGCGGCTGGCCGCCTGGGTGGCGCAGGCGCTGCCCGCGGCGGTGCCCTTTGCGCTCGGGTCGCTGCTGGTGCGCTTCCTCCTCAACTCCGAGGCCGCCATCCTCTGGACGGTGGCCTTCGCCCCGCTCTGCGGACTGCTCGCCGGCGGCTCCCTGCAGGCGGCGGCGGCGGCGCTGGTGGGCGGCGTGGTGGCGGCCGACCGCATCGGCCACGCCGGCAGCAAGGCGGCGGTCTTTCGCGCCGGCCTCTTCACCGGCCTGGCCACCGCGGTGGTGCTCTCGTCGTTCGCCATGTTCCAGGGCCGTCTCTGGAGCTGGGAGACGGCGGCCAGCGCAGCCGGCGCCATCGTCTCGGGCGCGCTCTTCATCCCGCTCCTGGCGCTGCTCTTCGCGCCGGTCCTCGAGGCCAGCTTCGGCTACGTCACCGACATCCAGCTGCTCAAGCTCGCCAACTTCAACCATCCGGTGCTGAAGGACCTCATCATCCAGGCTCCCGGCACCTACCACCACGCCATCCTCATCGGGCAGCTGGTCGAGTCGGCGGCGCGGGCCATCGGCGCAAACCCGCTGCTAGCGCGGGTGGGCGCCTACTACCACGACATCGGCAAGGGCAAGAACCCGCTCTACTTCGGCGAGAACCAGAAGGGCGACAACCGCCACGACAGCCTCTCGCCGCTGATGAGCGCGCAGCTGATCATGCGCCACGTCGCCGAGGGCGTGGAGCTGGCGCGGGCGAGCAAGCTGCCGCGGCAGGTGATCGACTTCATCCCGCAGCACCACGGCACCCGGCTGGTCGGCTACTTCTTCCACCGCGCCCGGGAAGAGGCCGAGCGCACCGGGCAGGCGCAGCCCGCCGAGCCGGAGTTCCGCTACGCGGGGCCCAAGCCGCAGACGCGGGAAGCGGCGCTGGTGATGATCGCCGACATGGTGGTGGCCACGGCGCGCAACCTGGCCTCGGTGGCCACCGACAAGCTGCGCGGCCTCGTCGACCGCGCCATCCAGGCGGTGGTGGCCGACGGGCAGCTCGACGAGTGCGAGATCACCCTGCGCGATCTGGAGCTGACCGCGCAGAGCTTCGCGCGCTCGCTCGAGGCGCTCTACACGCCGCGCGCGGAGGTCACGCCGCCGCCCGCGGCGCCGCGCCTGCGCGTGCTCGAGCCCACGGTGGACTTGAAGCGCGCATGAGCGGCGGCGCCGGGTCCGGCAAGCTCGCGCGCAACGTCGTGCTGCTCGGCGTGGTCTCGTTCTTCGCCGACGTCTCCAGCGACATGGTGATGCCGCTCTTGCCGGCCTTCCTCGCCTCGCTGGGCGCGGGGGCGGCCTACCTCGGCGTCATCGAAGGGGCCGCCGAGGGCACCGCGGCGCTGCTGAAATACCTGAGCGGCCGCTGGGCCGACCGGGTCCGGCGCCTCTTGCCGCTGGCCCTGGCCGGGTACGCGCTGGCAGCGCTGGCGCGGCCCTTCCTCGCCCTGGCGCGGGCGCCCTGGCAGGTGCTGCTGGTGCGCAACGTCGACCGGGTCGGCAAGGGCATCCGGACTTCTCCCCGCGACAAGCTGCTGGCCGCGAGCGTCGCGCCCGAGCGGCTCGCCGAAGCCTTCTCCTTCCACCGCGGGATGGACCACGCCGGCGCCGCGCTGGGGCCGCTCCTCGCCACCGCGCTCTTGCTCCTCTGGCCCGGCGACCTGCGCCGCGTCTTCCTGCTGGCAGCGGTGCCGGGGGCGCTCGCGGTGCTTGCGCTCCTGGCAGTCAGGGAAGAGCGGGCTTCAGGCCTCAGGCCTCAGGCCTCAGGCCAGAAGCCTGAGGCCGCTCTGCAGCGGGTGCCGAGGGGACTGCTCGTTGCCATCGGCGTCTTCACGCTGGGCAACTCGACAGATGCCTTGCTGCTGCTCCGGGCGCAGGCGCTGGGGGTGACGACGCCGCAGCTTCCGCTCTTGTGGGCGCTGCTGCATGCGGTGCGGTCGCTCTCGTCGTGGCCGCTGGGGCGGGCGGCGGACCGGCTCGGGCGCCGGGGCGCGCTGGCGCTGGGCTGGGTCTGGTACGCCGCCTGCTACGCCGGCTTTGCGGCGGCGAAGACGTCGCTGCAGATCTGGATCCTCTTCGTCGCCTACGGCCTCGTGGCCGGGCTGACCGAAGGCAGCGAGCGCGCGCTCATCGCCTCCTCCGTACCCGGAGAGGAGCGGGGCCGCGCGCTGGGCGTCTACAACCTCGTCTCGGGGATCGGGCTGCTCGCCGCGTCCATCGTCGCCGGGCAGATCTGGGAGCGCGTCTCCGCGCAGGCCGCGCTCCTCACCGGCGCGGCGCTGGCCTTCGCCGCGGCGTTGCTCCTCGCCGCCGCCTTCCGGCCAGCCGGGCAAGCGCCCGCCTCCCCGGCCCCAGACCCTTACGCGCCCTCCGGCCGGTGACAACGTTAGCTGGAGGGAGGCTGCATGCGCGTGAAACACGGCCGGGTCATCCTGCTCGACTACAGCGTCAGGGTGCACTCTGGGCAGGTGGTCGAAGCCAGCACCGGCAAGGGGCCCATCGAATACCTGCACGGCTCGGGGCAGATCCTCCCCGCGCTCGAGCGGGCGCTGGAGGGGCTGGGCGAAGGCGACCAGGCCTCCTTCAGCATCGCGCCGGAGGATGCCTACGGGGAGCGCAAGCCCGACAACGTCGTCTCGCTCCCGAGGACGCTCTTCCCCGCCGACGTGCAGCTGGAGGAAGGCCTCTGCCTCTACGCCAAGGCCTCGGGCGGAACCAGCTACCCGATCACGGTCAAGGAAGTCGGCGAGGAGATGGTGCTGGTCGACCTCAATCACCCGCTCGCGGGGGAGCGGCTCTTCTTCCAGGTGAAGATCTGCGGAGTGCGGCCGGCCGGCAACCTCGAGATCTTTTCGGGCAAGGCGGAGCAGGCGGAGATGGTCTGATCAAGGGCGCTCGAGTGAAAGGCGCTCCAGCCAGCGCGCGGCTTCGAGCGCGCGGCCCGGCGGCGCGTCGTTTCCCAGCGCGGTGAAGGCGATGCGCGCGGTGGCGGCGTCGCCCAGGTGCCAGGCGGCGAGGCCGCGCATCCGCAGCGCCTCCTGGGTGAAGAGCGGTCCGGGCAGCTCGCGGGAGAGGGCGCTCGCGAGGTAGGCCAGGCATTCTTTCCAGGCGCCCCGGTTCTGCAGCTGCTTCGCGATCAGGTAGGCGGCGAGCCCGTCGCGCGGGCGGGCGAGATCCAGATCGCGCAGCTCGAGCAGCACTTCCGCGGAGCTGTTGCCGTCGGCGAGGAGCGGGCGCAGCGCCGGCCACGACTGCGGATCGGGGAGCGCCCGCAGCCGGATCCGCAGCGCGCGCCCGGCGGCCTCGCTCTGCGGAAGCTGGGCGGCCTCCTGGTAGCGCGCGGCGGCGATGGGCACCTCGCCCAGCTTCCAGGCCGCGTCGCCCGACTCGGTGAGGAGCTGGGCGCGCAGCGGCCGTGAGAGCTTCGGATGGGCGAGCGCCTTCGCCTCGGTCTCGCGGGCGGAGGCGAAGTCCTTGGCCGCCACCTGCGATCGCCGTAGCCCGAGGAGCAGCGCCGGATCGTCCGGCTCCAGCGCGGAGCAGCGGATCCAGAGCGCCGCCGCCGTGGCCGGATCGCGCTCCTCCGACGCCTCGCGCTGCAGCTCGGCCACCTCGTGCGCGCAGCGCTTGCGGACGATGGCCGGCGCGGAGAAGCGCTGCGCGGCCAGCTCGACCGCGCGGGGCGGCTCGGGGAGCGCGTCGAGGAACTGCGCGTGCGCGGCGGCGAGCTGGGCGAGGTCGAGCTGCGTCCGCCCCGCGTAGAGGTCGCGGATGAAGCCCGCGCCCCGCGTCTCCCACAGCCAGCGGACGAACGAGCCCGCCGCGGTGTACGCGCGCGCCCCCGACTCCGCGTAGAAGAGCCCGGGGCGGAAGAGGCGCACGAGGTCGGGCATCCGCTTGAGCTCGCGCAGCGCGCGGGTCTCCTCGTGGAGGGTGAACTCGCCCGCCGGCCAGTCGCCCGCCACCGCGAGGCCCTCGGTGAGCGCCATCTGCGGGAAGAGCCCGCCCGGAACTCCCCACGGCCCGCCCGCGATCTCGGCGCCCAGCGCGTGCACCAGCTCGTGGCGCAGGATCGGGTGCGGCGCGGGGGCGTCGTTGGTGTGGATCTGCCGCAGCCACGGCTTGGTGAAGCTGGTCTCCGCCGCGCCGACGAGCCGCTGCTTCTCCGCGGGGGAGCGGTAGAGCCAGACGTCGATCCGGGTGGCGGGCGGGGCGATGCCGAGGAACTGCGCCACCGCGCGCAAGTCCGTCTCGGCGTCGCGGGCGAGCAGGCTGCGCTCGCCTTCGCTCTTCTCGCGGGGGAAATGGAGCACCAGGTGCGCCGTCTCCAGCCGGCCGCCCAGCTCCGCCTCGAGCTGCGAGCGGCTCGCCTTCCAGTGCAGCTTCTCCGCCTGCAGCGACATCCAGAGGGCCGCGCCACCGCTGGCGAGCAGGAGGAGCGCGCCGCGGCGCCTCGGACGCGGCGGGCCGGCCAAAAGCGCGATGCCGGCGCCGGCGCCCGCGTAGAGCAGGGTGGCGGCGCGGAAGAGCCAGAGCGCGGGGCTGGCGCGGATGGCCTCGTCGTAGATGGGCCCCGGGTACATTCCGCCGAGGTGGTGGAAGGCGAAGACTTGCGGCCCGCGCAGCACGGGCCAGAGCGCGACGGCCAGGCTTCCGCAGAAGATCGCGGCGTAGAGCAGCCCGGCGCGGCGCCGCGCGAGGAAGCCGCAGGCGACGCCCAGGATCGCGGCCAGCAGCGCCGAGGGGACGGCGATGGCGAGGAAGAGCACGAAGCCTGCGGCGGGATCGCACGACGGACGCCGCAGGCCGTTGAGGAGGATGATGCCGAGCGGGATGGCCAGCGCCCAGAGCCCGAACCAGAGGGCGCGCGCGAGGGCCCGCGCGGCGGACTCCGTCTCGAGGCGCGCGGCGGCGATGCCAGGCGTCGCGCCGAAGAGGCCGGCGGCCAGCGCCACCAGCTCGCTCAGCTCGTAGCCGAGGTGATCGGCGAGGGGGAGGAAGCAGGCGGCGAGGGAGAGAAGCGCGAGCGCGGCGAGGTAGAGCCGCGGTCCGCGCCTTGCCCACCAGCTGCCCGTCCTGTCAGACTGCCCGGCGATGGCGCCTCCCAGTCCCGAGGATCTCCGCTCCAGCTACCGCGCGACCCTGCGGCTGCGGGTGGACTACGAGCGGATGAACTCGTTCTTCGCGGACTATACGAAGAACCTCTCCAAGGGGGGGACCTTCATCAAGACCGTGCGCCCCTTCCCCGTCGGCACGCGGTGCCAGTTCTCCTTCACCCTGCCGGCGTTGTCGGAGCCGCTGCTGCTCGAGGGCGAGGTCACCCGGACCGTCGCGCCGGAGGCGGCGCAGGCGCGGGGCGAAGAGGCGGGGATGGGGGTGAAGTTCGTCTTCCGCGACGCAGGGGCGCAGAAGGAATTCGCCGACCTGGTCGAAAAAATGATGGAAGAGAGCCTCGGCCCCGAAGTCGCGCGCGCCCTGCTCGGACGCTGAGTCCAAGTCATCAGCATTTAAATCTGACCGCGAAGGCGCGAAGATCCGCGAAGGGCCGCGAAGTTTTGATTGGTTGGTGGCCGGGCCACCTCCCAGCCGGGGCGTGGCCTCGGTCCCACCGCAAGCTTTTCTTCGCGATCCTTCGCGGAACTTCGCGCCTTCGCGGTGTGCTTTTGCTTCTGAAAGTTACTCGGGGATGTCGATGAAGGCCGCGCGCGTTCCGGGGCCGACGGCGTGGGCGGCGGCCTCGCCCGCCGAGACCTCGACGACGTAGCGGGACGGCTTCCCCACCGTGCGCTGGGTGTCGGTCTGGGGCGCGGCCGTGAGGACGCCGGCGACGGTCCGGTCCTCCCCGAGGAAGATGAGGTCGAGCCCGAGGAGGGTGTTGTGCATCCAGAAGGCGTGCTCCTCCGTCGCCGGGAAGACGAAGATCATTCCCCGGTCCTGCGGCAGGTCGCGCCGGAACATCAGGCCGCGGGTGCGGGACTCGTCGCTGTTCGCGATCTCGACCCGCACCACCCACGGGCCGCGCGGCGTCTCGAAGCGGACGGCGCCCTGGGGAAGTGTCATCGAAGAGACCGGCGCAGCCTGGGTGTGACAGGCCGCGAGGCAGACCAGGACGGCGAGGAGGCGGGGCACCCGCGCAGCTTAGCTCAGTGCCCGCTGCGGATGCAGTACCAGCTGGAGCCCACCTGTCCGAAGAGCTGCTGGTAGCGCGCGGGCGACAGCCGCGCTTTCATCGAATCGAGGTACTGCGTGTCCAGCGCCAGCTGGCCGCAGGTGAGGCCGGCGGGACAGGCCGCGCCCGCACCGGCGCAGGTCTGCGAGCAGTAGCCGCCCTGGGAAGCCGGGGTCGCGAGGCAGGTGAAGCTGCCGCACTCGCTCGACCCCAGGTAGAGGTACTGGCGGCCGGGCTGCTGCGCGAGCTCCGCGCCGGCCACGTCCTGCAAGTGACAGGGCGCGCCCAGGTCGGTGCGCGCGCAGGCGGCGAGCAGGAGAAGTGTCGTCAGTGCGACTGTCCGGATGGCGGGCATGGCGTGGGGAAACTTGGTTCTCACTTCGCCGGATGCAAGGGGTTGCCCGCCAGCATGGGTACCTCCATGTTTGCGGCGCCATGCGCCTGCCGCTGCTCTGCGTCATCCTCTCCGTCGCCCTTCCTGGCGCTGCCCGCGCGCAGCAGCCGGAGGTCGCTTCGGGCGACACCATCTCCGCGGTCCAGAAGCGGCCGCTGCGGCAGGCCCACCGGCTGGAGCTGTTGCCCTACGGCGAGATGAGCATCGCCGACCCGTATCTCCAGCGCTGGGGCGGCGGCCTGCGCGCCATGATGCACCTGCGCGAGGGGCTGTCGCTCGGGCTCGACGTCAGCGGCCTCTCCACCTTCCAGACCGAGGAGCTGGTCATCGCCAAGCGCGAGCTGCACGCCCGCATCCTCGATTCGCGGCAGCGCGGGGCGCTGATGGCGCTGGCATCGATCGCGCCGCTCTATGGAAAGGTGGCGCTGCCCGGGGACGGCATCGTCCACTTCGAGACCTTCTTCGACGCCGGGCTGGGCGCGGCGCTCACCGAGACCGACGCCACCCACGGCGTCCGGCCGGCGCTGACGGGCGGCATCGGCCAGCGCATCTTCCTGGGCGAGGACTTCGCCCTCACCGCGCGGGTCGGCGGCAACCTCTACGCCGAGCACCTCATCGTCGACGGGCGCTCGCAGACGAAAGCGATGGGCTTCTGGAACGTCATCCTCGGCTTCTCCTTCTACCTGGGCGGTGGGCGGTGATCGGGCAGCGGGCGGTGATCGGGCAGCGGGCGGTGAGGCGCGCCTTCGCAGCCCTGCTGCTCCTGGGCGCCGTGCCGCTGCGCGCCGAGGAGGACTCGCAGCAGCCCAAGCTGACCAAGACCTCGGCGGCGGTGGCCCAGCTGCCGCCGGTGGCGGGCGCCTCGCAGCAGTATGGCGCGCCCAATGCGCTGCCGCCGGTCACGGCCCAGCTCTTCCACCTCGGCGGGCTCTACGAGGTGCAGCCCATCTTCTCCATCTCGGTGGGCGACCCTTTCTGGCGGACGCTGGGGGCCGGCATCCGGGTCGAGCGCCACCTCGACGAGCGCTGGTCCGTCTCCGCCCACACCCTCGCCTCGGCCTCGCTGGTGGCGGCGCCGATCCAGACGTGCGGCGAGACGGCCTGCTCCGCGCCCGCGGCGGAGAAGCTGCGCTCGACGCCGGGCAAGCTGCAGCTGCTCGCCGGGGCGGAGCTGGGCTGGGCGCCCATCTACGGCAAGCTCTCGCTCTTTGGCGAGCGGACGCTGCACTTCGACGCCTACCTGAGCGCCGGGCCCGAGGTGGTGCGCGAGCAGATCGCGCGCGACGCCGCCTCTCCCGAGTCGGGGCGCTGGGCGCTGGGCGGGCGCGTCTCGCTGGGCGAGCGGCTCTTCGTCACCGACCGCTTCATGGTGCGCGTGGCGGTGAGCGAGCTGGTCTACGCAGGCCGCGTCCGCGGGCTTACGGAGATCGAGCGGAAGTTGAGCTTCGAGGGCGGCGTGGCCTGGCTCTTCGGCGGGCAGTGACGGGGACGACGATGAAACTCTTTCATGGAGCGCTGATCCTGTGTCTCGCGGGAGCGGCGCGGGCCGATTCTCCGGAGGCCGCCTTTGCGCGGGTGGACCAGTCAAATGTCCCCGCCGAGGAGGCGCGCGGCCGCATCGCCACGGTGGTGCAGGCGCTGACCGACGCGGGGATGCCGCGGTCGGCGACGGTGCTCCTGGCCGCGCTGGCCGCCGACGCGCAGCAGCCCGAAGGCGTGCGCGAGGCGGCCAAGGCTGCGCTGGCGGCGCGGGCCGCCGATGATCCGGGCCTCGCCGAGCTGCTGCTCGCGCAGGAGAGCGATCCGGGCAGGCTGCCCGCGGCGCTCGCGGTGCGGCTGGCGCGCGGTCATCTCGAGCGGGCGCTGCAGCTGGCGCCGGTGGAGGAGGGCGTCGCCTTCGACAACCTGAAGGCGCCGCAGGGCCCGGCGCTGCAGCAGGCCGCCACTACAGGGAGCGCAGCAGGGAGCGCAGCCGCGAGCGCTCCCGCCAACCCGGCGGCCAGCCCGGAAGCGGCTCCAGTCGTGAAGCCGCTCGACCGGGAGCTGGCGGCGGAGATGGGCCAGCCCGCGCAAGAGCCGGCGGCCCCGAAGCCGCAGGCGCCGGCGCCGGTCGATCCGCAGCCGCTGCGGTCGGCGCAGCAGGAGCTCGACCGGGCCCGGGCGCTGGCGGCCTCGGTTCCGGCGGGCGATGCGCTCGAGGCCGACGCCCGCGAGGTGGCCGGACTCTCGGCGCTGGCGGCAGGCGACGACGCGGGGGCCGCCAGGGAGTTCCTCGCGCTGGCCCAGCTTCCCGCCGGCAAGGGAGATCGGGCCGCGACCGAGCGCCGCGACAAGGCCTACCTCCAGCTGGCGCGGCTCGCCTACCAGGGCGGCGACGACGCCCGCGCCACCCAGCTCTACGAGCGCGTCGGCCGCAGCGGGCCCGAGTGGCTGGAGGCGCTCTTCGAGGCCAGCTGGGCGCACTTCCGCAAGACCGAGGACGAGAAGGCGCTGGGAAATCTCCTCACGCTCCACGCGCCCTTCTTCCAGAACCGCTTCTTCCCGGAATCGTTCGTCCTCAAAGCATTGGTGCTCTACCAGAACTGCCGGTACGCCGACGCCCGGGCCACGCTCCTCGACTTCGAGCAGCGCTACCGCCCGCTGCAGGAGGGCCTCTCGGCGACGCTGGCCAAGCTGGGAACGCCCCAGAGCGCGTACGAGTTCCTCGCCCGCGGCGCCGTCGAGGTCCAGGAGTCGGTGCCGCCCGCGGCCCGCGAGGAGGTGGGCCGCGTCGAGCAGGAGCCGGACCTCCTCGGGGCCACCCAGGCCGCGGTGCAGCTGGCGCAGGAGATCGACTCGCTCGACCGGCGCCCCGCCGTCTTCCGCTCGTCGGCGCTCATCACCCGGCTCACCCCGCGGCTGCGGCAGGCGCGCCTCGCCCTGCTCGAATCGGCGGGACACAAGCTCCTCTCGCGCCTCGCCCAGGAGCGCTCGGAGCTGCGCGAGCTGCTCGGCCAGACCCTGCGGCTCTCGTACGAGATCGCCGGCCGCGAGAAGGAGCTGGCCGCCACCTCGGGCGACGGCCTGACCAGCACCCACCGCGACCCGCCGCACGTCGACGACGACGAGGAGCTCTGGCCCTTCCAGGGCGAGTACTGGCGCGACGAGTTGGGCAGCTACCGCTACCAGCTGGGCAAGCGCTGCGCCAAGCCGCGCGCGGCGCCGCAGACCGCCTCGTCGCCGCCGGACCCGAAACACCTCAAGGCGCAGCTGGCCGCGGATCCCAAGGAGTAGTTCATGATTGCGTTGTTCATCGCCGCCGCCATCACCTCGCCACAGCAGCCCGGACGGGATCCGGCGCTGCTCCACCGGCACGTCGAGCAGCTGGTGGCCGAGAAGGAGCAGGAGCAGGAACAGTCCCTGCGCAGCCTCCTCGCGCTGGGGGGGTCGCCCGTCGAGCACGCGGAAGTCCTGGCGCGGCTCGCCGGCCTCTTGCGCGCCCGCGGCCTCTCGGTCTCCCTCCAGGCGCAGGCGGAGTCGGACGAGGGCAACGAAGCCGCCGGCGCCGCCGACAAGGCCCGGGCCACCGCCGCGCGCGTCGAGGCCATCGCCCGCTACCGCGAGCTGCTGAAGAAGTTCCCCGACGCCGGCCGCACCGACGAGGCGCTCTTCTTCCTCGCCGACACCCTGCAGGATTCGGGGCGCGACGAGGAGGCGGTGCAGTCGGCGCGCGAGCTGGTGCGGCGCTTCCCGCGCTCGAAGTGGGCGCCGGCCAGCCACGTCTTCATCGGCGAGCACCTCTTCGAGACGGCGAAGCTGGACGAGGCGCTCAAGGAATACCGCGCCGCCGCCGAGGTGCCCTCCGACGAGGTGTACCCGTACGCGCTCTACAAGGCGGCCTGGTGCCGGTTCAACCAGAGCGCCTTCGCCGACGCCATGAAGCTGCTCAAGCGCGTCAACGACGTCTCCGCCGAGGCGGAGCGCGGCGGCGTGCGCGCCGGCGGCCAGAGCGCCGTCAACACCGTCCAGCTCGCCCGCGAGGCGCGGCGCGACTACGTGCTCTCCTACGGCCGCATCGGCGTCCCCGAGACCGCGCACGACGACTTCGTCAAGAACTTCGGCAAGGAGGCGGCGCTGAAGATGCTCGAGCAGTACGGCACGCTGCTCTTCAACACCGGCCGCGATCCGGAGGCCCAGCTCATCGCCCGCCAGCTGCTGGCGCTGCACGGCGACCACCCGGCGGCGGCCCTCGACCAGACGCGGCTTCTCGTCCTCGCGCAGCGGACCGGCAAGCGGAAGGACCTGCTCACCCAGGCGAAGCTGCTGGTGGAGACGTTCCAGCGGGTGAGAAAGGACCTGGGAGGAGCGGGGGCGCCGGGCGCGGCGCTCCAGGACGAGAAATATACCGAGGCCAACCAGCTCGGCGAGGAGACGCTGCGCAACCTGGCGGTGCAGATCCACAACGAGGCGCGCAAGACCGACCTCGACGAGACCTGGTCCGCCGCGCGGGCCCTCTACTCCGACTACCTGACGCTCTTTCCCGAGGCGGCGGACGCCTACGACCTGCGCTTCTTCTTCGGCGAGCTCCTCTACGGGCGCAACTTCAAGCCGCAGGCCGCCGAGCAGTACGAACAGGTGGTCAAGCTGGACCTGGCCCGTCCCAAGGCGCCCGGCAAGTGGCTGCAGAAGGCCGCCTGGAGCGCCGTGCTCTCGCGCAACGAGACGGTCTTCGGCGAGCAGAAGGAGACCCGGGAGACGGCGCAGCAGCGCCTCCAGCGCAAGCTGACCCCGGAGGAGCAGAACCTCGCCGCCGCCTGCAGCCTGTATCTGCAGGCGCTCCCCGACGGGCCGCACGCCGTCGAGGTGGCCTTCAAGATCGGGCGGCTCGAGTACATCTCGGGCGCGCTCGATGCGGCCCAGCAGCACCTCGCCGGCATCGCGCTGCAGCACCCCGAGAACGAGCTGGCCGAGTACGCGGCGAACCTGGTGCTCGACATCTCCAACCTGCGCAAGGACTGGAAGAGCCTGCACGCCTGGGCGCTCAAGTTCCTCGGCGACAAGCGCCTCACCGCGCACGGGTCCCTGTTGGGGGACCTCAAGCGCATCGAGGAGGAGAGCGGGTACGCCGTCGCCGACGCCGAGAGCAGCGACGTGAAGAAGGCGGAGGCGCTCTCGGCGTTCGTGGCGGAGCATCCGCATGGGGAGCTCGCCGACAAGGCGCTCTTCGGCGCGGCCGCGGCGCTCTCGCGGGCCGGGCGCATCGAGGAGGCGCTGGCTGCCCGGTCGCGGGTCTGGAAGGAGCAGCCGCAGTCGCCGCTGGTGCCGCGGGCGCTGATGGCGTCGGCGGCGGACCTCTCGGCGGTGGGCGACCTGGGCGAGGCCGCGGCGCTGCTGGAGAAGTACGCGCAAGGCTTCCAGAAGCAGGAGGCGACGAAGAAGTGGCGGCGCGAGCATCCCGCGAAGAACCCGACGAAGCCGGCGCCCTCTCTCTACGCCGAGGCGCAGGCGCAGGGCGCGCTCCACGACGCCGCCGTCCTGCGCGAGGCGCGCGGTGAGCTGCGGCAGGCGCTGCAGGACCGCGCGCTCACCATGCAGATCTGGAAGAACGCGGGCGACCATGAGGAGGCGCTCTTTGCCCAGTCGCAGCTGCGGGCCCGGCTGGGCGAGACGGCGCGGGCGGCGCGCGAGTTCGCCAGCCTGGCGCGCGCGGCGAAGACGCCCCCGTTGCGCCTGCGGTCCTGGCGCGAGGCGGCCCGGCTGTACGGCAAGGCGCACGAGACCGGCAACGCCCAGTGGTCGTGGACCGAGGTCGAGCGCACCTACCGGGCGCTGGGCCCCAAGGCGCGCGAGAAGCTGCCGCCGGAGGCGGTGGCGGCGGTGGCCGAGGCGCACTACGCGCTGGGCGCGACGGGCTTCGAGACCTTCAAGAAGCAGCCGATCAAGGCGCCGCTGATGGTGACCCTCAACCGCAAGATCGCGCTCCTGCAACAGGTGAAGAAGCGCGTCGAAGAGACGGTGGGGATGCGCCAGGCGGAGCCGGCGGTGTGCGCGCTGGCCCGGCTGGGCGAGGCGCAGATCCTCCTCGGGCAGGCGCTGGCGCAGAGCCCGTATCCGCCCGGCCTCAACGGCGAGCAGCGCAAGCTCTACCGGGCCGCGCTGACCGAGAAGGCGCAGCCGATCTTCGTCGAGGCCAAGGACGCGCTCCTCACCGCCGACGGCCAGGCGCGCCAGCTGGGCGTCACCGGGGCGTGCCCGGCCCACGTCCAGGCCCTCCTCGAGAAGGTGAACGCCAGGCCGGCGGCGCGGCCGCAGTTGCCGGAGACGGCGGCGCCGGTGGCCGAAGCGCCGCAGATGGTGGACGCGCGCGCGGTCGGCGGCGAGAAGGCGAAGCGGCTCCTCGAAGAGGCGCTGGCCGCGGACGGGAAGCTCCCCGTCGCCCAGTCCGTCGCCAAGTTCCAGGCGGCGGCAGGTGCGGAGGGCGCGCCCGGAGCGGCGCTCTTCGACCTGGCCATTGCGCTCGACCAGGCGGGCCGCGCGGCAGAGGCGGAGCAAGCGTACCGCGGCGCCGCGCAGGTGAAGGGCGCCATCGGCTACGACGCCGCCGCCCGCCTCGCCGCGCTCTCGGCGTCGCGGGGCGATGCGCCGGCGGCCCGCGCTGCCGTGTCGCTCGCCGAGGCCGCCTTTCCGGGGATGGCAGGCAAGGTCCTGCGCGCGCAGGTCGAGCTGGCGCTGGGCAATCCGGCGGCGGCGCAGGCGGCGGCCAAGGTCGCCCTGCAAAAGAATCCGCTCGACGCCGGCGCGCTGGCCGCCCTGGCTCGCGCCCAGCTCGCGCAGGGATATCCGGGCGTAGCCAAGCTGCTGGCGGGACGGGCGGCGCAGGCCGATCCGCAGGACGCGGAGCCCCTCCTCATCCAGGTGGAGGTCGCGCGCGCGGCCCACGATCCGGCCTCGGAGCTGGCAGCCGCGCGGGCCGCGGCCGAGACCGATCCGGACTCGCCGCAGACGGCGCTGGCGCTCGGCCGCGCCCTCTTCGAGCGGGGACAGACCCAGGAGGGCCTCGAGCGGCTGGACGCAGCGGTCGAGCTGGACCCCACCTCCTACGCCGCACGCCTGACGCTGGGCGAAGCGCTCGCCGCGGACGACGACGCCGAAGAGGCAGAAGTGTCGCTGACGCAGGCCGCCGCGCTGTCCCCCAAGGCCGCCGAGCCGCACCTCGCCCTGGCGCGCCTGAAGCTGGATGACGACGGCGATGCCCAGGGAGCGCTCACTGAGGCAAAACTTTTCCTCACCTTGAGCACGACTCCTCCGCCTTCGGGCCATCCGATCCACGCCTTGGTGCAGCGCTGCGAGGAAGCGCTCAGGCAACGGGCTCAGGCATCGGTCGTGCAGTAGGGCAGGCCAGCAGTCGGGCGGGGTCGGTCGGGGGGGCGGGGAATGAAGAGATTGATGATTCTGGCCGCAGCCGTGGCCGCGCTCAGCGCATCGAGCGCGGCAGCAGGGGGCCGGGCGGCCGTCGAAGCGCCGGCCGCGCAGCGCCAGCGCCGCACCATCCTGCACTTCGGCGAGGACGACATCCGCGGCGACATCACCCGGCCCGACGGCGAGCTGGTGCAGGCTCCCCGCAAGGTCGACGAGCAGAGCCTCCTTCGCGTGCGCCGGTCCTTCGTGGACCGCGCCCTCGCCGCGCCGTTGCGCGGTCGCTGAACCTTTTTCGCTTTCCTGGAGAACCGATGATTCCGATCGTCCTCAAGGTCTATGACGGCGGCAAGCTGAAGAGCTCGCGCTCCTTCCGCTCCGAGCGCATCCGGCTCGGCAGCGCCACGGCGGACCTGGTGCTCGAGTCGGCCAGCGTCGCCCCCAGCCACGCGGTCATCGAGGCCGGCGCGCACGGAGCAGTGCTGCGGGCGCTGGGCACCGCGCCCCTCTACCTGAACGGCCAGCCCATCATCGCGGCCCCGCTGCGCCACGGCGACCTCATCTCCATCGGCGAGCTCCGCATCATGGTGGAGCTGCAGAAGGAGACGGCCGCCGCGACGCCGCCGCTGCCGCAGAAGGTGCGGCCGCGCCTGCAGCTCATCCAGGGCGAGGAGGACGCCGCCGCCGAGGCCCTGCAGAAGCCCGCCTTGTCGGTGGTGCGCGAGGACCTGCCGCCCGCGCCGGCCGTCATCGAGCAGGGGCTGGCCGATGCGGTCGCGCCTGCAGCGGCGCCCCAGGTGGCCGAGCTGTCCGCGTCCGTCGAGCTCGCTGCGGCAGAGACCGCCCCGGTCGCGCTGCCGGTGGAGCTCGCCGAGACCGTGCCGGCCCCGGCGCCAGTCGCGCATCGGGCCACGCTGCCCAAGGTCGACGCGCAGGGCGGGGAGTGCGCCGAAGTGGAGCTTTTCTGGGGCTCGACCCGCGTCAGCGTCTGGCAGCTCCTGCCCGGCGAGAAGCTGACCGCCGGCTCCGAACCCGGCTGCCAGGCGCTGCTGCACGGCATCGACCGCGCCGCCGTGGTCACCTCCGACGTCAACGGCTGGACCGTGGCCGCGCCGCGCCCGCTGCAGCTCTTCCTCGAGGAGGACGGCCGCGTCCTGGGCGGCCCCGAGCTGCTGGTCCGCGGGCGCAGCCAGGCGGACGCCCGGGGCCTGGTGGTTCCGCTCCCGCAGCTGGCCGTCGCCGTCCTCAGCAGCGGCAACCTCTCGCTGCGCATCCGGCGGGTGCGGGGCGTCGCGCGGGTGGGCGGCGAGCAGACCGACTGGAAGGGCGTGCTGGTCGCCTCGGTGGCGGCGGTCCTCATGATGGCCGGCATGAAGTTCTGGAGCGGGACGGTGCCGCCGCAGCGCACCCAGGGCGAGGCCGAGCTGATCCGCCCGCGCCCGCTCACCGTGCGGGCCGCGATGCCGAAGCCGAACAACGCGCCGCCGGTCGAGGAGCACAAGGCGCAGGCGCAGGCCCGCCGCGATCCGGGCATCGCCGTGGCGCGGCACCGGGGCGAGGAAGGCCAGGCCGGCAGCAAGACCGCGCCTCGCCGCGATGCCCGCGCCCAGCGCAAGACGGACGACAAGGCCTTGGTGGCGCAGAGCGGCCTCCTCAAGGCGCTCGGCGGCGGCAAGGGCGAGAACCTCTTCGGCGTCGCGCTCGAGAAGGGCACCGTCGATGCCATGGGCCACTTGACCGGTCTCCGCGTGGCCGACGCCCGCGGCGACTCTGGCATGGGCCTCAAGTCGCTGGGCGGGCGCGGCGGCGGCGGCGACGGCTCCGGCCTCGGCCTCGCCCGCATCGGCACCAACGGCATCGGCGGCGGCCTCGCCAACTACGGCGACGGCAAGGGCGGCCTGCGCGGCAAGGAGAGCGGCGAGATCGGCCTCGGGCCGGAGAAGCCGCAAGTGCAGGGCTCCATCGACCCCGAGCTGATCCGCAAGGTCGTCCACGACCACCGGGCGCAGATCCGCACCTGCTACGAGACGCAGCTGACCGCCAAGCCCAGCCTCTCCGGCAAGATCATCTCCGCCTGGACCATCGACCAGAGCGGCGCCGTCACCGAGGCGCACACGCAGGAGAGCACCATGCACGACCACGCGGTCGAGAGCTGCGTCGCCTCCAAGATCAAGACCTGGCGCTTCCCCATTCCCAAGGGCGGCGGCGAAGTCTTCGTCACCTATCCCTTCATCTTCACCCCGGGAGGGTGACCATGCTGCTCGCGCTGATCCTCGCCGCGGCGACGCCGCAGCAGCCCTGGGTCGAGATGTCCGCCGGGCCGGTGCTGCTGCACCAGAGCGGGCGGGCCGGAGTCGGGAGCGGTCCCCTGCTGCGCCTCGACCTCGGCTATCCGCTCTCGGAGCGCGCCGCCGGCGAGCTCTGGCTGTCGGGAGCCGTGGAGAGCGCACCGCTGGGGTCGCCGGGAGACCGCGCCATCGTCGCGGCAGGCGCCGGCGGCCGCTTCCTCCTCACCCGGCTGGACGCCGAGGGCAAGCTCGGCCTCTGGGCCCACGCCGGCGCCGGCTGGGGCGCGCAGGCCGCGGGCGACGGCGCCCCGGGTCCGACGGGCTTCGCCGGAGCGCTGTTCTCCTTCCAGCCCTTCGTCAAGCGCTTCCAGCTGGGACTCGAAGGCGACGTGGTCGCCTACCGGAAAGCCTACGGCTTCGCCGTCCTGCCTTCCCTCCGCGCCACCTTCTGATTCCGGGGGCTTCAGGCCCGAGACCCGAGACCCACCGGCCTGAGGCCTGAAGCCTGAGGCCTGCTGTATGCTCCCCCGCCGTGATCGTCCATCCGCCCATCCCGCTGCCCGACCAGTGGAGCCTGGGCGACCTCGAGCGCATGCGCCTCATCCTGCGCGGCAGCTCGATCATCGACTGGCGCCGGCTGCACTTCCAGTCGCGGGAGGAGATCGACCGCTACCTGCGGCTCTGCCTCTTCGAGCCCGACGACCCGTTCGACCGGGCCCGGCTGCAGCGCATCCTCGACGAAGCCGTCGACTATCTGCGGACCACGTTTCGCTACGCCGTCACCGAAGAGGTGGCGCATCCCAAGCAGGTGCAGGACCTCTTCCTCTTCGCCTCCGGCGTCAGCGCCCCCAAGCTGCGGCGCATCGCTTGCCTCGTGCTCAAGGTCATGCACGTCGTCCACCACGTCGAGGCGCGCGGCCTGCTCTACCGGGCCCGGGTCAGCGAGGACGAGCTCAACCAGCTGGTGACGCAGCGGGTGGACGCGGCCATCGACCAGCTGCGCCGCGAGGGGCTGCCGGTGGTCGCCGCGGCGGGCAGCGTGAAGACGCGGCACAGCGTCATCACCAAGCTGCTCGCCAAGAAGGAGACGCTGGCGGCGCAGATCTACGATCGGGTCCGCTACCGGGTGGTCACCGCCGACCGCGAGCACGTGCTGCCGGTGCTGGTGCGCCTCTGCGACCTGCTCATCCCCTTCAACTTCGTGGTCCCCGGCCAGACCCAGAACACGCTGCTCAGCTTCCGCAAGCTGGTGCAGGGATCCGAGGGCCTGCGGGCGCTCGCCGCCGAGCTGCAGGCGGGGCTGCATCTCGAGGAGCACGACCAGCGCGAGGCCGGCAAGTCGCAGGCAAACGAGTTCTCCGGCGACTCGTACAAGGTGCTCAACTTCGTCGTCGACCTGCCGGTGCACCTCCCCGAGCGCGCCGTCGAGGCGGGGGACGGGCGCATCGCCTTCTGCATGGTCGAGCTGCAGCTGGTCGACAAGGAGACCGCCGTCGCCAACGAGCGCGGCGAGAATGCCCACCTGCGCTACAAGAAGCGCCAACTGCGGAAAGTTCTACGGCGCCTCTCGCGCGGCCTGGTCGTTCCCAAGGGCAAGAAGCCCCACAAGTAAACACCGCCGCGCCCGCGCCTTGAGCCTGGTCGCGCCGGTTGGCAACGTGGCGGGATGCGCACCCGGCCCCAGGCCTTCGTCGAGAGCTGGCTCTTGCGGCGGGCCCGCACGGCCTCGGCGCCGGCGCTGGCGCAGGAAGCGCTGCGGGCCGTCTGGGGCAGGGCGCAGCGGTCGCTCTCCGAGCTGGGGCTGCAGGCCCTGGCGCGCAATGCGCTGGAGGCGGCGACGCGGGACTTTCCCTTGCTGCGGGAGGTGTGCGTCGTCTCCCACGGCTTCGAGCTGGGCGCCGCCGCCGGGGCGCAGCCGGGCGAGCTGTTGCCCGCGCTGGGCGGACTCCTCGTCCAGCTGCTCGCGCTCATCGAGGACACCTCCGGCGCCATCCTCGCTCCGGCGCTGGAAGCGGAGCTGCTTCGCGTCGAGGGGCGCACCCCGCTGGGCGGCGTGAGGCCCGTCGCCTCCGGATGACGCAGAAGAAGCGCCGGCAGCTCGAGCTGGACCTCGCCGCCCAGGCTACCCGGCGCGGCGCCGGGACGCGGGCCGCCCGTGAGCGGCGGGAGACGGGCAAGCTCGAGCTGGGCTACGCGCGCCTGCAGAAGCTCTACGAGCTGGGCAAGATCCTGCGGTCCGCCGGGGCCGACGCGGCGGCGGCCGAGGCGCTGCGCTGCCTCGGCCAGTCGGTGCCGCTGCGGGTGGCGCTCCTGGTCGAGGCCCGCGGCGGCGCGGCCAACACGGTCGCGCTTCGTGCTCCCGGCGTTCCGACGACGAGCTGGAGCTGGCCGCCACGCACGGGCGCTCCTGCCTGCTGCGTCTCGCCGGGATGCCTTCGCTCGAGCCGGGGCGCCTGCAGATCCATCCGGAGCCGCTGCCGTCGGCGGCCAGGGCGGGAGCGCCGGGCCGCAGCCGTTCGCCGCGCTGCCGCTCCTGCAAGACGGACGCGAGGTGTGCGGCGCCCTCTACGTGCGCGGCGCCCGGGCGCTGGGCGAAGCCGACCTGGCCTTCCTCAGCGCCGCCGCCGACCAGATCTCGCTCGCCTGGGACAGCCACGCCGCCTGGCAGCGCGAGGTCCGCCTGCGCGAGCGGGCCGAAGCCCTCGACCGCGCCCAGAAGGATCTGGTCGCCGTCGTCTCGCACGACCTGCGCAATCCGCTCGGCGCGGTGCTGATCGGCATCCAGACGCTGCGCCGCTGGCCGCAGCTCGAGCCGGCCGTGCTGCGCGAGCACCTCGACACCCTCCAGCGCGCCGCCGAGCGCGCCGCCCGGCTGGTGCACGATCTCCTCGACGTCGCCCGCCTCGACGCCGGCCACCTCCAGCTCGACCTCCTGCCGCTGGAGGTGGGTCCGCTGGTGGGCGAGTCTGCCGCGCTCCTCCGCCCGCTGCTCACCGAGCGCGGCATGACCTGCGAGACGCAGATCGAGGAGGGCTTGCCGCCGGTGCTGGCCGATCGCGAGCGGCTTTTGCAAGTGTTCTCCAACTTGATGGGCAACGCCCGCAAGTTCGGACGCGAAGGATCGGCCATCGCGGTGGCCGCGTGGCAGGAGGACGGCGAGGCGCGCTGCAGCGTCTCCGACGACGGGCCGGGCATCGCGCCGGCGGATCTGCCGCGCATCTTCGACCGCTACTTCCAGGGGGCGCACGGGCCCACCGCGCACGGCGTCGGGCTCGGGCTCTCCATCGTGCGCGGCATCGTCGAGGCGCCCGGCGGACGGCTCTGGGTCGAGAGCGAGGAAGGCCGCGGCAGCCGGTTCTTCTTCACGCTGCCCCTCGCTGCCGGGTAGGGCGCGAGCGCCTGGACCGAGGCGCGGATTCGGTACTCGCTTCGCCCCTCGGTGGCTCCGGAGCCAGGTTGGTCAGGCAACCCCGCGGTGCCTCTCGCGGTTGCGATCGTGCGAGAAATCGCGATAGGCCTTCGCCCACGCTTGCGGGCGTCGGCTCTCTCGGCGCGTGCGAGGCGCAACCGACTCGGGGGTCCCATGAAGCAGATCATCGTTCCCGTCGTCATGCTCGCACTCGCCGCTGCCTGCGGCGGAAGCACCGCACCCGCCGAGGAGGCCGCAGCGCAGGCACCTCCGATGCTGGGCCTTCACCTGGCCAAGGGCGTCGACGATAGCGGGCCGATTGACGCCAAGCGCCCCGGCGGCGCGAACATGCTCTTCCACAATGGGGAGATCATGCCGACCGCCAGCGTCCACTCCATCTTCTGGGGCGGGGGCTGGAGCAACCCTGGCGACAAGATCACCGGAATGGATACCTACTACAGCGGCTACGGCGGCTCGGGATATGCCCACGCCTCCGATGAGTACACCGGCACCAACGGCCAGGTGACCTCGACCGTCAGCTCGACCGGCCACACGGTCGACCTGAGCACGGCCGCCGGGGGGGGCAGCACCAGCGCCATCCTCGCCGAGGTCTGCAAGGTCGCCGGCACTGGCGCGGTCCACAACGGGTACTATCCCGTCTACGTGGACCTGCCACGCGGCAACGCCGGCTACTGCGGCTATCACAGCGCTGGCACCTGCAACGGCGTCATCGTCCAGTTCGCCTTCTTCTGGAACCTGGACGGCGACCCGGGCTGCGACCCCAGCGATACCTCGGGCCTGCACTCGCAGGGCCTTGCGGCCATCGCCAACACCAGCTCGCACGAGCTGTCCGAGGCGCGCACCGACCCGAACAACGGCGGCTGGTACGATTCGCGCGGCCAGGAGAACGGCGACAAGTGCAACTTCATCTTCGCGCACCCGCTGGTGACGTTCTCCAACGGCTCGCAGTGGAAGGCCCAGGCCGAATGGTCGAACGCGGCCTTCACCGCGGGCACCGGCTTCCCCAACGGAAGCGGGCAAAAGGGTTGCATCGATAACTAGCATCCCTGCCGCGGACCAGCGCTGCTGCGGAGTCTACACGCAGCAGCGCGAAGTTTTCCGAGCGCGAGCCATTCGAGCGCAGCGGTCCATTCTCCTGACCCTGCCTCAGGCGACGGGCCAGCTTGACCGGCGCGGCGAGTCGCGGTACTCGCTCCGTCCCCTGTGGCTCCGTAGCCAAGTTGGTAAGGCAAGGGACTGCAAATCCCTCACACCCCGGTTCGAATCCGGGCGGAGCCTCCACGCTTTCGGGAGCAGTTTGGCCTCCACCGGGAGGCCCAGCCGACGACGCGGCTGATCATCGCGCCACCAGCCGTTACGCCGGATGCAGCGCGCAGCGCTCCGTCCACGGCTGCGCGTCCAGCACCGCCTGCGCCAAGGCGTCGCCGCAGACCGCGCAGCGGCCGAAGCGGTCGGTGGCGGTGCGCTGGATGGCCCGGTCGATCAGCTCGAGGAACCGCCGCAGCCGCAGCTCCTTGTCGCCGGCGCCGAGCTGCGGAATGCCCTGGCACAGGTCGACCTCCTTGCCGGAGAGCACCTGCTCCAGCAGGGAGGCGATGTCCGCGCCCTTGGCGAGGAGCGTGCGCTTCCAGCTGCGCAGGCGCACCAGATCCTTCAGGTAGCCGTCTTCGACCATGCGTGGACTCTACGCCTCGAAGCCCGCGAAGGTTGTATAGAAGCCCGCGGGAGTGTCCCGGAACAGAGGAGCCTGCGTTGCCGCGAGCAGTGCTGATCCTTGGCCTTTCAGCGAGCGCGCTGGTCGGCGTCTTCCTCGGCGCCGGGACCTACACCTTCGCCGCGGCCAACGGCGCCTCGTACCTGTCCGACGACCCCGCGGTCTGCGTCAACTGCCACATCATGCGCGAGCAGTTCGACGGCTGGAGCAAGGCCTCGCACCACGCGCAGGCCACTTGCAACGATTGCCACCTGCCGCACGACAACGTCTTCCACAAGTACTTCGTCAAGGCCAGCAACGGGTACCACCACTCCAAGGCGTTCACCCTCCAGCAGTTTGCCGAGCCCATCCGCATCAAGCCGGGCAACGCCAGGGTTCTCGAGGAGAACTGCCTGCACTGCCACGGCGCGCTGGCGTCCGAGATCACCGCGCACGGCACGCTTGGCGTGCCCACCGATCCCACCCAGAAAGCCGATCTCTACGGCTGTGTCCGCTGCCACCAGGAAGTGGGGCACGGCCCATCCCGCTGACCAACGAGCCTCCCATGTCCGACAAGCCTGCCTTCCTTTCCCGTCCCTCCGTGCGGCTCGGCCTCGTCACCCTCATCGCGGGGCTCCTGGCGGCGCTGGTGCTGGCGCTCAACTCCAACATCGCTGCCCGCAAGCAGGAGGCCAGGCAGACCTCCTTCCAGGTGGTGGCGCTCGACGAGAAGACCGTCGACCCTGCCATCTGGGGCAAGAACTATCCGCGCCAGTACGACGCCTACCTGCGCACCGAAGAAAACTACGGCACGCGCTTTGGCGGCGCCGGCAGCGAGGCTGTTCCCATCAGCAAGCTGAAGGCGGATCCGCGGCTGCTCTCGCTCTTCGACGGATACGCCTTTTCCATCGACTACAACCAGCGGCGCGGCCACGCGCACATGCTCGACGACCAGCGCGTCACCAAGCGGGTCACCGAGCGCAAGCAGCCGGGCTCGTGCCTGCATTGCCATGCCTCCAATACCGTCGCCTATCGCCAGGCGGGGCTCGCGGGCGGCGCGCCCGGCACGCTGGACGAGGCCTTCACCAGCGCCCACGGCCAGGAGCAGCTGATGAAGGGCTTCGAGACCGTCAGCAAGCTTCCCTATGGGGAAGCGACCAGGCTCGTGCAACACCCGGTGGCGTGCATCGACTGCCACGAGCCGGCCTCGATGCAACTGCGCGTCACCAAGCCCGGCTTCATCCGCGGCATCGAGGCGCTGGCGAAGAGCGAGGAGCCGGTGCCGCACCTGCCGTCGATCGGCAAGTGGCGGGCCGGCGACCGCAAGCTGAGCTACGACGCCAACCGCGACGCCTCGCGACAGGAACTGCGCTCGATGGTCTGCGGCCAGTGCCACGTCGAGTATTACTGCGGACCGAAAACGACCTTGTTCTTTCCCTGGAACAAGGGACTCAAGGTGGAGCAGATCGAGGCCACCTACGATGAATACAAGTTTCCCGACGGCCACCGCTTCTTCGACTGGAAGCACGGCAAGACCGGCGCCGAGCTGCTCAAGGCGCAGCACCCGGAGTTCGAGCTGTGGAGCCAGGGCATCCACGCGCGCTCCGGCGTGGCCTGCGCCGACTGCCACATGCCCTACGTCCGCGAGGGCGCGGTCAAGATCAGCGACCACCATGTGCAGAGCCCGCTGCGCGATATCTCCCGCGCCTGCCAGACCTGCCACCGCTTCCCCGAGGAGGAGCTGAAGGCGCGGGTCGACGCCATCCAGGAGCGGACCCACGCGCTGCTCCTGCGTGCCGAGGACGCGGTGGTGGCGCTCATCGACGACGTCGACGCGGCCAGGAAGGCGGGCCTGACCGAGGAGAAGCTGACGCAGGTCTTTGCGCTGCAGCGCAAGGCGCAATGGCGGGTCGACTTCATCAACGCCGAGAACTCGATGGGCTTCCACGCGCCGGCCGAGGCGGCCCGCATCCTCGCCGAGGCCATCGACTACGGCCGCCAGGGCCAGCTCGCGCTCCGGGATGCGGTGGCAGCGAGACCCTGACCAGGTCGAGCACGGACCGCGCGCCCGCGAAGATTGGTATAGGTGCGACCCATGTTCCGCTCCTGGTACGCCACCTGCCCGCGTGGCGCCGAGCCGGCGCTCGAAGTGGAGCTGCACGCGCTTGGCGCCAAGGGCGTGCGGCCCGGGCAGGGCGGGGTGCGCTTCACCGGCCCCCGCGCAGTGGCGCTGCGGGCTTGCCTCGATTTGCGCACGGCGCTGCGGGTGCTCGAGCCCATCGGCGACTTCACCGCCAACACCGCCGACGAGCTCTATGCCGGCGCCGCAAAGCTTCCCTGGCCCGACCTCCTCGTCGAGGGCCAGACGCTGGCGGTCAACGCCACCGGCCGCGCCGAGGGCCTGAGCAACACCCACTTCGTCGAGCAGCGGATCAAGGACGCGGTGGTCGACGTGCTGCGCGAGAAGAAGGGCTTCCGGCCCAGCGTCGACACCCGCGCGCCGGACCTGCTCATCGTCGCCCACCTCTACGACGGCGCCTGCAGCCTCTCTCTCGACCTCTCGGGCGAGCTGCTCTCCAATCGTGGCTACCGCGCCCGCACCGTCGAGGCGCCGCTGCGCGAGGCGCTGGCGGCGGCGGTGGTCCTCTACTCGGGCTGGGACGGAACCACGCCCCTGCGCGACCCGGTGTGCGGTTCGGGGACGCTGGCCATCGAGGCCGCGCTCTTCGCCTCGCGCCGCGCTCCCAACGGCGAGCGGCGCCTTGCCTGCGAACGGTGGCCGCGGACGGCTTCCCAGGATGCGCCGACGCTGGCCGCGCTGCGCGAGGAGCTGGCCGCGCGGGTGGTCCAGCCGCCCCCCATCTTCGCCTCCGACCGCGACGCCGATGCCGTCGAGGCGACGCGCGCCAACGCCCGCGCCGCCAAGGTGGTGCTGCACATTTCGCAGTCCGACGCGCGCGAGCAGGTGGCGCTGGATCCGCCGGGCCAGCTCCTCCTCAACGTCCCGTACGGAGACCGCCTCGAGGCGGGCGGCCGCAAGCAGCTCAAGACCTTCTACCACCAGCTGGGCGCGGCCTTGCGCGAGCTGCGCGGACACCACGCCACCATCCTCAGCGGCAGCGAGGACTTCGAGAGCGCCTTCGGCATCCGCCCGCGCGGGCCGCGCCGCGTGGTCTGGAACGGGCCGCTGCGCTGCACCCTCTACAACTACGCGCTCTGAGCCGGTTACTTTTTCTTGAAGTCGCTGCCGTCGAGGTCGTTCTTCAGCTCGCCCGCGCTGTGCGACTTGCCGGCCTTCTCGGCCGCGTCGTACTCGCCCTTCTTGCTCTCGACCTCGCGCTCGGCCTGCAGGCCGGCTTGCAGCGTGTCGGTCCGCTTGGCGAAGTCGGTCGCCGCCTCGCGATAGCTCTTGTCTGCGGTCTTGCTGCCTTCGCCCTCGTTCTTCTTGTCGTCGCTCATGGAGGCAAGTTGAGGATGGAGCGTCGATCCGCCAAGGACGGCCGGGCGCCCGCCTGCTCCGGCGGCAGGACAGCCCCGACATGCGAAGGCCGGCTCACCTCGAGCCGGCCCTCACGAAACTGGTGCCCAGGAGAGGATTCGAACCTCCACGGTTTTACCCGCCAGCCCCTCAAGCTGGTGTGTCTGCCAGTTCCACCACCTGGGCGAGGTACCGGGCCGCGGCTTCTAGCACCGCGGCCTTTTCGCTGCAAGGCTACTTCTTGGAAGGCGCTGCCAGCGGGGCCGGGGCTGGCTTGGCAGCCGGCGCCGGAGTGACGGGGGCGGCGCTGCCAGCGGGGGCAGGAGTCGCGGGAGCGGTGCTGCCCGCGGGAGCCGTGGTGCCCACCGGGTCGGTGGTCTTCTTCGCGTCCTGCGCGGCGAGGTTGCGGCGCGCGCGCAGCACCGAGTCGCTGTGCGACGAGCGCCAGGCCAGCGTCAGGGAAGTGAGCATGAAGACGATGGCGCAGACGGTGGTGACCTTGGAGAGGAAGGTCACCGACCCGCGGCCGCCAAAAGCCGTCGTCGAGGCGCCCCCGCCGCCACCCGAGAACGCGGCCATGCCGGCGCCTTTCCCCGGTTGCAGCAGGATGACGAAGATGAGGAAGACGCTGACGACGACGTGAACCGTGATGATGAACGCAAACATGGGGCAGCGCGAATAGCACGGAGATCTGGTAAGCTGCAAGCTGGAACGGTATCGATTCGGGGGAGCCCAAATGCCCGCTGCCGCACGCCTCGGGGACAAGGCGCAGGTCAAGGCCGACGCGCACGGCTGCCCCTCCTGCCCGCACCCCGGAGTCGGCCCCATCGTGGTCGGCTCGTCGGACGTCTTCACCAACGGCAAGCCGCAGGGCCGGCAGGACGACCTCGGCATCCACGCCGTCTGCTGCGGCCCCAACAACTTCCAGATCGCCAAGGGCTCGCCCACGGTCTACGTCAACGGCAAGCCAGCCGCGCGCATGCAGGACAAGACCAAGCACTGCGGCGGCTCGGGGCAGATCATCGAAGGCTCGCCCGACGTGCTCCTCGACGACGGCGCCGACGCCGAAGGCCTGGGCAGCTACGTCATCAATGCCCTCAAGATCCTCCTCGAGAAGGCGCAGGAGAACAAGAAGAAGGAGGCCAAGAAGGGCTCCGACTCGCACGGCGGCGGCGGCCCGGAGGCGGGCGGCGGCAAGGACGTCTCCAAGGACGCCAAGGACGAGAAGAAGGCGGGCTCCATCGCCTCGGCCAGGTGGAGCGTGCAGCGCGCGGCCAACGGGCAGGAAGTGGAGCTGCAGATCGAGTGCAAGGATCCGAAGGGCAGCCTGACCATCGAGATCTGGGCCTCGGGCGCCGACCCGGCGCAGGACAAGAAGGTCAAGAGCGAGAGCGCCAGCGCGGCCAGGAACGTCAAGAAGAAGATCAAGCTCGACATCCCGGCCGACGCCGCCGGCAAGAACGAGTCGCACTTCTACTTCGTCGTCAAGGACGGGCAGGGCGGCGAGAAGAAGTCGGACCCCCTCTTCGTCGATCGCGCGCCCTTCAAGTTCAGCGTCTAGCGCAGGTGCGGTAGTCTGCGCCGCCCATGGCCTCCGCGCTCGATCTGCCCCCGATCAGCACCTCGATCCTCGCCGACGTCGAGCAGGCGTCGATCGACTTCGGGGTCACCCGGGGCCAGATGACCGAGGCCGCCGCGCGCGCCGCCGCCGCATTGGCGCGCAAGCTGCTCGACAACCGGATGGCGGGCGCGACGGTGGTGGCGCTGTGCGGAAGCGGCGTCAAGGCCTGCGTCGCCTTGCATGCCTTGCGCATCCTGCACGGCTTCGGCGCCGACTGCAGCGCCATCCTCACCGGCACCGAGCAGGAGATGCGCCCCGAGACGCTGGCGGCGGCCGCCCTCTGCGAGGCCCTGCGCCTGCCCCTGCTCCAGCCCCGCTCCCCCGCCGTCCGCGGCGCAGTGGCCGATGCCGACCTCGTCCTCGACGGCCTGGTCGGCGTCGGCCTCGACGGCGCCCCGCGCGAGCCGCTGGCTGGTCTCATCCGGCTCGCCAACGAG
>JAYWAJ010000217.1:0-5475 GCA_043782525.1 Deltaproteobacteria bacterium | reverse complement strand
CCGAGCATGAGCAACCCCACCGACTCCTTTTCCCCGGCGTCGAAGGCGCCGGCGAGGAGGCTGCTCAAGTAGAGGCCGGTGAGCGTGCTGCTGATGATGAGCTCGGTGCGGGGGCCGATCGCGCCCTGGACGGGCGCGCCGTGGAGCCGCTCGATCAGGGTCCGCGCGGCGGCGGCGAAGCGGCCGTCGGGCTTCGCCGCGAGACAGGACTGCGCCTCGCGGAGGGCGTCGGCCTGCCGGCCCTCGAAGTCGGCGCGGACGGCGCGCTCGTAGCGGACGCGCGCCTCCACGTCGCCTGGGTCCTCGCCGGCGGCGGGCGCGGGCGGGACGGGCGGCGCGGCCACCGGCGCCGCGAAGATCAGCACTGCGCAGAGGACGATCATGCGGGGTCTTCCCTCCCGCTGCCGGACGCTTGCGCCTCCGCTTCGGCCACCGGGCGCAGCTGGTCCCTGCCGAGGCGCCACAGCCCCGCGTCGACGGGAAACGGGCCCTCCGCGAAGCGGCGGCGCGCCTCTTCCCGCAGCCAGGCCTCGCCCTCCTCGTCGTCGGCCGCGCAGGCGAGCAGGGCGTCCCGGGTCGGAGCGGCGGCCAGCGCCTCGTCCTCGCCCAAGACTTGGAGGAGGAGCTCCCGCGCGCGCGGCGAGAGCAGGCGTCCGGCGCCGCCCGCGTCGGGGAACTCGCAGGCGATCACCCGCCCGTGCTCGAGGTCGAACCAGCGGATGCCCTCCGGCGCCTGCTCGGTGAGCGCGTCCATCCGCCGCAGCGCCAGGCCGAAGGCCTCGTCCTCGCCGAGCCCGAGCGCCAGAAGCTCCGACGACAGCACCGGCGCGACGCGGGTTCCATCGTCGCTGAGCAGCGCCGCGTAAAGCCGGGGCCCGAGCACCTGCACCGCGCGCCCTTCCGGCTCCCCGGCGATGATGGTCGGCAACAGGTCCTCCGCCCGCAGCGGCGGCACCGGCCGCTCCAGCAGCAGGCGCGTCTCTTCCACCAACTGCCCCGCCGCCGCCTCCGCCTCCAGAGTGGCGAGATAGACTTCGTATACTTTCAAGACCGGCGCCCTCACCACCACCTGAGGCCTGAGGCCTGACGCCTGAGGCCTCAGCAAAGGCCTCAGCAGAGGCCCCAGCAGAGGCCCGCTCTCAACCACCTCCACATTCCGCCCATGCGCCCTGGCCACACCGTCCAGCCTGCCCCGGCAGAGCTGGGAAAATCCGGCGCGCGTCAGCGGCGCAGGCCGCTCCGGGTCGAGCAGCCGCCACAGCCAGGGCCGCTCCCGCCGCGCCCGCGCCAGCAGCTTCTCCACCCGCAGCGCCTGCAGCGAGCGGTAGGCGAAGGCCGGCCGCGGCATCCGCGGCTCCTCGCCGTCGGCCAGCGCGTGCAACAGCCGCAGCGCCTGCGCCTCCTCGATGGAGACCAGCGCCTCTGCCCACGCCTCGGTGGGAATTCCGCCGGGCAGCGTGCGCACCTCCAGCGCGCGCGCCTCGCCGGCCTTGCTCTCGACGATGACGTCGGGCGCGACCGGCGGGGCGCCCTCCTCGCGCGGCGGCGGCACCACCGGCACCGTCGCCATCTGAAGGCCTTCCGGGCCGGCCCGCGCCAGCAGCCCCTGCAGCGCGGAGGGGCTCCCTGCCTCGAGGACCTGCACCTCGCCGACGGCGAGGAGCCGCAGCGCGGGCGGCACGCCCAGAAAACCGAGCAGCTCCCAGGCCGCCGCCTCGACGTCGCGGAAGTGCGGCGGCTGCGGGTCGCGCTCCTCCTCGCCTGCCTCGCCCGCCTCCCAGGTCTGCACCGCGAGCCCGAGCTGGCCGCCGTCGAGGTGCAGCGAGAGCGCCGTCCCGAACCGCTCGCTGAAGAGCTTCGACAGGGTCGCGTCCGGCGCGGGCAGGAGGAGCACGCCCCAGCCCTGCGTCTGCAGCGCCAGGAGCGTCACCTCCTCCTCCGGCCGCCCTTTCTTCTGCAGGGCGCGGCCGAGCGACTCGCCCAGCTCCTCGAGAGAGCGGCAGCGGAAGAAGAGCTGCGCGGCGCGCAGGGGCACGGGCCGGCAACATACCTTGACGGCGCGGCCGGCGGTGGAGCAGAAAGACGGCCCTCTGGAGGAACCCGCATGAACCGACTCGCGCTGCTCTGCCTCGTCACCCTCGCCTTCGCCGCCCGCGCCGACGAGGGGATGTGGACCTACGACAACTTCCCCGCCAGGAAGGTCGGCCACAAGTACGGCTTCACCCCCGACGCGCAGTGGCTCCAGGAAGCGCAGCTCTCCTCGGTGCGGCTGGCGGGCGGGTGCTCGGGCAGCTTCGTCTCCCCCGAAGGCCTGGTGATGACCAACCACCACTGCGCCCACAGCTGCATCGAGCAGCTCTCCACCAGGGAGAAGGACTTCGTCGCGCAGGGCTTCTACGCGGTCAACGGGCAGAACGAGGTGAAGTGCCCCGAGATCGAGCTCAACCAGCTGGTGAAGATCGCCGACATCACCGGGCAGATCCAGGGCGCGACCAAGGGGCTCAAGCCGGGCAAGGAGTTCAACGACAAGCGCAAGGCGGCGATGGCGGGCGTCGAGAAAGAGTGCGCCGCTGGCAACGACAAGCTGCGCTGCGACGTGGTCGAGCTCTACCACGGCGGACAATATAGCTTGTATACTTACAAGCGATTCCAGGACGTGCGGCTGGTCTTCGCCCCCGAGTTCGCCATCGCCTTTTTCGGCGGCGATCCCGACAACTTCAACTTCCCGCGCTACGACCTCGACGTGTCTTTCATTCGCGCCTACGAGGACGGCAAGCCGGCGCACACCGAGCACTACTTCAAGTGGTCGCCGGCGGGCGCGAAAGAGGGCGACCTGACCTTCGTCTCCGGCAATCCGGGCGGGACCGACCGCGAGCTGACCGGGCGCGAGCTGCAGTACCAGCGTGACATCGCGCTGCCCGAGCGCCTCTTCGACCTGGCGCAGTACCGGGGCGCGCTGACCATGTTCACGCAGTCGTCGCCGGAGCACAACCGCATCGGCGAGGCGGAGCTGTTCGGGGTGGAGAACAGCTTCAAGGCGCTCAAGGGACGCTTCGAGGCGCTGACCACGCCCACGCTCTGGAACAAGCTGGCCGAGCGCGAGCGGGCGCTGCGCGCCAAGGTGAACGGGCGCGCCTCGCTGCGCAAGAAGTACGGGACGGCCTGGGACGAGGTGAAGAAGTCCATCGACGCCTTCCAGCCGCGCCACAGGGAGTACCAGTACGAGGAGCAGTCGGCCGGCTTCAACACCCGGCTCTTCCGCATCGCCCGCACGCTGGTGCGGGGCACCGAGGAGCTGCAGAAGCCCAACGAGCAGCGCCTGCGCGAGTACACCGACGCCAAGCTGCCGCAGCTGAAGCAGGGGCTGTTTTCCAAGGCGCCCATCTACGAGGACCTGGAGGTCTTCAAGCTCTCCTACGGGCTGACCAAGCTGCGCGAGACGCTCGGCGCCGACCATCCCTTCGTCAAGAAGGTCCTCGGCAAGAAGAGTCCACAGGATCTCGCCGCCGAGCTGGTCAAGTCGCAGCTGGCGGATCTCAAGGTCCGCGAGCAGCTCTGGCAGGGCGGGCGCGACGCGGTGGCGGCCTCCACCGATCCGATGATCCAGTTCGCCCGGCTGGTCGACCCCGACGCCCGGGCGCTGCGCAAGTGGCACGACGAGGAGATCGAGCCGCTCCAGCTCGCCGCCGAGGAGAAGATCGCCTCCGCCAAGTTCGACACCGAGGGCAAGAGCAACTACCCCGACGCGACCTTCACGCCGCGGCTCTCTTACGGCGCGGTCAAGGGGTACGACGAGAACGGCCACCACGTCGACCCCGTCACCCAGTTTGCCGGCGGGTTCGATCGCGCCACCGGCCGCGAACCCTTCAAGCTCCCGGAGAGCTGGGTGCACGCCAACGAGAACAAGCAGATCAACCTCTCGACGCCCTTCAACGTCTGCTCGACCAACGACATCATCGGCGGCAACTCCGGGTCGCCGGTCTTCGACCGGGAGCGGCAGATCGTCGGGCTCATCTTCGACGGCAACATCCAGTCGCTGGGCGGCGACTACGGCTTCGACGAGACGGTCAACCGCGCGGTGGCGGTGCACAGCGCGGCGCTGATCGAGGCGCTCGACCACATCTACGGGGCCCGGCGGATCGTCGCCGAGCTGAAAGGCGGCGCCTCCCCGAGCGGGGCCCGGTAGTCAGCGCACCGCGAAGAGCTCCTCGGCGGCCTTCTGCGCGCTCTCGTCCAGCTCGTCGATGCTCTTCCCGCTGCCGATGGCCGAGGCGAGCAGCCGGCCCTCGTGGGTGTCGTGCAGGCGCAGGGTCAGCTTGAAGCGGGTTCCCACCTTCTGGATCTCGCCGCTGATGATCTGGTCGGCGCCGATGCGGCGGCCGGTGTCGACCTCGCACTCGCCCTCGCACTCCTCCAGCTTCTTGCCGGTGGACTGCAAGAGCACGAGGAGGTTCTCGCGGGTCATGATGTCGAGCCCCGGCTCCATCCGCAGCGAGGCCTGGCGGATGACGTCGGTGAAGTACTGCGCGTTCTCGCGGTTCAGCTCCTTGGTGAAGTTCTTCAGGTCGAGGACGGCGAGCTTTCCCTTGAGCGCGAGGACGCGGTGCTCGGCCGGGCTGGCGCGGCGATCCTCGGCGGGCGCCCGCTGCTCCTCGGCCGCGGCGCTGCGCTCCGCCGGCTTGCGGGCCGCGGGCGACTCCGAGAGCGAGGGCGGCTCGGCGGCCCTGGGCACCGGGTTGGGCGGCGGCCCCGCGGCCTGCGCCACCGCCTGCGACCGCATCAGGGCAGAGACCAGCCCGTTGCTGTAGCAGCTGGCGTTGCTGCTGGCGGAGAGGCCCCACATCGAGGAGATGCAGCCGAGCTGATCGCCGGTGACCTCGATGCGCTCGACCTGCTGGCTGCCGCTGCGCACCGTGGCCCGCACCAGGTTGCGCTCGAAGCTCTCGATGACCAGCTGCAGCCCGCCCTCGCCGACGGCGAAGCCGGCGGAGCGCAGGTCGGTCTCGGCGTTGTCGTGGAGGTACTGCGCGGCCAGCTCGGGCCCGCCCACGCCGACGCTCTGCGGCCCAACCACGGCGACCCGCTGCCCGCCGATCCAGCCCGGATTCTGCGGCAGCACGGAAGATCCCGCGGTCTTGCAGCCGGCGAGGCAGAGTCCCACGGCGAGAAGTCGGCGCATGCGGCGATGGTATCACCGGCCCGCGAGCAGATCCTGCGCTGCCTTGCGCGGGGCCGTTGGTGGTTGACGCTGAAAGCCCGGCTCATTAGTGTCCCCACCCCTTCGGAGGACGTCATGCGGGCAGCCTGGATCGAAGAGCGGCGCGGTTTGAACAATGTCTCGCAGATGCACTTCGCCAGGCAGGGGAAGATCACCGGGGAGATGCTGCACGTCGCCCGCCGCGAGGCGCTGCCCGCCGAGCTCATCCGCAGCGAGATCGCCCGCGGCCGGATGATCATCCCCGCCAACGTCAACCA
>JAYWAJ010000216.1:0-37899 GCA_043782525.1 Deltaproteobacteria bacterium | reverse complement strand
CAGTTGAGATCCTCTTGCGCCTGCGCGTTGCTGGGCAGCGCGTAGACCGCGTTCTTGATTCCGACCGCGCCGAGGCGCTGCAGCCGCCGCCAGATCTTTACCCGGAAGTAGTCCGGCTTGGGCGGGATCTGGTGGATGAGGAGCAGCCAGCCCGGGTCGCGCGTGGTCTGATCCCTGGCCGGCACGCCGGCGATATAGTGCAACCGTATCCGTTTGACAACCCGGAGCTACAGTTGTAGCTCCGATGCTCCCATGGCCGACCTGTCCCAGCCGCGCCCGGTCTCGATGCGCGAGATCTTCTGGTACTTCCTCAAGCTCGGCTGGCTGGCGTTCGGCGGCCCGGTCGGCCAGATCGGGCTGATGCACCTGGAGTGCGTCGAGCGGCAGAAGTGGATCGACGAGGAGGAGTTCGTCCGCGCGCTGAACTTCTGCCACGTGCTGCCGGGCCCCGAGGCGCTGCAGCTGGCCATCTACATCGGCTACAAGAAGCGCGGCTACCTGGCGGGCGCGCTCGCCGGCATCCTCTTCATCATCCCGGGCTTCATCACGCTGACGGCGCTGGCCTGGATCTACGTCCACTACGGCAAGACCCCCCAGGTGCTGGGCGTGCTCTGGGGCTTCCGCCCGGTGGGCCTCGCGCTCCTGCTGGCCGCGCTGGTGCGCATCTCGCGGGCGGCGCTGAAGGGGCCTTTCGCCGTCGCGCTGGCGGGAGCCGCCTTCGCCGCCTTCTTCTTCGGCCACGTGCCGTTCATCCCGGTGCTGTTCGGCTGCGGCCTCGCCTCCCTCGCCTGGAAGCGGCTGGGACCGGGGTCGGGCGCTGCCATCGCCTCGCTGCTCCTGCTTCTGCCCGCCCGCGCCGACGCGGCCGAAACCGCCGCCCGGCGCGTCTTCGACATCTCCTGGTTCTTCCTCCGGGTCGGTCTCTTCTCCTTTGGCGGCGCCTACGCGGTGCTCCCCTACATCCGGGAAGGCGCGGTCCAGAGCTACGGCTGGATCGCCGACCAGCAGATGATCGACGCGCTGGCGCTGGGCGAGACGACGCCGGGGCCGCTCATCTCCGTCGGGATCTTCGTCGGCTATCTCGCCGGGCACGGCGCCGGCGCGGCTTGGCAGGGTGCCTGCGCCGCCACCTTCTGGCTCTTCCTGCCTTCCTTCGTCTTCGTGCTCGGCGCAGCGCCCTACATGGGCTGGCTCACCGCGCAGCCGGGCGTGAAGTCGTTCTTGCGCGGCGTCACCAGCGGCGTGGTGGGCTTGATGTTTTCGATTTCAATTCCCCTGGCCAGGATCGCCTTCATGCCCGGGGGCCACCTCGACCCGGTGACGCTGCTCCTGGGCGCCGCCGCCTTCGTCGCGCTTCTCCTTTGGAAATGGCGGCTGAACGTCGTGGTCGTCGTCCTCGGCGGCGGCGCGCTCGGGCTCTTGCGTGCGTTCGCGCCGGCCATCTTCGGCGGGCCGCTTTTGCCGTGAGCCGTCGAGGGCCGCTGCAATTCCGCTTGAACCTCCAGCCCCTCCCAAGCAAACTGACTGCCATGCGTCGGTTCGTCGCCGCCATCGCCCTCTCGACCGCGCTTGGGGTTGCCCTGGCCCCGGCGCTGGCGGCAGCGTGCTGCGAGGCGGCCAGTCCGCACGCCTGCTGCGCCAGGAACGGCGACGACACGGCCACCACCGCGACCCGCGCGCCCTGCTGCAAGGCCTCGCCCGCGACAGCGACCCCGCGGGGCGAGGCCGTGCCCGGCGCTGCCGAGCGCGTGGTCATACCCGTCGCGCTGCTCGTCGACGAGGCTCCCGCGTTCGCCTGGTCGTCAGCGCCGTCGGCACCTCCGCACCGCAGCGTCGGGCCGCCGCCCGCGCTCGGGCCTCCCCTGCCCCTGCGCATCTAGATCACCGTCGAGTCCTGAGTGACGCAGCGCCTTCCCCGGCGCCGTGGCCCCGACCCGTTCACAAGCCAGTGCAGAGGTTTGCCCATGAAGCTCGTGGTCCTGTTTCTCCTCCCGTGCGCGGTCGCGTCCGGCTGCGCCTCCGTCTCCCCCAAGCCCGCCTTCGACGAGGTGCAAGAGCTCGTCCGCGAGCGCGGCGGCGGACCGCTCCACTGGGATCAAGGCACGCCCGCCGACGGGCAGGTGCGGACCCACCTCGCCGACCTGCTGCGCGGGAACCTCGCCCCGGCGACGGCGGTCGAGGTCGCGCTCCTGCGGAACCAGGGCCTCGTCGCCACCTACGAAGAGCTCGGCATCGCCCAGGCCGATCTGGTGCAGGCCGGCCTGCTCAAGAACCCGACCTTCGGCGCGCGCGTCCGCTTCTCCACCGGCGGGTCCGGCGGGACGGCGAGCGAGTTTTCCCTGGCGCAGGACTTCCTCGACCTCTTCACCCTGCCGCTGCGCAAGCGGGTCGCGGCAGCGGAGCTCGATGCGGCCAAGGCGCGCGTCGGCGGCGCGGTGCTGGAGCTGGCCGCGCAGGTGCGCGAGGCGGTGGTCACGCTCCAGGCGGCGCAGGCGACCGTCGAGGTCCGCAAGCTGGTCCTCGATGCGCAGGGCGCCGCCGCCGAGCTTCGCCGCCGCCAGCGCGCGGCCGGGAACGTCGGCGAGCTCGATCTCATCCAGGAGGAGGCCTTCTATGCGCAGGGCAAGCTCGATCTCGCTCGCGCCGAGGCGCGGGCCGTCGACGACCGCGAGAGGGTGAACCGGCTGCTCGGGCTGTGGGGCGCCGAGAGCAGCTCCTGGAAGGTCGAGAGCCTCATGCCCGACCTCCCGGAAGCGGACCCGCCGCTGGAGCAGGTCGAGGCGCTGGCCGTCTCGCGCCGGCTCGACCTCGCCGCGGCGCAGAGCGAAGCACAGGCGCTGGAGCAGGCGGCGTCCCTCGCGGGGGTCACCCGCGTCTTCCCCGCCGTGCAGCTGGGCGTGTCCACCGAGCACGACGCCGAAGGCAGCCAGGTGACCGGCCCGGAGATTTCGCTCGAGCTTCCCCTCTTTGATCAGGGGCAGGCGCGCGTCGCTCGCGTCGCGGCGAGGCTCCGGCAGGCGCGGGCCCGGCACGACGAGCTGGCCGTCAACATCCGCGCCGAGGTTCGCGCGCTGCGCAACCGGCTGCTGGCGGCCCGCGGCGTCGCCGAACACTACCGCACGGTGCTGATGCCGCTGCGCGAGCGGATCGTGAAGGAGTCCCAGCTTCGCTACAGCGCCAACCTGCTCGGCGTCTTCCAGCTGCTGCTGGCGCGGCGCGAGCAGATCGAGGCTTACCGCGACTATCTCGAAGCCGTCCGCGATTACTGGACCACCCGCGCCGAGCTGGAGCGCGCTGCCGGCGGCAGCCTGGTTGCGCCGCCGCCCCCGGAGAAGAAGTCATGATGAACGCGTTCACAGGTATGGCCTGCGCGGCGGCGCTGCTCTGTTCCCTCTCGGCGACCGCCGCGCCCGACTACGTCCCCGTGGTCACGCCCAACGGCGCCTCGCTGCCGTTCAAGCTGGACCACGGCGTCAAGGTCTTCCGCCTCGTCGCCGAGCAGGTGAAGCGCGAGCTCGCTCCCGGCATGGTGATCAACGTCTGGGGCTACAACGGCCAGAGCCCCGGCCCCACCATCGAGGCGGTCGAAGGCGACCGGGTTCGCATCCTGGTGACGAACCACCTGCCCGAGGACACCTCGGTCCACTGGCACGGCGTCCTCCTGCCCAACGGCATGGACGGCGTGCAGGGCCTGAACCAGCCGCACATCAAGCCCGGCGAGACCTTCGCCTACGAGTTCACGCTGCGGCAGAGCGGGACGCAGATGTATCACCCGCACGCCGACGAGGCGCTGCAGATGGCGCTGGGGATGGAGGGCTTCTTCATCATCCACCCGCGCCACGAGAAGAAGCGCATCGACCGCGACTTCGCCATCTTCCTGCACGAGTGGGACGTGCCCTTCGGCGCCGCCGCCCCCAACCCGGCGACCATGACCGACTTCAACATGTTCACCTTCAACAGCCGCGCCTTCCCCGGCACCGCGCCCCTGGTGGTGAAGAAGGGCCAGCGGGTGCGGGTTCGGCTGGCGAACCTGAGCATGGACAGCCATCCCATCCACATCCACGGCGTCCACTTCGTCGAGACGGGCACCGATGGCGGTCCGACGCCGCCCTCGGCGCAGCTTCCCACCACCACGGTCAACGTGCCGCCGGGGACCACGCGCGACATCGAGTTCGTCGCCGACGCGGCGGGCGACTGGGCGATGCACTGCCACAAGACCCACCACACCATGAACCAGATGGCGCACGACGTCCCCAACCTCACCGGCGTGGACCAGTCGGGCGTCGAAGAAAAAGTCCGCGACCTGCTGCCCGGCTACATGGCGATGGGGCAGAACGGGATGGGCGAGATGATGGACATGGGGCACCCGAAGAACACGCTCCCGATGATGACCGGCGACGGGCAGTTCGGCTCCGTCGACATGGGCGGCATGTTCACGGTGGTGAAGGTCCGCGCGGGGATCACCAGCTATGCGGACCCCGGACCGTACCGGAACCCGCCGGGGACGGTCGCGCACAAGGTCGCGGACGAGAACGCGCCGGACGCGCCCGAGGCGAAGGCCCCCCACGCGCACGGTGGGCACTGATGCGGAGGTGGGCCGTCGCGGCCACCGGCGCGCTCCTGCTGGTGCTCCTCGGGGTGGCCGGCCTCGGCGCCGTCCTCCTGCACGGCGGCATGGGCGCGCGCACCGAGCCGTCGCCGCTGGAGACGCGCCTCGCGCTCCGGCTCCGGCGCCTCGGGCTGCGCGCCTGGCGCGACCAGCCCAACCCGGTCGCCGCCTCCGTGGAGGTCCTGGCCGAGGGCCGCGCGCACTTCGCGGACCACTGTGCGAGCTGCCACGGCAACGACGGCGGCGGGCAGACCGAGCTGGGCCGCAACCTCTACCCGCGCGCCCCCGACCTGCGCCTCGCGGCGACGCAGGGGCTCACCGACGGAGAGCTCTTTGCCATCATCGAGGACGGCGTGCGCTTCACCGGCATGCCCGCGTGGGGCGACAAGAGCGCGCAGAGCCAGCGCGCCAGCTGGCACCTGGTCGACTTCATCCGGCACCTGCCGCGCCTCACCTCCGAAGAACTGCTCGAGATGGAGGCGCTCAACCCCAAGGGCCCCGCAGACCGGCAGGAAGAGCAGGACGAGGAGAAGTTTCTCGACGGCGAGAACCCCGCTCCCGCGAAGGGCGGGCATCACCACTGAAGGAGGACGCGATGAGGAAGCAGGCGTTGAGGATGGTCCTGGTCTTCGGACTTGCAGCATTCCCGCTCCTGGCGCACGGCGGCGGCGAACACTTGAGGGGCACCGTCTCGGCCATCGGCCCGGAGCGGATCGCGGTGAAGGACGCGGACGGCCACGAGTCGGTGGCGACGGTCACGCCGCAGACGCGCTTTTTGCGCGGGAAGGCCGTCGGGAGGCGCGACCAGGTGAAGCCGGGCGACCGCGTCGTCGTGCACACCCGCAAGAGCGGCGACGGGCTCGTCGCCGTCGAGGTCCACTCCGGCGGTGCTGCCAGCAAGACGCGGTAAGAATGCGGCCCCCGCCTTCTGACGGCGCGCTTTTCTTTTGCGCCCCGCGGTGCCCACAATGCCGGTTATGCGGGCGGCCCTCCAGCATTTCGCGCAGGAGCTGACGCGGCGTCGCGTGGTGCGCGTCCTCATCGCCTACGTCGTCGCGGTCTTCGGCGCGCTGCAGGGCCTCGACATCATGGTGACGCGCCTCGAGCTTCCCGGCGCCTGGATGCGCTGGGCGGTGCTGCTGGCGCTGGCGGGGCTGCCGGCGGCCGCGGTGCTGTCGTGGATCTTCGACTGGACCAGCGCAGGCGTGGTCCGCACCCCGCCCGCCGCGGACGCACCGCGAAAGCATGGCGCCACCGTGACCACGGCCGCGCTCGCGCTGCTGCTCGGCACGCTGGCCTGGCTCGCGATTCGCGACTACCGGTACCGGACCGCGCGCGCCCGGCTCGACGAGGCGATCCATCTCGCCGACCGGGGCAAGCTGGTCGAATCGCTGGCGCTGGCCTTCGAGGTGGAACGGGCGCTGCCCGCGGCGCCGTCGCTGCAGAAGCTGTGGCCCGAGATCTCGCGCGTTCTCGAAGTGCAGACCAACCCGCCGGGCGCGCTGGCGCAGATCCGCCCCTACGGCGCTTCCGACGCGGAGTGGCGAACTCTGGGCACGACGCCCATCCTCGGAGCGCGCGTCTCCATCCTGCCCTCGCAGGTGCGCCTCACCAGGGCCGGCTACCTTCCCGCCGATCGCGGCCTGTGGCGTTACCTGCCCTTTCAGGCCGCGCTGAGCGTCGACTTGCTGCCGCTGGGCTCGGTCCCCGAAGGAATGATCGCGATCCCCGGCGGCCCGATGGGGTGGCTGCCGCTGGTCGGGCTCGAGAACCTCAAGTCCGAGGACGTGCCGCCGGCGTACCTCGGCAAGCTGGAGGTGACCAACGCCGAATATCGCAAGTTCGTCGAGGACGGCGGTTACCGGCGGCGCGAACTCTGGAAGGAACCCTTCGCGGGCGGCCTCTCTTTCGCACAGGCGATGGGGCGCTTGCGCGATCGCACCGGCCAGCCCGGCCCTTCGACCTGGAGCAGCGGCGATTACCCCGAAGGCCAGGGCGACTTCCCGGTCACCGGCGTCAGCTGGTACGAGGCCGCCGCCTACGCAAGCTGGGCCGGCAAGTCGCTGCCGACCATCTACCACTGGGCGCGCGCCGCCACGACCTGGGCGGCGCCGGACATGGTGCCGCGCAGCAACTTCGGCCCCGGCCTCCAGCGCGCGGGGGCGAGCGGCGGAGTCTCGGGGTTCGGCCTCTTCGACATGGCGGGCAACGCCAAGGAGTGGGTCTGGAACGAGCGCAACGGCGACCGCTACATCCTCGGCGGCGGCTACGGCGAGCCGAGCTACATGTTCAACGACCCCGACGCGCAGCCGCCTTTCGAGCGCCGCGCCACCTTTGGCTTCCGCCTCGCGCAATATCCCAAGCCCGTCCCGGCGCCGCTCCTCGAGAGGATCGAGCAGCCGATGCGCGACTACACCAAGGAGCGCCCCAGGAGCGACGAGGCCTTTCGCCTCTACGCCGGCCTCTACGGCTACGACCAGACGCCGCTCGAGCCGCGGACCGGGGAGGTGACCGAGGCCGACCGCTGGCGCATGGAGCGGGTCAGCTTCAACACCGCGTACCGCGGCGAGCGGATGGAGGCGCTCGTCTTCACGCCGAAGAGCGTCCCGCCGCCGTGGCAGACGGTGATCTTCTTCCCCGGGTCGAACGCCCTGCACATCCGCTCGAGCGCCGACCTGAACTCGATGGGCCTCAACGCCTTCAGCTTCCTCGCCAAGAGCGGCCGCGCCGTGGTGTACCCGATCTACAAGAGCACCTACGAGCGCGCCGACGGGCTGGACTCCGACACCCAGGACACCTCGCGCAACTACCGGGACCACGTGCTCATGTGGGCACAGGACCTCTCGCGCTCGCTCGACTACGCAGCGACACGCCGCGACCTCGACCTCGCCCGCGTCGCTTACTACGGCATCAGCTGGGGCGGCGCGCTGGGCCCGATCTTCGCCGCGGTCGAGCGGCGCATCCGCGCGGTGGTGCTCATCAGCGGCGGGCTCGAGTTCGAGGACGCCTTGCCGGAGGTCGACCCGCTCAACTTTGCGCCCCACGTGCTGCAGCCGACGCTGATGATCAACGGCCGTTACGACTTCTTCTTCCCGGTCGAGACATCGCAGCAGCCGCTCTTCACGCTGCTGGGGGCGGCACCGTCCGAGAAGCGGCACATCGTGGTGGACGGCGGGCACTACCCCCCGCAGGATCTGTTGGTGAAGGAGACGGTGGACTGGCTCGATCGACACCTGGGGCCGGTGCGGTAGCCGCCAGCAAAGGGTAGCGACGGCTTCGGTGTTCCCTGGTCGCGCAGCCCGCCCGCGGCGAGATCGCCAAAGGACCAGGCGTGCCGGGACGATCCGGGATGTTTTGCCCGCTTGCCGCAGGGGCGCTTGACAACCTTCCCGCGACTTAGATAGTTTGTTCGTCGAACAAACAAAGCTTTCCCGAGCCCCACTCGTGTCGGGGTCCCACGCAGGCACGATGCAGGCCCAAAGCGAGGAAACATGACCCGAAGCCTCCGTCTGAACTCCCTGCTCCCCACCGCCGCCCTCCTGGGTCTATTGGCCGGCTGCTCCGGGGCGCTCTCGCTCTCCTCGATCACCCTCGACCCGGCGACCGCTTCGGTCCCCAAGGGTCACACCCGGGCGCTGGCCGCCTCCGGCAAGTTCAGCGACGGAACCACCCAGCCGATCGCCGACGCCACTTGGACGACCTCCTCCGCCGCCACCGCCACGGTGAGCAGCAAAGGCCTGGTCACTGCCCTGGCGGTCGGCACCGCGACCATCACCGCCACCTCTTCCGGGCGGACCGCCACCGCCGCCATCACCGTCACCCCTGCGCTGCTGGCCTCGATCGCGGCCACGCCGGCGACCGTCGCCCTGGACGTGGGCGCCACCCAGGCGCTCTCCGTCACCGGCACCTATGAAGACGCCACCACCGCCGCCTTGACCTCGGGCGTGTCGTTCGCGGTCACCACGGCCACGCCCGCCGGCGCGGCGACGGTGGACGCCTCGACCGGGTTGATCACCGCCGTCGCCTCCGGCACCGCCACCGTCACGGCGAGCAGCGGCGGACAGACCGCCACCGTCAGCGTGACCATCAAGGCCCCGTCGCTCGTCTCCATCAGCGCCGCCCCGGCTTCGGTCACGCTGGAGATCGGCAAGACCCAGGCCGTGACGGTGACCGGCACCTTCAGCAACGGCCCCGCCGCGGTCCTCACCTCCGGCGTGACCTTCGCGGTCACCGCGGCCACGCCCGCCGGCGCCGCGACGGTGGACGCAGCGTCCGGACTGATCACCGCCGTCGCCGCCGGCACCGCCACCGTCACGGCGAACGCCAGTGGCAAGACCGCCACCGTGAGCGTGACGGTCAATCCCAGGACCCTCGTCTCCATCGCCGCCACGCCGAGCCCCGCGAGCCTGCCGGCCGGCTTCACCCAGGCCCTGACCGTGAAGGGCACTTACAGCAACGGCGACATCACGACCCTCACCTCCGGCGTGTCGTTCGCGGTCACCGCCTCCACTCCCTCGGGCGCGGCCACCGTCGGCGCGACGAGCGGGATCATCACCGGCGTCGCCACCGGCACCGCCACCGTCACCGTGACCTCGGGAGGAAAGACCACCACCGTCGCGGTCACCGTCACCGCGGCGGCCTTGACTTCGATCGCCATCGACAACGCCAGCCCGGTCGCCCTCAACGTCGGCCAGCAGGCGACGCTGACGGTCACCGGGACCTTCACCGACGCGAGCACGCACCCGCTCACCGCCGGCGTGACCTTCGCCGTCACCGCCGCCACGCCCTCCGGAGCGGCCACTGTCGGCGCCTCGTCCGGCGTGGTCAGCGCCGTAGCAGCGGGCACCGCGACCGTGACTGCCACGCACACGGCTTCGGGCAAGACCGCCACCGTGACCGTCAACGTCACGGCGGTGACCCTCACCACCATCACCGTGGCGCCGAACCCGGTCACGCTGCCGAAGACCACGGGGACGGCGACCTTCGTGGTGACCGGGCACTACAGCGACTCGACCACGGCCGTCATCCCGAACGCGAACGTGTCGTTCGTCTCCAACGCGTCGTCGGTGGTGACCGTCAGCAGCGCTGGCGTGGTCACCGCGGGATTGGCAGGCACGACCACCATCACCGTCACCGTCAGCCCCGCGCCTGCCGTGAACGTCCCGGTCAACATCTACGACCCGGCCTCGGCTCACGTCTTTTACGACGACTACGACCCGAGCGTTTTCTTCTCGCCCTTTGGCGGCAGCGTCAACGACGTGACCCGGGACGCGACGACGCTCAACAACGGCCGCGCGTCGCTCAAGGTGGTGGAGACTGCGGCGGGCTACACCGGCGGCGCCCTTCTCGGTGCGCCGCACGACCTGCGCGCCTTCAACGCCATCAGCTTCTGGGCCAAGGCGTCGGCCCCGGTCAATTTCCAGAACATGGGCTTCGGTGACATCAACAGCGCGGCGAGCGGCCCGCTCATCAGCGAGTTCCACACCACGGCGATCACCAGCACCTTCCAGAAGTTTTACTTCCCCATCCCCAATCCGGCCGCTCTGGCAGCCACCCAAGGCCTCTTCTTCTTCGCCGACGGGGGCAGTGCCGGCGTCACCTTCTGGTTCAACGATATCCAGTACGAGACGCTGGACACGGCCACCCTGGCGGCGAAGTTCGGGTCGGTGAACAGCGTGTCGGTGAACTGGCCTTCGCCTACCGTCGCCAAGGGCGACACGTTCAAGATCGACTCCAACCCCAACACGGTCTTCTACAGCGTCGGGCCTACTGTCTACCGCGCCGGGTTCAACTACTTCACCCTCGCCTCGGACAACGCCGCGGTGGCCACCGTGGACAAGGACGGGGTAATCACCGGCGCGGGCGCAGGCACCGCCCACATCTCGGCCATGCTGGGCTCCCTGGCGGTTGCGGGGCAGGCGGTCGTCACCGGCGTCTTGCCGCTCGCCGTGCCGGGCAGCACCGACATCGCCCCGACGCCGGTGGTGGCGGCCGGCAACGTCATCTCCCTCTTCAGCGGCGCCTACACCAACGTCCCCATCGACACCTGGCGGACCAGCTGGAGCACCTGCTGCAACGAGCTGGTGGATCCCTACGCGATCGGGTCCCACAACGTGAAGAAGTACACGCTGCACTCGTTCGTTGGCGTGGAGTTCCTCGGGGCCAACCTGATCGACGCCACCACCATGACCACCTTCCACGTCGACGTGTGGACGCCGAATCCGCCCGGCAGGCTCGAGATCCAGCTGGTGAACGATCCCGCCGGCACGTCGGTCATCTCCAAGTACGAGGCCGTCGGTCTCGCAACCGGGACCTGGGTCGGCCTCGAGATCCCGCTCAGCTCGTTCACGGGCCTCACCTCGCGGAACAAGCTGGGTCAGCTGCTCTTCGTGGCCCAGGATGCCGGTGGCGCGAACATCAACGCGGTCATCTACGTGGATAACATTTACCTGCACAAATAGGCGACAGCGCTCGAGCGAGGGAGGCGGCGGGCTGGCAACGGACGACGCCTTCCTCATCGATAAGTCTGCTCCTGCAAGTAACCATCGCGACCGGAGGCTTTTCATGGCAGCACGAGATCGGGTGACGCGAGCGGCGGCGGGCGCGCTGCTGGCAGCGGTCGCGAGCGGGTGCCTGGACTCCCCTCGCGCCGACGAGCCGGTGGTCTTCAGGGACAACTACGTGGACGACGGCTTCCAGCCGTTCGACCCGGCCTCGGGCGCCGACCCCAACGCGGTCACGGTCGACCCGGTGGTCAAGCGCCTGCGCACCGATGAATCCCCCGCCTCCCCGGGAAATGCCACGCTGAGGATCACCGTGCCGACGGTGGGCCGATACGCCGGAGGCGCCGTGGTCGCGACCCTGCCGCGCAACCTGTCCGGCTACAACGCGCTCACCTTCTGGGCCAAGGCCGACGACGCGGCCGCCCAGTTCGACGTGCTCGGCCTCGCCAACGACAACACGCCGAATCCGCGGTACCTCGCCTCGATCTCGAACCTCGCCATCGGCGGCGACTGGGCAAAATACCTGATGCCGATCCCGCTGCCCGCCAAGCTCGCCTCCGAGGCGGGGATGCTCTTCTTCGCGGCCTCGGCGAAGGGAGGAGCGGGCTACCACATCTGGCTCGACGACGTGAAGTTCGAGCAGCTCGGCGCGGACGTGCTCGGTGCACCGGTGCCGCGCCTGACCAACAACACCAACAAGACCCTCAGCCTGCTGGTGGGAGATTGCCCGGCCGGCGTCAACACCGGGCAAAAGCAGATCGCGGGTGCCAACGGCCCGTGTCCGAACTACCAGTTCTTCGACGCCGTTCAGTTCCCGGTCACGCTGCCCGAGCCCACCACCTTGACGGTCGCCATTCCGCCCGCCTACCTGACCTTCCTCTCCGCCAACAGCGCGGTGGCGATCGTCGACGCCTACGGACTCGTCACCGCCGTCGGCTGCGGCGTCGACGCGAACAACCAGCCCCTCGAGCACTGCAGCACCACCATCACCGCGCAGCTGGGCGGAACGCCCGCGCTCGACACCGCCACGGTCAATGTCACCGTCCCTCCCATCCCCACCGCGAAGCCCACGCCGCCTCCGGCCCGCGCCAAGACCGAGGTGGTTTCGCTCCTGACGCGCGTCTACGCCAACCAGGTGACCCTGGCGGCCGGCGGGTTGACGAACACCTGGGGCACCGATTGGAGCAACGGCGGCTACCCCTCCGGCGGTCCCCGCCTGACCGAGCTGCAGGTCGACGGCGACAACGTCAAGAAGTACAGCGCGCTCTCGTACGTGGGCATCGACTTCAGCTCCACGCTGCTCGACATCACCGCCATGAACTTCATCCACCTCGACGTCTGGACCCCGGACGCCGACGTCTTCAAGGTGAAGCTGGTGGACTACCCCAACGGGGACAGCAGCACCTTCAAGCAGGCAGAGGTGACGGCCCCGCCTCCCGCCAAGAAGAGCTGGGTCGCGATCGAGCTTCCGCTCTCCAGCTTCGTGGCGGGCGGGCTGGCCTCGCGGGCGCATCTCGCGCAGATCATCTTCTCCTCCTCGGGGACGACCACGGTCTATGTCGACAATCTCTACTTCCATCAGTAGACCGGCCCGGCTCCGGCGTCCCGCGGCCGCCCAGCGTCCGGGCCCGTCGCTGGCGAACCGGCCGACGGCCATCGAGGCGCTCCGGCTGATCTGGACGGAGGAGCGCATCTCGCGGGCGGAGATCGCGCGCCGCGCCGAGCTCTCGCGCTCGACGGTGTCGGTGGTGGTCTCGGATCTGCTGGCGAGCGGGCTGGTGGCGGAGCTGGGCTCGGGGCCTTCGCGCGGCGGGCGTCGGCCCATCGAGCTGCAGTTCCAGTACGACGGGCATGGCATCGTCGGCATCGACCTGGGCGCGACCCACGTCTCGGTGGTGGTCGCCAACCTGCGCGGAGAGGTCAAGGCGTACCGGGAGCGCGAGGTGTCGGTTCGCTCCGACCCGGACACCGCGCTGCGGGCCATGCGCGAGCTGACCGAGGCTGCGTTGGAGAGCTGGGGTGGACAGCGCAAGCGCCTGGTCGGCATCGGCATCGCGGTGCCCAGCCCGGTCGACCTCGGGCACCCCGACGTCCTCTCGGAGGTGGTGATGCCGGACTGGCGCGGCAAGAGCGTGACCGCCGGGCTGCGCGAGCGCTTCCGCGTGCCGGTGCTGATCGACAACGACGCGAACCTCGGCGCCTTGGCCGAGCAGTGGTGGGGCGCGGCCCGGGGCGTCTCCGACTCCGTCTACATCAAGGTGGCGACCGGCATCGGCTCCGGGCACATCATCGGCGGCAGGATCTACCGCGGGTCGAGCGGGACCGCGGGCGAGATCGGCCACCTGGCCATCGACTCCAAGGGCCCGGTCTGCCTCTGCGGGCTGCGCGGCTGTCTGGTCACCTTCGTCGGCACGCAGGCGCTGCTGGCCCGCACCAAGGAGCGGCTCCGGCGCGGAGCGAAGAGCCTGCTGGCGGGCAAGCCGTTGAACATCACCGCCATCGAGGACGCCGCGCTCGCCGGAGACCCGGTGGCGGTCCAGGTGATCGACGAGGCTGCCGACTACCTCGGCATCGCCGTTGCGGGAATGCTGAATCTGATGAACCCGGCGGTGGTGACCATCGGCGGGAGCCTGGCGCGGCTGGGCGAGACGCTGCTCGAGCCGCTGCGCCGGTCGGTGGCGAGCCGCACCCTGGTCACTTCCGTGGCCGCGGCGAAGATCGGCGCCAGCGAGCTGGGTAAGCGCGACGTGGCGGTGGGCGCGGCGACGCTGGTGCTCGACGCCGCCTTGGAAGACTTGAGCTACTTCCCGGCCGTCGGCGGGAGCAGGTGAGGAGCCCCATGCGACCATCCACCTTGTTTCGGGGCGTGCGCGCCCTCTCCCTCCTCGCGGCCCTGCTCGCGGCCAGCTGCGGATCGAGCAGCCCCTGGCGGCTCACCTGGTCCGACGAGTTCGACGGCACGGTCGCCGGCCAGCCGCCCGATCCCAGGAAGTGGGGCTTCGAGATCAGCGGCAGCGGCTTCGGCAACGGACAGCTCGAGTACGACACCGACCGGCCCGGCAACGCCTCCCTCGACGGACAGGGGCACCTCGCCATCACCGCGCGGCAGGAGCGGTTCGGCGGCAACCAGTACACCTCGGCGCGCATGCTGACGCGGGGAAAGTTCGAGCAGAAGTACGGCCGATTCGAGGCGCGCCTCAAGCTGCCCAGCGGGCGCGGGCTGTGGCCGGCGTTCTGGCTGCTGGGCGCCAACATCGACCAGGTCTCCTGGCCCGCCTGCGGCGAGATCGACGTCATGGAATACCGTGGCCAGGAGCCGCGCGCGATCCACGGCAGCGCGCACGGTCCCGGCTACTCCGGCGGAGGCGCGAAGACCCAGACCTTCACCCTCCCGGGCGCCGACGGATTCGACGCCGACTTCCACGTCTTCGCCCTCGAGTGGAAACCCGACGAGCTCGACTTCTTCGTCGACGGATTCCTCTACCAGGTGGTCACCGCCACGCAGTTGCCCGGCGGCGCAATCTGGGCCTTCGACCACCCGGTCTTCATCCTCCTCAACCTGGCGGTCGGCGGCGGCTACCTCGGGCCGCCCGACTCCACCACCACCTTCCCGCAGACGATGCTGGTGGACTACGTGCGCGTGTACGAGCGCGCCCCTTGAGCTCCGGAGTTGACCGTCGCCTCGCGGCATTCCTGGTTGGAATGTCGCTCGCCGCCTGCCGGCCGGGCACCGACCAGAGCGAGTTCCCGCGCGCGCAGACGCTCTACGTCGGCGGCAGGCAGTGGGGCGAGCCGTCCTCGTTCAACCCGCTCTTCAGCTCGCCGGACTTCCCGGTGAGCATGAACTTCGTCTACGAGTGCCTGCTGCTCTTCAACGCACCGGCGGGACGGCTCGAGCCCATGCTCGCCGAGTCGTACCGCGTGCGCGAGGATGCCATCGAGGTGACGCTCAACCCGGCGGCGCGCTGGAACGACGGCCAGCCCGTCACGGCGCAGGACGTGAAGTACACCTTCGACCTGGGCCGCAAGTACAAGTCGATCCCGGTCGCCACCGTCTGGCAGTACATCACCGCGGTGCGCGTCACCGACGCGCGCACGGTCGAGTTCGTGCTCGACCGCAAGCGGCGCAATCCGCTCATCGTCCTCGACGGGCTCGCCACCTACCGCATCGTGCCCCAGCACTCCATCCAGCCGCTGCTCGACAGCGTGGCCGGCGACCTGGAGGCGTTCAACAAGCTCGGCTTCGACGGCAGCGCCGTCTCCTCCGGGCCCTACCGCCTGCACTCCTCCGCCAGCGAGAAGATCGTGCTGGTCCGCGACGACCAGTACTGGGGCAATGCCGCCCTGCACGGGGGCAAGCTCCCGGCGCCGAAATACGTCATCCACCCCATCTACAAGAGCAACGACCACTTCAGCGTGGCGCTGCAGCAGGGCCGCCTCGACATCTCGGTGACCTTCATCCCGCGCATCTGGCTGAAGGCAAAGAAGGGCGTGCGCGCCTGGTTCGACAAGCCGCCGTACTTTCCGCCAGCCGCCTTCCCCATGCTCTACATCAACGTCGGGCACCAGCCGCTGGGCGACGTCCACCTGCGCCGGGCGATGGGCTTCGCCATCAACTACGCCGACATCCGCGAGCTCGCCGTCTCCGGCTACAGCGACCCGCTGCGGCCGGGGCTCATCCTCCCCTTTGGGGTGGAGAAGAGGTTCTTCTCCGAGGAGGACGCGGTCAAGTACGGCACCACCTACGACCCCGTGCGCGCCCGAGCCGAGCTGCAGGCGGGCGGCTACACCTCCACCTTCAACGACAAGGGCGAGCTGGTGGAGATGGCCGACGCGCACGGCCAGCGGATCCCGACGCTCTTCGTCAAGTCGCCCACGGGCTGGAGCGACTACGAGGCGGTGGTGCGCATCGTCGTCAAGAACCTGCGCGCCGCGGGCATCGACGCGCGCGAGCGCTTCGTCGACGCCAGCCTCTTCTACCCGGCCTGGCTCGGCGGCGACTTCGACCTCCTCATGAACATGCCCTCGCCGTCGCCGGCGCCCTCCAAGCCCTGGTCGCGCTTCGAGGCGCTGCTGAGCACGCGCGACTGGGCCCCCGAGGGGCAGAAGATGTACAACAACCAGGGCCGGTTCAACGACCCCAGGGTCCCGGGCCACATCGCTCGCATTACCGAGCTCCTCGAATCCATTCCCGGCATGCCCGACGGCGAAGGGCTGGTCCTGGCCTACCGCGAGCTCAACCGCCTGGTGATGGAGCAGCAGCCGGTGCTGCCCCTCGTCTACCGGCCCGACCAGTTCTACGAGTTCAGCGAGCGGGCGTGGAAAGGATTCCCCACCGCCGCGAACCCCTTCCTGCCCTCCCAGATGCCCGGCGACGGGCCCGGGACCTTCATGCTGTGGGCGCTCACTCCGACCGCCGCGAAGTAGGAGCCTGCGATGTTCCGCAACCACCCAACCCTCTCGCACATGCTGGGCCGCGCAGGCTGGTATGGCGCGACCTTCCTGGTGGCCATCACCATCAACTTCTTCCTCCCGCGCATGGGCGAGGCCAACCCGGTCGACGCGATGATGGCCAAGACCTCCGGGCGGCTCGACTCCGAGGCGGCCAAGGCCAAGGAGGACGCCTATCTCAAGGAGTTCGGCCTGGTGCAGGTGGACGCGCGCGGCGAGGTGCTGCACGACGCCGCCGGCAAGCCGGTGAAGAAGCCGCTCCTCTCGCAGTTCTTCCACTACCTGTGGATGAGCCTGCGCGGCGACCTCGGCACCTCCATCCTGCAGCACCCGAAAAAAGTCAGCGACATCATCCGCGGCGCCCTGCCCTGGACGCTCACGCTCCAGCTTCCCACCATCATCTTCGGCTGGCTGATCGGCAACCTGCTCGGGGCGCTCGCCGCCTACAAGCGCGGCGTCTTCGACAGGAGCTTCTACCCGCTGGCCCTGCTCGCGAGCGCCGTGCCCGCCTTCTGCTTCGGCATCCTGCTCGTCTACGTCTTCGGCATCCAGCTGGAGTGGTTCCCGGCGGTGGGCGGCTACGCCGAAGGGATGAGCCCGGCGGTCTCCTGGGCCTTCTTCAAGTCGGCCGCGTACTACTACGTGCTCCCCTTTCTCTCCATCTTCCTCATCGTCGTCGGCGGCCAGGCGATCGGCATGCGCTCGATGTGCATCTACGAGCTCGGCACCGACTACGTGAAGTACGCCAAGCTTCTCGGCATGCGCGAGTCGAAGATCCTCCGCTACATGTTCCGCAACGCCATGCTCCCGCAGCTCACCGGCCTCGCGCTGGCACTGGGAGGCATGGTGGGCGGCGCGCTCATCACCGAGATGATCTTCAGCTACCCGGGCCTGGGCATGGCGGTGCTCACCGCCATCCAGGGATTCGACTACCCGGTCATCACCGGCTGCACCCTCCTCGTGACCGTCACCGTGCTCCTCGCCAACTTCAGCGTCGACATCCTCATCGGGCTGCTCGACCCGCGTATCCGCGCCGTCCAGGCCGGAGGCAAAGGGCCGTGAAAATCTTCCTCGGCCTCCTCAAGTCGCCGTCGTTCCTCCTCGGGACGCTGCTCTTCCTCGGCACCATCCTGCTCGCCCTGGTCCCGCCGCTCCTGATGCACATCGACCCCCACGCCCGGGTCGGCCTCGCCTACCTGCCGCCCTCCTCCGGGCACTGGCTGGGCACCGACCACATGGGCGTGGACGTGTTTGCACTGGTGGTGGCGGGCCTGCGCTCGTCGCTCTACGTCGGCTTCCTCGCCGGCGTGGTCGCCACCGTGGTGGGGACGCTGATCGGCGTCTACGGCGGCTACACCGGCGGCCTGCTCGACGACCTGCTCACCGTCCTCACCAACCTCTTCGTCGTCATCCCCAGCCTGATCGTCCTCATCCTCCTCTCCAGCAGCATGGAGGAGGGGCGCAGCCTCTTCCTCATCGCCGTGATCATCGGCTGCACCACCTGGACCTGGAGCGCGCGGGCGGTGCGCGCCCAGGCCGCCAGCCTGCGCGGGCGGGACCACGTCGGGCTGGCGCGCATCAACGGCTACGGCACCTTCGGCATCGTCATCCTCCACATCCTTCCCTACCTGCTCTCGTACATCTTCATGGTCTTCATCCTGCAGATCGCCGCCGGCATCCTCTCCGAGGCGGGCATCAGCATGCTCGGGCTCGGCCCCTACGACACCGTCTCGCTGGGCAACATCCTCAACCAGGCGATCCGCAACGAGGCCCTCACCGACGGCGCCTGGTGGGCCTTCTTCCCGGCCATGATCCTGATCATGGTCATCGCCTTCTCGCTCTACGTCATCAATACCTCCATGGAGGGTGTCTTCAACCCTCGGCTGCGGAAGTAATCGATGACTCCCATCCTCGAGGTCGAACACCTCAAGCTGCACTACCTCACCCGGTTCGGGGACCGGATCCAGGCGGTCGACGACGTGTCGTTCGAGCTCAAGGAGGGCGAGATCCTCGGCATCGCCGGCGAGTCCGGCTGCGGGAAGACCACGCTGGTGAGCGGCCTGATGGGCCTGCTCATCCCGCCGCTCCAGCACACCTCGGGCGACGTTCGCATCGCCGGCCGCAGCATCCTCGGGCTGGGGGTCGAGCAGAACCGCAAGGAGGTGCTCGGACGCCTCATCTCGATGATTCCCCAGGGAGCCCTCAACTCGCTCAACCCGACCCGCAAGATCAGGGACCTCGCCGCGGACATGATCCTCAGTCACGACGAGACCGCCGACCGCCGGGAGATCCACGACCGGCTGCGTCAGCGCTTCGGGCGCATCGGCCTCGAGGCCGATCAGGTGCTCGACGCGTATCCGGTGCAGCTCCCCGCCGGCATCAAGCAGCGCGTGGTGATCGCCATCTCCACGCTGCTCAACCCCAAGGTGGTGGTCGCCGACGAGCCGACCTCGGCGCTCGACGTCTCGACGCAGAAGAGCGTCATCCGGCTGATGTTCGACCTGATCGACGAGGGGATCGTCTCCAGCATGATCTTCATCACCCATGAGCTTCCCCTGCTCAAGCACGTCTCGGATCGCATCGCGGTCATGTACGCGGGGGAGATCGCCGAATTGGGCACCGCCGACCAGGTGATCCTCGACGGGCGCCACCCGTACACCAGCGCCCTGATGGGGTCGATGCTCACCGCCGAGCCGGGCCAGCGCGCGAAGAAGCCGGTCGCCATCGAGGGGGCGCCGCCCAACCTCGGCAAGGCGATCACGGGATGCCGCTTCGCACCGCGCTGCCCGGTGGTGCAGCCCGACTGCAGCATCGAGCGCCAGGAACTGCGGACCGTCGCCGGCCGCCTGGTGAGGTGCAACCATGCCGTCTGATCTCCTCACCTTCGAAGGCCGCGGCCTCTCCCGCGTCTTCGGCCACGGCAAGAAGCGCAATGCCGCCGTCGACGACGTCTCCTTCCGCATCCGGGAGCGCGACATCGTCTCCATCGTCGGCCAGTCCGGCTGCGGCAAAACGGTGCTGGCCAAGCTGCTGCTGCGGCTGGAGACGCCGACCAGCGGCGAGCTGCTCTACCAGGGCCGGCCCATCGAGGCGGTGAAGGACCCGCGCGAGCACTGGCGCGAGGTGCAGGCGGTCTTCCAGGATCCCTACGGCGCCTTCAACCAGTTCTTCACCATCCGCTCGCAGCTCAAGTCCTCCTTCCACCTCTTCAAGAAGAAGCCGCCCGAGGCGGAGATGGAGGAGCGCGTCGACAAGGCGCTGATGGCGGTGAACATCCGGCCCAAGGAGGTGGAGGGCAAGTACCCCTTCGAGCTCTCGGGCGGGCAGATGCAGCGCATGCTGCTTGCGCGCATCTTCATCCTCCGGCCCCGCGTGCTGATCGCCGACGAGCCCACCAGCATGGTCGACGCCTGCAGCCGCGCCAACATCCTCGACTACCTGATGAAGCTGAAGCAGGAGCTCGACATGACCATCGTCTTCGTCACCCACGACATCGGGCTCGCCTACTACATCTCCGACCAGATCTTCATCATGCACCAGGGCCGGATCGTCGAGCAGGGCCACCCCGACCAGGTGACGCAGTCGCCGCAGAGCGCGGTCACCCGGCAGCTGCTGGAGGACATCCCCTCGCTGCACCGGCCCTGGATCGAGCGCGGGCGGACGCGGGCAGCGCCCTAGGTGCTGACCATGAGCAGGACCGGCCACCGCGCTCTTCCCTTGCTGCTGCCATGCTGCGCCGCGCTCGCGTGTGCGGCGCTGAGCCGGGCATCCCTTCCGGCCACGGAGCAGGCCTTCGTGGTCCGGCCCTTCACGCCGGAGCTGGGCGGCCGCTGGATCGGCAACGGCATCGCCTACGGCCCGCACCGCGACGGGCAGCGCCCGGGCGGCCCCTCGCCGACGCGCGCGCAGCTGCGCGAAGATCTCCTCCTGCTGATCCGCTCCTGGAACCTGATCCGCACGTACGACGCGAGCCCGACCGCGGAGGCGCTCTTGGATCTGATCCGCAGCGAGGGCCTCCCCCTCAAGGTGATGCTCGGCTGCTCCCTCGAACCCGAGCAGAAGGCCGCGGCCGCCGACGCGCCGGTGCCGCTCCCGGAGGCCCGCGCCGCCAACCGCGCCCAGGTCGAAGCCTCGATCCGCCTGGCCAACGCCTACCCCGAGGTGGTCCTCGCGGTCATCGCCGGCAACGAGACGCAGATCTCCTGGTCCGATCACCACGTCGCGCCCGAGGTCCTCATCGGCTGGATCCGCGAGCTGCGCGCCCGCACCCGGGCACCCGTGACCACTGCCGACGACTTCGGCTTCTGGGTCGCCGAGGAGAGCCTGAAGGTGGCGCGCGAGGTCGACTTCATCGACGTCCACGCCTACGCGATGTGGGCCGGCCAGCAGCGGGAGCAGGCGCTCTCCTTCACCCAGGAGAAGCTCGCCGCGGTGGCCCGCCGGCACCCGGGCCGGACGCTCGTGCTGGGCGAGCTGGGGTGGGCGACGCGCCGGCACAGCGAGGGGGAGCAGGCGAACCTGATCAAGGGCGCGCCGGGCGAGGAGCAGCAGGCGGCGTTCTACCGGGAGGCGCTGGCCTGGACCACGCGCGAGCGCATCGCCAACCTCTGGTTCGAGGCCTTCGATGAGAACTGGAAGGGCGGCGCGCACCCGGACGAGGTGGAGAAGCACTGGGGCCTGTTTCGCGCCGACCGCACTCCGAAGCGGGCGATGCAGGACGGCGGCATCCATTGAACCCGGGGGCTGGCGTGCCGCAGCGATCGACGTGTCTGCTCTTCGCGCTGGTGGTCGCCGGGATCGCGGGCTGCGGCGGAGGGAAGTGCCCGAGCGGCACTGAAGCCTGCAACGGCGTCTGCGTTCAGCTGGATCGCGACGACGTCAACTGCGGCGCCTGCGGCAAGGTCTGCAGCCTGGAGACGACCTGCCAGAGCGGGGCCTGCGTGCTGGCCTGCCCGGCTCCCCAGGTCGTTTGCGGCGGCGCCTGCATCAACCCGCAGACCAGCGCCACCTCGTGCGGCGCCAGCGGCGACTGCAAGGGCGCGCACGCCGGCACCTCCTGCGCAGCGGGGCGGGCCTGCGTGAGCGGGACCTGCGCGCTGGTGTGTCCGGCCGGCCAGCTTGCCTGCGGCGGCGCCTGCGTCAATCCCCAGGCGAGCGCCAGCTACTGCGGCGCCAGCGGCGACTGCACGGGCGCGCACGCCGGCAGCGCGTGCGCAGCGGGGCAGGCCTGCGTGAGCGGGACCTGCGCGCTGGTCTGTCCGGCCGGCCAGCTCGCCTGCGGCGGCGCATGCGTCAATCCCCAGACGAGCGCCAGCTACTGCGGCGCCAGCAGCGACTGCATGGGCGCCCACGCCGGCACCGCCTGCACGTCGGCGCAAGGCTGCGCGAGCGGGGCATGCTTCTGCCAGCCGGTTGCGCTCGATCTCGACACGCCCTTCGCGACCGGCGCTCCCCCGTTCACCTCGGCCAGCGGCCAGCAGACGCCGACCGCCTTGTGGGCGTCGACCGCCGCGCCGCTGCCGACCAACACCTCCTGGGAGAACCTGGTGCTCGGCGCCGGGGGCAGCCGTGTCGATTTCCTGCCCTACCAGATCAAGGCCGAGCCGGTCTGGCTCGACGTCGCCAACGCAGCGCCGACGAACACCGCCACCCTCGTCTCCGTCCCGGACCTGAAGCAGATCATGCTGGGCGCAAACGAGTTCGGGACGGCCACCACGCACGTCGTGCAGTCCTACGATCTCTTCTCGGTCACGCTTCGCTACAGCGTCTCCAGCGGGACCATGACCGCACCGCTCGTCTACGGGATGCCCTACGTCACCGTCGACTACGTCGGCCTCCAGCCCGTCCTTCTTCCCGGGACCTACTCCATCGCCAGCGTCAACGGCTCCACCGCGACCGGCGACGTGAGCGGCTCCCGCTTCGCGCTGGCCCTGAGCGACGGAAGCACGTGGGTGGTCTACACCTCGTCATCGGTGACCTTGAACTGGGCCTCCAACAAGGTCTACGCCACGGCCAAGTTCACGGGCACTCTTCGCGTAGCCAACCTCCCCACGGCGGGCGCCGCGGCAGTGCTCGACGCCCACGCCGCCACCGTTCCTCGCGGCGGAAGCCTCAGCGTCTCGGTCGGGTGCGACGTGGCCACGCTCCGCTTCGTCTACGCGACCAGCGGCGCAGGTCCCCTGCTCCTCGCGGCCATGCCCCACCACCTCGGCCGCCTTCTGGCGCCCACCCTCACCGGCCTGACCTTCAGCACCATGAGCGGCACGCTCACCGCGGTGGAGGGCAGCACCTGGACGATGAGCCTCCCGCTCTCGACCATCGGCTGGACCGCCCCCCGCGCCATGGCGCCGGCCCACCTCGCCGCGGTGCGGACCGCGCTGGCGAGCGACGCCGGGTTCGTTCCCGATCCCGCGGTCGCCGACGACACGTACTTCCATGGCAAGCAGCTCGCCAAGCTGGCGCGGCTCGCCTTGATCGCGGACGAGCTGGGAGAGACCGCGACCGCGGCCACGCTGCGAGAGCGGCTTGCGCCCCTGGTGGCGGCCTGGCTCGACGGGACCAACGCAAATCACTTCGTCTACGACACGACCTGGGGCGGCGTGGTGACCACCCAGGCGCTGGCGAACCCGGGGACGCTGTTCGGCCAGGGCCACTACAACGACCACCATTTCCACTACGGCTACCTTCTCTATGCCGCCGCCGCCCTCGCCAAGGCGGATCCCGGCTTCGCGACCAGCCACCGCCCGGGGCTCCTGGCGCTGGTGCGCGACATCGCCAACCCCAGCGCGGCCGACTCGAAGTTCCCGCGCTTTCGCAGCATGGACTTCTTCCGCGGACACTCCTGGGCGTCCGGCCTCAGCGAGTTCGCGGACGGCCAGAACCAGGAGTCGACCTCCGAGGCCGTCAACGCGTGGTACGGGCTTCGCCTGCTGGGCCTGGCCACGGGCGACACCCGGATGACCGACCTCGGACGCGTCCTGCTCGCGCTCGAGGTCGACTCCGCCCGCACCTATTGGCAGGTCCCGGCCGCGTCCGCCGTCTACCAGGATCCCTTCGCGCAGAACCGGTGCGTGGGCATTCTCTTCGAAACCAAGGCAGCCTTCGCCACCTTCTTCGGCGCCGAGCCCTACAAAATCTTCGGGATCCAGCTGCTCCCCTTCACGCCCGCGAGCGAGGAGCTGATCGCGCCCGCCTGGGTCGGCGACGCCTGGCCCAGGATGCAGTCCGCACTGTCCGGGGCGCCCCAGGGATGGCAGGGGTTTCTCCACATGGCGCACGCGACCACGGAGCGGGAAACAGCCTGGACCGACGCCAGCGCCCTGAGCGGATGGGACGACGGCAACAGCCAGACCAACACGCTCTGGTGGGTGGCCAGCCGGCCATGAGCATTCCCCGCGCCCTCCTCGCGCTCCTCGGCGCCGCGCATGCTGCGCCGGCGGAGGTCTACCTCACCGCCAGGGACACCGGCGATCGCCTCGCCCGCAAGCCGTCCCTCGTCTTCCAGCCCACGCCGCAGCCCGACGAGCAGGTCCCGCTGGTGGTGGTGGACCCGCGCAAGACCTTCCAGACCCTGGTGGGCATCGGCGGCGCGCTCACCGACGCCAGCGCCGAGGTCTGGGCGAAGTTGCCACCCGCGCGCCAGCAGGAACTCCTCACCGCCTACTTCGACCCCGAGAAGGGCATCGGCTACAGCCTGGGGCGCACCACCATCCACTCCTGCGACTTCTCCAGCGAGAGCTACACCTACGACGACGTCGCGGGAGACGTCGCGCTTTCCCACTTCTCCATCGCCCACGATCGTGCGGCGCGGATCCCCTTCCTGCGCGCCGCGCTGGCGGCCTCGAAGGGCAGCCTCAAGCTCTTCGCCTCGCCGTGGAGCCCGGTGCCCTGGATGAAGACCAACGGCAGCATGCTGAGAGGGGGAAAGCTCAAGCCCGAGTACGCCCCGGCCTGGGCGGGCTACTTCACCCGATTCGTCGAGGCGTACCGTGCCGAGGGGATCCCCCTCTGGGGACTGACGGTGCAGAACGAGCCGGCGGCGGTGCAGGCATGGGAGTCATGCATCTTCTCCGGCGAGGAAGAGCGGGACTTCGTGCGCGACCACCTCGGCCCGGCGCTCGAGAAGGCCGGCCTCGGCGATCTCAAGCTGATGATCTGGGACCACAACCGCGGGCTTCTCTACCAGCGCGCCAAGGTCGTCTACGACGACCCGAAGGCCGCCCGCTTCGTCTGGGGTGCGGCCTTCCACTGGTATGTGGGCGACCACTTCGACAACGTGCGGATGGTCCACGACGCCTGGCCCGACAAGCACCTTCTCTTCAGCGAGGGCACGGTGGAGGCCTTCGACCCTGCCCGCCTGGACGACTGGGCCTGGGGCGAGAAGTACGGCACCGCCCTGATCCGCGACCTCAACAACTGGTCCGAGGGCTGGACCGACTGGAACGTGCTGCTCGACGAGAAGGGCGGCCCCAACCACGTGGGCAACTTCTGCTTCGCGCCGGTGCACGCCGACACGCGGACTTTTGCGCTCACCTATCTGAGCTCGTATTGGTACATTGGCCACTTCTCGAAGTTCCTGCGGCCGGGGGCGAAGCGCATCGCCGCCACCACCACCGACGACCGGCTGCTCGCCACCGCCTTCAAGAACCCGGACGGCAAGGTGGCGGTGGTGGTGCTCAACCTCCGGGGCGAGGCGATCCGCTTCCGCCTCTGGATCGACGGGCAGTCGGCCGAGGTGCTGTCCCCGGCGCGGTCGATCCTCACCATCCGGTACTAGGCAGGAACCTCGGCTCAGAGGCTCACGACCAGGTAGGTCCGCAGCTCGTACTCCCGCCCCCAGGCGGTCGGGCTGGCCGGGTCCGGCGCGAAGCGCGGCGAGTAGCCATTGAGGTACCGCAGGGTCCCGCGCATGCCGATGCGCGTCTGCTGCAGGCCCAGCCAGCGCACCGATCCGAGCGTGTAACCGAGGTCGCCCATCAACTGCGCGGGGAAGGTGAGGTTGAAGTCGCGGTGGAAGTCGTAGGGTCCCCAGTCGTTGAACCGGGCGAAGCCGGTGAAGACCACCTGCCGCCAGGCGGCGCGCACGTCTCCGCCGAAGCGGTGCACGACGCGCTGGTCGCTGCCATTCGGCTCGCCGAGTCCGGCGAAGAGGTGCCCCACCATGCGGACCTGACCGAGCGGCGCCGAGACCACGCGCGCGTTCACCTCCCAGAGGTCGCGCGGCGGCGTCGAGCCGGGAAACGCGAAGCGCGTGCCGTCTGCGAGCACGCCGATGGCCGCGTCCGCCGTGGACGGCTGGTGCTTGAAGAGGAAGTCGAGGCTGGCCGCGAAGTGGGCGTCCTCGCGCAGGTCGTTGTCCCAGGCCCACATCCAGGTGCCCGGCGTCGGATCGAACACCACCATCATCTCCGCCGCGACCATCTCCCGGTTCGCCCGCACCGCGAACGGGTCGTCGAGGATGTTGCGCAAGGACACCTTGGGATTGTTGCTCGGCCCCGGCCCGATCAGCGGCTTCTGCCAGAGGAAGTTCGGGGCCAGCTGGAAGAGGCCGAGGTTCACCGCCAGGCCGGTGAGCGCGTTCGCCTGGTTGCCGGAGCCGGAATCTTTGAGGTACCAGCCGGTGAAGGTGATGGTCTGTTGCGGCCCGGCGTCGGCGACGAGGCCCATGTACGCGCCCTGCGCGTACCAGTGCCAGAGGCCTTTCTCCACCGTCACCTTGGCCTTGGCGCCGAGAGTATCGGTGCCGCGGATCTGGTCCGGCCGCGCCAGCCCCGCGGCCTGCTGCTGGAAGACGTTGCCGACGCGGGCCGAGCCGCAGGACTCGCGGCTGCCGCATCCCGGAAAGCCATAGCCGGAGGCGAGGGCGCCCGCCTCGATCAGCGCGGGGCCGACGCGGGTCGAAGCCTGCAGCGTGCTCTTGCGCGTCTTCTGCTCGGGCACCGCGGTCGACGTGCTCACGCTGCTTTGCGAGCCCAGCTGCTCCTCGTGGATGAAGGTCAGATCCACCCGTCCGAGGTGCCGCTGGTACTTCGCCAGGAAGGCCGGGTTCGCGCCCCACCAGAGCTGGGGGCCGAGGGCGACCTTGAGGCCGTCCAGCTCCTTCTTGAAGGCCACCTCGAAGCCCGACGGCGCATCCGCGTTGTAGATGTCGGTGTTGAGGCCGTAGTTCGCCTCGCGGTAGAGGCCGAAGAAGTCGCCCTCGAAGCCCCAGTGAAAATGGCCGGTGCGGAAGAAGCCTTCCAACCGGAACCAGGTCTCGTCCCAGGTGAGCGCGGCCTTGTAGACCTTGAGCCGCTCGAGGCCCTGCAGCGTGGTCGAGCGGGTGCCCGCGGTGCCCGGATCGAGGGCGCACTGGACCGGGTCCCCCGGGCGCGGCAGGCATTCCACCCGCACGGGCAGCCCGCGGTTCTCGTAGAAGATCTGATCGATGGGGTTCTGCGCCACGTTGCCGAGCACGTTGAGCGAGAGCGACGCGCTCACCCGGTCGGTCGGCTTCACCTCGAAGTCGGCGTAGAAGGACTCCATGTGATCGATGGTCTTGCCGAGCGGCGGCGTGGTGATGCGCGTGCCGCCGTTGCCGATGGTCTCGAAGGAGAGCCGCAGCCCGGCGACGCGCGCCTGCTGCAGCTGCAGAAGCCCGGACACAGCGGCGTCGTTGCGGTAGTGCCAGGCCAAGAGCGCCGGGTCGATGGCGCCGAACCAGCTACGGATGGCGGCCTCGTCGGTGCTGGCGGCGTAGGGCGGCAGCTTGAAGGCCTGCTGCAGCACGTAGTAGGCGGTGCGCGGATACTCCTCGAAGAGCCCGCGATCGTCGGGCTGGCCCTTGGCGCAGATGCCCCACCACTCCTCGTTCATGTTGTTCTGCCCCTCGACGAAGTCCTCCTTGTAGCCGCCGTTGGCCCAGGAGGCGTTGGTGTCGTGGACGTCGAGGTTCTTCTCCTGGTTGAACTTCCACCACCCGTCGCTCCACTGGAAAATGAAGCCGCCGATGGCGTTCCCCGCCCGGCCCTTGCCGGCCGACTGCTGGTAGATCTCCTCCCACTGCGCGAGCAGGTAGCGCGCCTGGGTGACGTCGTCCTCGCGCGTCAGCCTGGCGTCGTAGGCGTCGGCGCCGAACTCGGTGAGCATCACCGGCAGGCCGAGCTTGTCGTGCACCACCTGGAAGAGATCGCCCGCGGACTTGCCGCGGTAGACGTTGGTGCCGAGGATGTCGAGCCCCTTGCACTCCTCGGCGATGAGGTCGATGTACTGCAGGTCGCCGTTGGCGATCGAGACCGGGTGCAGCGGATCGCGGGTCTTGGTCTCGCGGATGATCTCGCCGAACAGCGAGTAGAGGAACTTCGCCTTGGCGCGGTCGCGCTCGCCCTGGGGCAGGTTCTCGATCTCGAACGAGCTCCAGGAGAGCCCGTAGTTGTTCTCGTTGCCGAGCAGCCAGAGGAGGACACCGGGAACGCCGCGGTACTCCTCCACCATCGCCGCCACCTCGGCCTTCAGCGCGGCGCGCAGCTTCGGGTCCGAGTAGTCGACGGCCGGGATCCAGACGCCGTCGAGGGTATAGCCGTAGCGGCCCACGGTGTGGTTGAGCACGGTGTAGATGCCGTAGCGCTCGTAGATATAGCGGACCCAGCGCGCAGGGATGCCGGCGTACTGGCGGAGCGCGTTGACCCCCATCTGCTTGAGAAGCGGCATCTCCCGGTTGAGCGCCGCCTCGATCACGTCGTCGGGCTGGGTCCACAAGCTGTACGCGTAGTTCTTGCCGATGGGCACGTAGTCCCAGTTCATGCCGAGGACCATGAAGTCGCGGCCCTCCACCTGCAGCTTGAGGCCGCCGGAATCCCCGATGACCCGGATGCCGGACGGCGCAGGCGCGGTCTGCGCGGAGGCAAGCGCAGGGGCGAGGGCAGCGAGCGAAACGGCGGCGGCAGCGGCGAGGCGGCTCGTCAGGCAGCGCGGCGAGTGGTGCTCGGAACCGGCGAAGCTCATGTCCCAGTCTCCTCGGCGAACTCCGGCGGGGCGTCGTCGACCGCGTTGGCGGCGGCGACCTCCCGGTACCAGTGCGCGCTGTCCTTCGGTGTTCGCTTCTGGGTGGCGTAGTCCACCCGGGTCAACCCGAAGCGCTTGGCGAAGCCGAACTGCCACTCGAAGTTGTCGAGCAGCGACCAGACGAAGAAGCTGCCGAGCGGAACGCCCGCCTCGATGGCGCGCCACGCCTCGTGCAGGTGGTCGCGCAGGAAGGCGATGCGTCTGGCGTCGGCGACCCGGCCCGACGGGTCCGGCGTATCGGGGAAAGCTGCTCCCACCTCGGTGAGGTGCATCACCGGGGGCCGGTAGTCGCGGTGCACGCGCAGCAAGGTGTCGTACAGGCCGCGCGGATAGATCTCCCAACCCATCTCGGTGCGCCCGCTTGCGGGCGCCTCGTGCTCGGTGCGCGGGGCGTTCGCCTTCTCGGGGATCCGGTCGCTACGCAGCACAGCGCGGGAGTAGTAATTGACGCCGAGGGAGTCGGTGGGCGTCGCGATGGTGGCCAGGTCGCCGTCCTCGACGAAGGGCAGCTCCGGCCCGGGCAGGTGCCCGTCGCGCACCCGGTCGGCGATGGCGTCCGCGGGGTAGCCGCCGCGGTAGAGGGGATCCAGGTACCAGCGGTTGAAGAGGCCGTCGAAGCGGCGGGCCGCCTCGCGGTCCGCTTCGCTCGGTGACGCCGGGTACGCGGGCGTCTGGTTGAGGACGATGCCGACGCGGGCGCCCGGCGACTCGCGCCGCAGCACCGGAATGGCCTGGCCGTGCGAGAGCAGCAGGTGGTGCGCAACCCGCAGCGAGGCGGCGGGGTCGCGTCGCCCGGGCGCGTGCTCGCCGGTCTCCCAGCCCAGGTGAGCCATGCACCAGGGCTCGTTGTGCGTGGTCCAGTCGCGCACCCGGTCGCCGAGGCGCCGCGCGGTCGCCTCCGCATACTCGACGAAGGCCGCGCAGGTGTCGCGCGCGGACCAGCCCCCTCGATCCTCGAGGAGCTGCGGCAGGTCCCAGTGGTTCAGCGTGACGAAGGGGCGGATGCCCGCGCTGAGCAGCAGGTCCACCAGCGCGTCGTAGAAATCGAGGCCCTTCTGGTTGGGCGTCCCGCGGCCGCGCGGCATCACCCGCGACCAGCCGATCGACAAGCGGTAGGCGGAGAGGCCCAGCTGCTTCATGAGGAGCACGTCGGCCTGCCAGCGGTGATAGTGGTCGCAGGCGATGCGTCCGCTCGAGCCGTCGGCGATGGTGCCCGGGGCGCTGGCGTAGCGGTCCCACACCGATTCGCCGCGGCCGCCCTCGGCGCTCGCGCCTTCGACCTGGTACGCCGAGGTGGCGGCGCCCCAGAGGAAGCCTTTGGGAAAGGTGCGGCTAGGCATCGAGCCCCCGGTCCGACTTTGTTTGTCCGGCGAACAAACTAACGAAAACCAGGCCTCGCTGTCAAGCCGCGCGGGCTACCGCAGCTCGGGATAGAGACCGCGCATGACCCGCTTGGGTTTGCGGCCGGCGGTGAAGAGGCCCCAGTGCTTCTCTGGGTCCGCGGGGTCGGCCGAGCCCTTCCAGGGCTCGTCGAAAGCCTCGAAGACGAAGGTGAGGATGCCCTGCTCGCGGCTCCACCGGGTCAGGTCCTGGTAGTACGCGTGCTGCAGCTCCTCGCCGGCGTTCCCGGGCGGGATTCCCCTGCCGTTCGATGCGGTCGCCCAGCCGGCCTCGGTGATCACCACCGGGGCGCCGGGATAGCGAGCGGACACGCTCCGGTAGTTCTCCTGCGTGTAGCTCAGCGCCTGCGCGATGCTCTTGAATTCCCAGATCGGATAGGTGTGCAGCGAGATGAAATCGACCTCGGCGACGAGCGCCTCGAGCTTGCCCTGCCAGGGGAGGTAGTTCTCGCAGAAGGTCACCGGCTGCTGCACGCCTCGCTTCAGCATGCGCACGTACTCGACGACGCTCGCGACGGGGACCAGGTGGTCGGTCCACTCGACCGTGGCCTCGTTTCCTGCGGAGACCGAGGAGATGAGGTCGGGATAGCGGTTGGCGAGCTCGATCAGCTTCTCAATCTGCACCCGGTTGTCCCGCCGGTTCCGGGAAAGGTCTGCGTCGGGATAGATCCCTCCCCAGGGGCAGGAGGGATTGTTCACCTCGGCGCCGATGAAAGCGCCGAGCATGACCTGCAGGTCCAGCTTCTCCTGCCGGATCACCTCGAGGACGGTCTCGGCGTGGGGGCCGCAGTCGTAGAGGCGGAGCAGCTTCCAGTTCTTCTCCAGGATGAGCAGGTCCTCCTTCGTCTGCTCGAAAGAGGGGGGGATTGCCCCGGGCCGCTGGCCTTCCCGATAACCCGAGTAACAGATGGCGTTGACGGCCTCCAGCTCACGCATGGACGACCCCGCCCCGTCCCGGCGAGGTGCTAGCGCTCATACTTGAAGGTCCCTTTCGTGTCCCAGAATCCCCAGTGCGGGCCGCAGCCGCCTTCCGGCCCGGCCTTCCACGCTTCGTCGAAGGCAGAGAAATAGAAGACCTCGATCCCCTCGCGGGCCGCCCACGCGAAGGTGTTCAGCGCGTAGAGGAGCGCGTTCTCGAACGACGGGATGGCCTCGCCGACTGCCACGCCGTCGCTGGGCCAGCCGGTCTCGCTGAGGACGATCTTCTTGCCGCCGGCCACCCTGGCGACGCGGCCGACCATCTCCTTCAGGTAGCCCAGCGAGTCCGCAAGGCTGCACTCCTCCCAGAACGGGTAGCAGTTGACCAGCAGCAGATCGCAGGCCTCGACCAGCCGCGGGTGCTCGCAGAACAGGTAATACGCGTCGACGTACCCGACCGGGATTCCGGGCAGCGCCTGCTTCACCCGCCGGAGGTAGCCGATGACCTCGTCCTCGGTCAGCTCTTCCCGGAGGAGGACCTCGTTGCCGACCGCGACGACGTCCGCATCACCCGCGCGCGCGATCTCGATGAGGGAGGCGATCTCCTTCTCGTTGGTCGCGAGATCCTCGCCGATCCAGGCCCCGACCAGCGTCTTCAGCCCCAGCTGGCGCGCGATGCGGGGCGCGGCCTCGTTTCCGTCGGTGCAGGAGAAGGTCCGCACCCACTTCGCGTGCGGCCGGACGATCTCCATCCTGGCGCGCATCTGTCCGGGGCCGAGCTGGGTCTTGAGATCCGGACCTTGCCCGTCGAGGTAGGCGCTGAAGCAGATCCCGTGCACTCCGTCGCTCCACACCTGGTGGAGGAGCGCGATCAGCTCGGGCCGGGTCAGTCCGGTGTAGTCGAGCGGCGCGGAGGCCGCGCCAGTGCCATCCATCACCCGATTCTTGCGAGGTTGCGACACGGTGTGCCTCCTGCGCCTCGCGCGTCCTTCGCAGGCGCGTGCAACATCACTCCGCGCAGAGATCGCCGGCGGAGATCGAAACCACCACTTCGGCCACCGCGCCGCTGCGACCGAGGATCTCCCCGCTGGTCGCCGCATCGAGCCGGGTGCCGGGGAACTCGTGCTGCTCGCCAGCAGCCCGCCGGACGACGACCGAGCGCGCCGCCGCGAGCCGGTAGACGATCGGCGTCTGGCAGAGCGTGAAGCCGAGCTCGCCCGCAGCCAGGGTGCGCCGCTGGGGACGACCGTCGACGCCGAACCATTCCCACTCCGCTGGCGCGGCGAGCAGCTCCCGGCGGAGCAGCAGCGCCGGCCGGAACTCGATGCATCCCTCCCGCACGTCCACGCCCACCTCGCCGAGCCGCGTGAGCACCTCCTCCTTCACCTGGCCGGTCATCCCCGGCTGCTGCGCGCCCGAGTGCCGGGGCGTGTGCGAATAGGGATCGGTCGGGAAGGCACCGAACTCGCGCGGCGTCTTGTTGAACCCCAGGCCGCCGCGCACACGGTAGTAAGCCGCGGCCAGCCGCCGGACCAGCGTCTCGCTCTCGCCTTCTCGCAGCGCGCGACCGTGCACCTCCTGCACCGCGAGGAGCAGCTTCGAGACCATGTGCCAGTAGATGCAGCCCAGCCCCTCGTAGCCGAACATGGTTCCCGATCGGCCCGTGAAGCTCTTGAGGTCGAAGACGCGGACGAAGCAGTCCACCACCGCCTCGCCGTGGGTGGCCACCAGCGCCGCGAACCGCTCCTGCTTGCCGAGCCGCACCAGCGCGTCCCGCACGTCGGCGGCGGTGCGGAAGCTGCCGTCGAAGCGGAACTGGCCGAGCGCGTCCCTCGCCACCAGGGATCGATCTTCCTCAGCCAGCAGGGCTGCGAGCAGCCCGTTGCCCTCCACGTCCTCGGGTGGCACCCGGTTCTTCTCCAAAAACCCGGGCAGCTCCCGGTCCGGGTAGAGCATGAAGCTCTCCTGGTCCTGGCGGAACAGCCGGCTGGCGAAGAGCGCGTCGAGCAAGGCCAGCGCCTCCTCGGCCGCGAGCAGGCCGGAGCCGAGCGCCGCCACCTGGCCTTCGAGCATTTCGTAGAGGGGCGCGATCCGGGCCACCTTCGGCGCGTCGGACAACTCGAGCAGGTTGTAGGCGTGGTAGAGCCGGTCGGCGCGCCGGTTGGCCCGGATGGTGTGGTCGAGGTAGCCGAGCGCGAGGCGGCAAAACTCCGCCGCCTCACGCAGGGGGAAGCCGGCCGCGGGGCCAGGGTCGGCCGCGTAGGCGCGCTGGCGGTAGGCCTCGAACGCCGCCTGCAGCGCCTCGAGCAGCGCACGCCGCTCCTCGTCGGAGACCTCCGCCCCCAGAAGCAGCCCGCGGTGTTCCTCGAGGATCCGCCGGGTCTCTCGCAGCCAGGTGCCCACGGCAGCGGACAACTCCGGGTCCTTGCCGCCCGCGCCGTCGAACAACTCGGAGAGAAAGGCTAGGTGCCCGCGCAGGTGGCAGAGCGTCACCACCGAGAGGCCGGTGCCCACCAGCGCGTTGTTGGCATCGTTCCACTCCGGCCGCTGCGTGTTCATCCAGATGCCGCCGTCGAGCACCAGGCTGGCCAGCTTGGCCAGCACCGGCACCAGCAGCTTCTCGAGGAGCGTTGCCCGCAGGAGCTGGCCGTGCTCGTCATGCAGCAGCTTGCCGTCGCCACCGAGACGCGCGACGCGCTCCTCGATGAGCCGCTCCCTGGCATGGTCGAAGACGATGGTGGCCCGCGCATCCCTTGCGATCTCCGCGGAAGGCTTGAGCCGGTAGGGCACGTCCGCGAAGCAGAACCACCGCTGCCCGAGCAGAGCCTCGAGCCGCCCGGGGTGGTAACGCGCCGAGGCCTCGAGGAGCCGGGTCAGGTAGACGATCTGGTGGTCGCCCCAGTACCCGATGTTGCTCCACGGATCTCCCTCCTCGGGCACCTCCCAGTCCATCCCCGAGCGGCTCAGTCGATAGGGGTTGAACCCGTCCGCGGTCGAGGCGTTGACGAAGGTCGCAATCACGCTCTCGAGGAAGTCCGGGTGGCTGGCGCAGAGCGCCTCCCAGTTCTGGAAGATGTCGCGCCAGTTGCCCTCGTAGTCGAGCGCCCGCGTTCCGTCCGGCTTGCGCAGCCGGATGGCGAAGGTGTTCCACGGCCGGCTCGGGTCGCCGTGACGCCGGCTGAAGAAGAGGGGAAGGTATTCGGAGGCGAGGCGTTGCAGGTCTGGATCGCGCGAGTCGTTCGCCCAGGCGATGAGCTCCCGCACGGTCATCTCGCCGGTCCACGAGGCGAGCTCGCTGCCGAGCCGCTCGTGGAGCGGCCGGTTGCGCAGCCGGAGGAAGTCGGCGAAGTCACGGCGCGGGACGCGATGGCCGCTGACGAAGACGCCGCCTCGCATGTTGTTGAAGAGCACGTTGGCGAAATGGTGGTGCACGGCCGTCCGGTCGGCGGTCCGCTGCAGGCCGTCGGCTCTGCCGACGTTGCGCAGGAGGCTCTCGGTGCCGCGCCGCACGTCCGCGACGATCTGCTCCTCGACGTCTCCCCCCGCCCGGAGCCGGGCCCGGAGCGCCTCGACCTGGAGGTGGTCGCGCTCCACGTCCGCCAGAATCCGCCAGCGCCGGACCTCGCCGGGCGCCAGCCGCAGGGTCGTGCTCACCAGATAGGCCCCGCGGCGGCCCTTCAGCAGCCGCTCGTGGTGAACCCGCAACCCATTGCGGAACGCCGCGAGCTGATCGGTCGAGAGGAGCACGTCGAACGTCTGCAGACCCGAGCACCAGACTGCGGTCGCCTTCAGCGATTCGGCCGGGACGGCCTGGTCCACGATCAGTGCCTGCAGCGCGAAGAGGCCGACCCGCGTCTCGGGGTCCACCTCGGCACGCGTGTAGGCGTTGACCAGGCAGCTCACACGCTGTTGCAACGCCAGCGACACGCCGGCGGGCATGAGGTCGAGCAGGCCGTCCAGCACGTCCAGCTTCGCCGGCTCGGGACCGAGGTTCTGCACCGACACGGAGCGGACGAAGCCGAACGCCTCGCTGGTCTCCCAGCGGTACCGGAGGGCGAGGCCGAGGCCGTGATGGATCTCTTCGAAGACGACGCCGTTGGCGGAAGGGCTTTTATAGAGGTTGCGCCGGACGGACTCGCCGTCGAGATCGTGGCGGAACGGCTCCCAGAAGACCAGCCCCCGAGGCGTCGCGGCGCGCACGGCGGTGAACGGCCCGGTGTGCGGGTGGCACTGGTGCAGCTTGTCGTCGGTCACGTAGGGGAAGAGGGCTCTGTCCGGCGTGACCCGGCCAGCCGTCAGACCGCCGCGGCTGGAGACGTACATCCAGTGGTCGGAGTCGCTCACCACGCTCATCAGGAACGGGGGCAATCGATCGACGTCGCCGATCCGGAGCATCTCCTCGCCATCGACGAGCACCAGCCCGTCCCGGGCGGACGCGTCACCGGTTGTCGATTGGCCGGGCGCCGGCGAGGGCCTCATGTCGTCCACCTTGGCGAGCACGGTTACCCATGTTTGTTCGATGAACAAACAAAGTCAAGCGGCAAACCTGGGCCATCCATGCGTCGAGGCGAGGTTCACCCCGTCACCCAGGGCGGTGTAGCTGGGCCGGTCGGGCGAGCCGAAGTGACCGACCATCACCTCCGCCGGTGCAAGCCGATGCGGGTGCCCAGCGGGGGAAAGGCCAGCCCACTCCGGAGAGGAGTACAGGCGGTGGGCAGTGGGCTGCAGCCTGGCATTCCAGCGCCGCGGCGCTGGCGAGAAACGAGTGCCCCATGCGCCACTCCGGCGCGTTCCACAGGGCCATCACCGCCAAAAGCGCCGGCGCCGGTGGCGGTGCCCGACGGCTGGAGCGCATTCCTTTGCACGATCCCGACGGTCAGGCGCTCATGCAGCTCGAAGTAACCGTCTCGAACCTCGCCGCGTACTGGAATTGCTGTCTGGGGAAAATGGAAAATCGAATGACCCACGAAGAAAAGCGCTTGAACGACGCGGGCGAGCGCACCGCGCACTGGAAGCGGTGGGGCCCGTACCTGAGCGAGCGCGCGTGGGGCACGGTGCGCGAGGACTACAGCGACGGCGGCGCGGCCTGGGAGTTCCTGCCACACGATCACGCGCGCTCGCACGCGTACCGCTGGAACGAGGACGGCATCGCCGGCATCAGCGATCGCCGCCAGCAGCTCTGCTTCTCCGTCGCGCTCTGGAACCGGCGCGATCCGATCCTGAAAGAGCGCCTCTTCGGGCTCACCGGTCAGGAGGGCAACCACGGCGAGGACGTGAAGGAGCTCTATTACTATCTCGACTCCACGCCGACGCATTCGTACATGAAGTATCTCTACAAGTATCCGCAGGCCGAGTACCCGTACGCGCGGCTTTTGGAGGAGAACCGCAGCCGCGGACGCGCCGGTCGCGAGCTGGAGCTGATCGACACCGGCGTCTTCGACGGCGACCGTTACTTCGACGTCTTCGTCGAGTACGCGAAGGCCTCTGTCGAGGACATCGCGGTGCGCATCGAGATCGCCAATCGCGGGGCGGAGCCGGCGGAGGTCGACGTGCTGCCGACGCTCTGGTTCCGCAACACCTGGAGCTGGTCCAACGGCGAGGAGCGGCCCTCTCTGCGCGCCACCGGGCCGGCCTCGGTGGTCGCAGGCGACTACGCGCTCGCCTGCGAGGGAGAGCCGCAGCTCCTCTTCTGCGACAACGAGTCGAACGCGCAGCGGCTGTGGGGCGTGCCTGGGCCGCGGTATCCGAAGGACGGCATCAACGATCACGTGGTTTCCGGCAAGGACACGGTGAATCCGGATCGCGTCGGGACCAAGTGCGCGGCGCGCTATTCGCTGCACATCCCGGGGCGGTCGAGCGCGGTGGTGCGGCTGCGCCTCTCGCGCGGCGGCTTTCAGGATTCATCCGCCGTCGATGCCATCGTCGCGGAGCGCAAGCGCGAGGCCGACGAATTCTACCAAACCGTGATTCCCTCGACGCTGTCCGCCGACGCGCGGAACGTGATGCGCCAGGCGCTGGCGGGAATGCTCTGGTCGAAGCAGTTCTACCACTACGTCGTCCGCGACTGGCTCAAGGGCGATCCGGGCCATCCTCCTCCGCCGCAGTCGCGCAAGAGCGGCCGCAACGCCGACTGGGGCCACCTCTTCAACGCCGACGTCATCTCCATGCCCGACAAGTGGGAGTACCCCTGGTTCGCCGCCTGGGACCTCGCCTTCCACTGCATCCCGCTCGCGCTGGTCGACAGCGACTTCGCCAAGGAGCAGCTGCTGCTGCTTCTGCGCGAGTGGTACATGCACCCGAACGGGCAGATCCCCGCGTACGAGTGGGCCTTCGGCGACGTCAACCCGCCGGTGTTCGCCTGGGCTGCCTGGCGCGTCTACAAGATCGAGAAGAAGCGGCGCGGCAAGGGCGACCGGCAGTTCCTCAAGCGCATCTTCCACAAGCTGATGCTGAACTTCACCTGGTGGGTCAACCGCAAGGACGCGGAAGGCCGCAACGTCTTCCAGGGCGGGTTCCTCGGGCTCGACAACATCGGGGTCTTCGACCGCAGCGCGCCCTTGCCCGGCGGCGGCCACCTCGAGCAGAGCGACGGCACCAGCTGGATGGCCATGTACTGCCTCAACATGCTCACCATCGCGCTGGAGCTGGCGCGCGAGGAGGAGGAGTTCGAGGACGTCGCCTCCAAGTTCTGGGAGCACTTCGTCCACATCTCGCGGGCGATGAACACCAAGGGGCTGTGGGACGACGAGGACGGCTTCTTCTACGACCTCCTCCACCAACCGGGCGCGGACGAGATGAAGCTGCGCATCCGTTCGATGGTGGGTTTGATTCCGCTCTTCGCGGTCGAGCCGATTCCGGCCGAGCTGATCGCGCAGTTCCCCGCGTTCGCGCGCAGGCTGGAGTGGTTCATCGATCACCGGCCCGACCTGACCGAAGGCATCGCCTGCATGCGCACGCTGGGCGCGATGGATCGGCG
>JAYWAJ010000215.1:0-14652 GCA_043782525.1 Deltaproteobacteria bacterium | reverse complement strand
GCGCCGCGCTGCTCGGCAAGGCGCTGGGCGTCGACACCTCGCAGGCGCAGGACGCGGCGCAGAAGAAGGCGGCAGCCGTGCAGCAGCAGGCGCAGGGCGAGGCCGACAAGGCGAAGCAGCAGGCGGCCGACGCGGCCAACAAGGAGAAGCAGAAGCTGCAGGACGACGCGGCCAAGAAGCTGAAAGGATTGTTCGGAAAATGAAATGAAGCTTTTTCACTCGCGCGCGCCGGGCCGGGCGAGTACAACGTCGCCTCGCTGCGGCTGAACGCCTGCTGCGCACTTTCACGGATAAAGCGAACTCATGGCTCAGAGAAATAAAGAGGCAGCTTTTCGTGCTCTGATGGACCGCTTCTCCCGCGACCTCATCGCCGCCATCACCACCCACGTCGACGAGCAGATCGCCTCGGCGGTGTCGCGGATCAATGCGGGCCAGGGCCAGCGCGCCGGCAAGACCGACGGGCGCCGGTCGGGACGCCTCTGTCCGGTGCCCGGCTGCGGCGAGCCTGGCGCGGGGCCGCGCAACCGCTGGTTCTGCAAGGAGCACGCGGGGAAGCTCTCGACCACGGAGCAGAAGAGCATCCTCGAGCGCAACCGCAGGCTGGCCGCCGAGGGCAAGCTGCCGACGGCGGTGTCGTCGCAGCGGATCGTGCGCTTGCCGCCCAAGCAGCAGCGGACGCGCCGGGCGCTGGACATGAGCTGCCGGGTGGAGGGCTGCACCAACCGTTCGCGCGGTCCGCGGGCAGGGTTCATCTGCGACGCCCACCGCGCCGAGCTGACGCCCGACGAACAGCGCGGGGCGCGCGAGCGCTGGAACGCGCGGGCCAAGGGGCGCAGCGCCCCGCCGCCGGCGGAGCAGGCGAAGCTGCCGACGCCGGTGCCGCCCATCGTGCGCAAGGCCGAACCCGCCGAGGCGTGAAAACAGCAACATTTAAATCTAACCGCGAAGGCGCGAAGTTCCGCGAAGGACGCCAAGGTCGGTTGGTGGGTGCGAGCCCACGCGCCGGCTCGGAGGTGGCCCGCCCTCAAAGCACAACCCAATCCCTTTTTCTTCGCGAAACCTTCGCTTCCTTCGTGCCTTCGCGGTGTGCTTTTGCTTTTCCGCCGACTGAAACCATTTCGCTGGGCGGGGCGTACAGTACGGTTATGGCGATCACTTCGAAGAGCCTGTATCTCCGGCGGCGCGATTTCTTGAAGCTGGGCGCGGGTGCGACGCTGTTCGGGTCGGCGGCGGCGATGGCGCGCAAGTCCACCCCGCATGGGCCCAAGCTCACCGGCGCGAAGCCGAATCCGCAGTACCTCGCCGACGGCGAGAAGCAGACGCCCTTCGACGACGTCACCAGCTACAACAACTTCTACGAGTTGGGCACCGACAAGGGCGACCCCGCCGAGAACGCGGCGGCGCTCCACCCGCGTCCGTGGACGGTCGAGGTCACCGGCGAGGTCGGCAAGCCGAAGAAGTGGGACCTCGACGAGATCCTCAAGGCCTTCCCCGCCGAGGAGCGCGTCTACCGCATGCGCTGCGTCGAAGGCTGGTCGATGGTCATCCCCTGGGACGGCTTCCCGCTGGGCGACCTGCTCAAGAAAGCCGAGCCGACCAGCCGGGCGAAGTTCGTCGCCTTCGAGAGCGCCGTCCAGCCCACCATGCCGGGCATCAAGGGGTACGCCGGAATTCCCTTTCCCTATCTGGAAGGCCTGCGCCTCGACGAGGCGATGCATCCCCTCGCGCTCCTCGCCGTCGGCCTCTATGGCGAAGCGCTCCCCAACCAGGACGGCGCGCCCATCCGGCTGGTGGTGCCGTGGAAGTACGGCTTCAAGTCGGCCAAGAGCATCGTCCGCATCAGGCTTCAAGAATCGCAGCCCGTCACCACCTGGAACCAGTACGGCGGCGGCGTCGAGTATGGCTTCTATGCCAACGTCAACCCCGACGTGGACCACCCGCGCTGGAGCCAGGCCAAGGAGCGGCGCATCGGGGAATTTCTCCGCCGCAAGACGGTCCTCTTCAATGGCTACCCGGAGGTCGCCTCGCTCTACGCCGGCATGGACCTGAGGAAGTTCTATTGAAGAACAAGCTGGTGCCGCTCGCCTTCGCCGCCGCCTGCCTGCCGGCGGCGTGGTTCGCCGCGCAGTATTTCACGGGGGGCCTCGGGGCCAATCCGGTCGAGGCGCTGCTCAACGGCCTCGGCTACGTCACCTTCGTCCTCCTCTCGCTCACCCTCGCCTGTACGCCCGCGCAGATCCTGCTCGGCTGGAAATGGCCGCTCCGCCTCCGCAAGCTGCTCGGCGACTTCTGCTTCTTCTACGGCTCGCTTCACCTCTTGACGTATGTGGTGCTCGACCAGGGCCTCGCCCTCGGCGACATCGTCAAGGACGTGCTCAAGCACAAGTTCATCCTGCTGGGGATGGCCACCTGGACGCTGCTTTTGCCTCTCGCCATCACCTCGACCGGCGGCTGGCAGAAGCGCCTCGGCTTCCGCCGCTGGAAGCGGCTCCACCGCCTCGTCTACCTGGCGGGAGGGCTGGCCAGCTTCCACTTCCTCCTCCGCTTCAAGACGCCGCGCCTCGAGACCATCGTCTGGATGTCGGTGATCGCGGTCCTGCTGCTGATCCGGGTGGTAGAGACAGCGCGAAGGCGAATGCTACAATCGCGCTGATGTCGCGCATCGCTTCCATCCTCATCGTCGACGACGACCCGACCATCCGGCAGAACATCCACTTCATCCTCGAGAAGGGCGGGATGAAGTCGTCGATGGCCTCCTCCGGCGAGGAGGGCCTGCAGCGGATGCGGACGACGGCCTTCGACCTGGTGCTGCTCGACGTGCAGATGCCGGGCATGGGCGGGCTCGAGGCGCTGCGCATCATGCGCGAGCGCCACCCCGACGTCGGCGTGATCATGCTCTCGGTGCTCAAGGACATCGCCGTCGCGGTCGAGGCGATGCACACCGGCGCCCTCGACTACGTCACCAAGGACTTCTCGCCGCCCGAGCTGATCGCCCGGGTCCGCAAGACGCTGGTGCAGCTGCGCGCCGGGCGCGAGCTGGAGCGCCTGCACGACGTCGAGGAGAAGCACGTCGCGCGGCCGATGGTGCTGGGCACTTCGCCGAAGATGCGCGCGGTGATCCAGGTGGCGGAGAAGATCGCCCCCAAGCCCGTCACCGTCTTGATCACCGGCGAGACCGGCACCGGCAAGGAGGTGCTGGCGCGCTACATCCACGCCCGCAGCGACCGGCGGACCGCGCCTTTCGTCGCCGTCAACCTGCCCGGCATTCCCGCGAACCTGGTCGAGAGCGAGCTCTTCGGACATGAGCGCGGATCGTTCACCGGCGCCGACCGGCAGAAGCTGGGCAAGTTCGAGCTGGCCAACGGCGGCACGCTCTTCCTCGACGAGATCGGCGATCTCGCCATGGATCTGCAGTCCAAGATCCTCCGTGCCCTGCAGGAGCACGAGATCGAGCGGGTGGGCGGCGAGAAGCCCATCCAGCTCGACCTGCGGGTCATCTGCGCCACCAACCGCGACCTGCCGGCGCGGGTGCAGGAGGGAAAGTTCCGCGAGGATCTCTACTGGCGGCTCAAGGTCGTCCCCCTCGAGCTGCCGCCCTTGCGCGAGCGGCACGACGACCTCGGCGACCTGGCGCAGCACTTCCTCGCGCGGGCGGCGGCCGAGCACGGGCGCACCCCGCAGTCGCTCTCCAGCGGCGCGCTCCAGCTCCTCGAGCGCTACCGCTGGCCGGGCAACATCCGCGAGCTGGAGAACGTCATGGCGCGGATGACGGTGGTCTGCGACTCCGACCTCATCGAGGAATCCGACCTGCCCTACGACTTCGCGGTGGCGCCCTCGGCGCTGGCGGCGGAGAGCGAGGAGCAGAGCCTCGAGGCGGCCATGCTCGCCTTCGAGAAGAGCTTCCTGCGCAAGGCGCTCAAGCGCAACGGCTGGCAGCGCAAGCTCACCGCGCAGCAGCTGGGCATCGGCTACTCGACGCTGAAGGCGAAGCTCAAGGCCTACGGCCTCGGTCACGAGACCGACGGCGACGACGAGTAGGGCATCGAGAGCGCGAAGGTGCTGCCCTTGCCGGCGGTGCTCTTCACCGAGACGGCGCCGCCGTGGGCGCTGGCGATGCGGCGGACGTTGGGCAGGCCCATGCCGACGTGTGCGCCGGTGCGCTTGGTCGAGGAGAAGTTGTCGAACAACCCCGGCAGCCGCGCCGCGGCGATGCCGGCGCCTTCATCCTCGATCCGCAAGACCGCGCGGTCGCCTTCCACCGCCACCTGGATGCGCACCCGCGCGCCGGGCGCCGAGGCCTCGATGGCGTTGCGCACCAGGTTCAGCGCCGCGCGCTCCAGCAGGTAGCGGTCGCCGCGCAGCCAGAGCTGGCGCGGCAGCGAGGAGAGCTCGAGGCGGACGCCGGTCTGCGCGGCGTAGGGCTCGGCGCTTCCGCACACGCTGCCGGCGAAGGCGTTCAGCTCGATGGGGAGGAAGTCGGCGGGCGCCGGCTCCCGGGTCAGGTCGGCGAAGCCTTCGACGAAGCGCTGCAGGGTCTCGACTTCGGCGCCGAGCGAGTCGCGGATGCGGGGCAGGTAGGCGGGGTCGTTGGTCTCGGCGAGCGCCTTGGTCTGCTGGAGGATGGCCAGCCGGTGCCCGAGGTCGTGGCTGATGCCGGCCGCGATCTGCCCGGCGGTGCGGAAGCGCTCCTCCAGCTCGAGGGTGCCCAGCATGCGCCGGGCGAGGGCGGCCCCCAGCGCGAGGGAGAGCAGCAGAGTCACCCCGGCGCCGAAGAGCAGCCAGAGCAGCGCCGTGCGCGCGCCGCGCAGCGCCTCGTCCAGCGGTTGCTCGACGGCGATGCTCCAGCCCAGGGCGGGCAGGGCGGCCCAGCCCGCGATCACCTCGCCCCCGTCCGACCGCAGCCGCTGCGGCGCCGATCCGCCGGCGGCGACCTTGACCGCCGCGGGCGACTCCGCCACCGGCTCGCCGCTCATCACCGCCGCGCGCATCGAGCCCGCGCCCGCCGCCAGCAGCCGGCCGGTGCGGTCGAAGGCCAGCGCGTAGCCGGAGGTGCCGACCCGGATGCGCTGCACCTGGCGCTGCAGCTCGAGCAGGTCCAGCGTCGCGCAGACGGTGCGCTGCGGCCGGCCGGAAGGAACGCAGACGTCCATGGCCGGAGAGAGATCGGCGAGGTAGGTGCCGGAGGCGACCTCGGCGCCGGCCAGCGCCTGGGCGATGCGTCCTTTGTCGAGCGCTTGCGGCAGCGCGCCGGCAGGAGTCTGCGGCGTGACCAGCCGGAGCTTGCCGAGGCTGGGCGCGTCGAGGGTGGCGTCGAGGAGCCGGCGGGAGACGTCGGCCTCGCCGCCCACCGCCATCGCCAGCGTGCGCAGCATCTCGCGCTGCTGGGCGACGTAGGCCTGGATGCGCGCCGCCGCCTGCTCGGCGATGGCCTGCAGCGCTTCCTGCGAGGACCGCTCGCCGCGCTGGCGGACGATCTGGAAGCCGGCGCCCGCCAGCAACGCCAGCGGCAAGACGCCGACCAGCAGCACCATGGCCGCGAGCATGAGCTCGATGCGGCGGCGGGTCACTGCGCGACCTCCCACTGGGGCAGGCTCTCGAAGAAGCGCCCGGCCTCGAGCGCGGGCGTCCGGATGCGCGAATCGATCACCAGCACGACGGGCGAGGCGCAAACGTACGCCGCCGGAGGGTCTGCGTCGAGGGCGCGCCGCGCCGCCTTCCAGTCGCGTGCGTCCAGCGCCGCGTCCACCTCCGCGTTGGAGTAGCCGAAGATGTTGCTGGTGCCTCCCGTCCGCCAGATGAGCGTCGCCATGAACGGCGGCCAGACCGCCGGCCGGATGGTGACGAGATCGAAGTTGCCGCCGCGGATGGCGCCGAAGTACTCCTTGGCCTGCGCGTCGCGGATCTCGCCCCCGCGCGGACCCAGGGCCCGCCGCACCGCCGCTGCGAAGCGATTGAAGAGGGGCACCGTCAGCACCTCGAGCGCGCGGCCACCCGGCAGGGGCCCGCCCCCCGGCCGGTGCGGGGCAGGGCCGCAGTCGTTGCCGAAGGCGAGGAGCCGCACCTCGTCATCGGAGAGCAACCGCGCCAGCGCCAGCCGCTCTTCCCGGGAGAGGCGCCGCGGATTGAAGGCGACCATGTTGGCGTGGTTGCCCTGCGCCCGCAGGATGCGCATCCGCGGCACGCCTTCGAAGAATTCGATCCAGCGCGGCTCCACCTCGGCCAGCATGTCGGCGTCGCCCTTGAGCGTGCGCGCGAAGGCGTCCTGCGGCGTCGGATAGGAGTCGAGCCGGACGTGGGCGATGAAGCCGGGCGCCGGATGCGGCCGGGTGAGCAGGACGTGGGTCGGGTCTTCTTCCGCAACCACGAACGCGCCGGTGCCCAGGGCGCGCTCGCCAGCGGGGCGGAAAACAAAGGTGCGCGAGAGGATCAGCTGGGTGGGAACCGAGGCGTCCTCCGAGCGGAAGAGGATGCTCTCTCCCTCGTGGGTCGCCTGCAGCCGGGAGCCGGAAAACGAGCCTGCGACGTCGGCGAAGGTGAGCTTCGACCCGTCGCTGAAGCGGGCGTCCGGCCGCAGCCAGACGCGCAACCCGTCTGGCCCGGCCGCCTCGATCTTCGCCGCCAGCACCGGAATGATCTCGCCGGTCGGACCGATGCCGACGAGGTGCTCGAAGACGAGCTCCTTGGCAATCTCACTCCAGGTCCCGCCTTCGCCGCCCGGCTCCAGCCTGTCGAGCCGACCCGAGACGGCGACCCGCAGCGTGAACGGCGCGGCGGGAGTCGCGGGGCGGCAGGCTGCGATGAGGACTGCAAGGGCGAGCCTGCGCACGGTGGCGCGAGCTTTCCGGGCTCAGGGCATCTGGTCAATCATAATCGTGCAGCCGGAAATCTTCCGCGTGCTCTTCCTCTTGCTGCGCTTGATCTTCATCATGGCTCACTCCGGTGGTGGGGGTCAGGCAGCTTCGGCTTCGGGAAATTCCGCGAGATAGCGGTGGGTCACCGTCTCGCGGAAGCTCTGCTCGAACAGGTCCTTCTTGCAGGCGACCTGGTCGGTCCGGTGCGTCTTGAGATACTGGCCGCCCAGGCAGCCGCCGACGCAGACCGGCATGTACGCGCAGTCGCCGCACTGCTCCCATGGCCGCAGCGCGACGAGCGGGGCGATCTTCTCCGCCGCGTCCGAGGCGACGTGGGTCACCGCCAGGTCGGGCAGGCCGGCGACGGCGGGGCACTTGAAGACGTTGCCCTGCGGGTCGATGGTGTAGTTGTTCTTCCAGTGCAGCTCGCAGGGCCCGAGCATCGACTCGAGCATCTCGCCCTCGAGGACGGGCGGAGCCAGCTTGCGGCGCTCGATCGACTTGTTCAGCTGCACCAGCGTCGCCGTCTCCTCGTTGCCCGAGCAGCTGGTGCAGGTCCCGGCGCCCTTCTGGTGGGTGTCGACGATGGGCTTGAAGCGGATGCCCTGGAGCTTCTGCGCCACGCCCGACTTCTCCAGGCGGTCGAGCAGGCTCTCGAACGACCGGGCCTGGTCGGGGAAGAAGTTTCCGCCGACGCGGACCTTGGCGCCCCCCTCCGCGAGGGCGACGACGTTGTCGAAGATGACGTCGAAGCTGCCGCGCCCGTCGCGGTAGACGCGCTCCTGGTCGTGCGTCTCCTTGTCGCCGTCGAGGGTGACCTTGAAAGTTCCCTTGCCGAACTCCTCCATCGCTTTCGCAAAGGGGAGATCGAGCAGCACGCCGTTGGTGGTCATCTGCCAGTCGAAGGTCCCGCCCCGCGCGGCCATCGAGGCCGAGAGCGCCCGCGCCGTGCGCAGGCAGTAGTCCTTGCGGGTGGTGGGCTCGCCGCCGAAGTAGTGGACCTTGAGGTGGCGCAGCGCCCGGGCGTCGACCTGGCGGAGGATCCACTCCAGCGTCGCCTCCTCGGTGGGCGAGGACATCTTGGTGAAGGCCGGGTTCTCCTTCTGGAAGCAGTAGCTGCAGGCCAGGTTGCACTGCAGCGTCGGCATGAGCGTGATGTAGAGCGTGCCGGGAATTCCCTCGCGGGCCTTTTCCAGGTGCGCGCGGAGCCGCGCGTCGTCGCAGCTGCGGTCCGGCACGAGGAAGCCGTCGTCGAGGAGGACCTGCTGCGTCTCCTCCTCGACCGCGTCGGCGGGAGCGGCGCCGGTGGACCAGCGCGCCAGCGCCTCCAGGGTGAGGTCGTCGACCCCGACGTAGCGATCGTCGAGGACGCTGTAGAGGACGTGCTCGCCGGGCCGGACATTCGGGTAGGAAACGACGAAGCGGGACATCTGCATTTGCCCATCCCCTACGCAACCGCGGTGCCAGCGGCAGATCGAACACCCGCCCTAGAGGAGAAGGGCCAGCTTTCTGGCCACGGGCCCGTTTTCCAGCCGGGCCTCCGGGGCTCGCGTTCCAGCCCCGGCGCCTGCAGGACAGCGGCGCCGGACCGGTCCGCGGCAGCGGAAAGCGCGTCGAGAGACAGACTTGAGCCGGAGGCCAGCGATCGGGCCTCCAGGGCCAGATCCATGGCTGGTCCGCTGGCGCGCCGCTTGCTCTTGCCTCACTCCCGTGACCGACAAAAATCTCATCGCGGTGCGCCACCTGCGGGCCGGCGGGCGCTTGATCCCAGTTCACTTCTTCCGCAACGACGGCGGCTCGGTCGCCGGCCGGTTCCTGCTCGGCGCGGAGGACACCCCCATCGTCGACGGACCGACGCCCGAGGCCGTTCTGGAGGTGCTGCGCGACATCATCGACGGTCTCCTGCTGGCGCGGAAGCTGGCATGACCGCCGTCCGGACCGCGGCGGCCCGGCCCCGGCGCGAGGAGCCCAGCGACGGCGCCGCCGGATTGCAGCGCTTCGTCAACGCCGGGCGGCTGGCCTCGGCGGTCTCGCAGGACCTCCTCTCTGCTTTGGGAGTCGCCCAGACCGACCTCGGCTTCCTCCGCGAGCTCATCGACCAGCCCGAGCGGGCCCGCGACCTGCGCGAGACGGCGGAGCAGGCGCGGGTGGCCATCTCCCGGGCGGTCTCGCGGATCGCGGCGGTGATCAGCCTCGCCCGGGCGCGCGACGGCGAGGTCGGGCCGCTCGACGTCAGGGAAGTGATCGGCGCCGCGCTCTTCGACCTCGACGCGAGGCTGGCCGGCTACACCCTGCTGCAGGACCTGCAGCCGGTGCCCTTCGCGCTGGCCGAGCGGGGCGCCTTGCTGCAGGCGCTGGTCTCGGCCCTGCTCGACGCGGCGGACGCGACCCCGGCGTGGGGCCGCATCGGCATCACCCTGCGCGCGGAGGGCGGCTGGGTGATCGCCTCCATCGACGACGAGGGGCCCTCGCCGCTGACCCCCGAGACGCTCGCCGACCGGCCCCACTCGACGCTGGGGATCTGCCGCAGCCTGCTGCGGTCGTTCCGGGGCGAGCTGGTCGCCAGCCAGGGGCCGCTGGGCGGCCGGCGCATCACCCTGCGGCTGCGCACCGACCGCCTCAGCCCGTAATCTTGCGAAGCCGGCGCGCTGCGGCGGTGCCGAGGACGGTGGCCGCCCCGAAGGCCACCGCCAGCAGGATCCAGACGGCGCTCGAGTGCAGCGTGGCGCCCTGCTCGATGGCCTCGGCGCTGGGCAGGAGCGAGCCCGCCCAGGAGTAGAGGACGATGCCCGGCGCCATCCCCAGCGCCGTGCCCAGGACCAGGTGGCGCAGCCGCATCGCGGTCAGGCCCAGCACCGCGTTGCTCGGCGTGAAGGGCAGGATGGGCGAGAGCCGGACCAGCGCCACCGTGACGAGGCCGGCCTCGGCGGCGAGGTCCGCCAGCGCGCGGGCCCGCGGCCGCACCAGCAGCGCCTGCGCCGCCGCCTTCCCGGCCAGCGCGCGGGCGATCGAGAAGGAAGTCGCCGCGCTGCCCACCGCCGCCAAGAGCGAGAGCGCCGCGCCCGGCACGCCGTAGAGCCACCCGCAGGCGACGACAAGCGGAACGATGGGCAGGAGCAGCAGCGTCAACAGATACATGCCCAGCGCCGTGACCAGCGCGCCCAGCGGCCCGGCGCCGTGCAGGAGCTTCGCGCCCTCCACGATCCAGCGCAGCACCGGAAGCTGGCGGGCGACCAGGTAGAGGAGCAGGAGCAGGACGAGGCCGGCCGCGAGCCGGGCGGCCTTGCGCAGCTGCATCCTAGACCGGCGGCTTGCCGTCGGGCGGCTTGTTGAAGAGCGGGTCGTCGGCGAGCTGGCCATGGGTCTCGGCGCGCGCGTCGGCCTGCAGCGCGTCCCAGGCGCGGCGGTCGGCCTCGTCCATCTGGTCGAGGGCGAAGTTGAGCCGCGCCCGCGCCTTGACCAGCCGGCCCCTGGCGTCCTGCGCTTCGGCCTTGCCCTGCACGAGGAGGTCGGCGGCGTCGAGCGGGGGCGTCCCCGGATCGCGCGCCTTCTGCTGCTTCTCGTCGGCCAGCCGCTGCGCCTCTTCCGCCGCGGAGACCTCCTGCCCGGCCTCGGACGCCATCTGCTGCGCCCGGCTCTTCAGCTGGCCAGCGCGCGCCTCTCCCGACCGGGCCTGCTCCTGCGCGCGGGCCTGGGCCTCGAGGTGCTGCATCTTGAGGATCAGCTCGTCCGCTTCGTCCGGCATCGCGAAAGCATACACGCTAAAGTCCGCCGGTGCTGTGGATCCACAACTGCCAATTGGCAGACCCGGGCCCGCGCGAAGGCGCGCTCCGCATCGAGGGACATCGGATCACCGGCCGCACCTCGCGGCTGGCGGTCAAGGTCCCGACCCTCGACGCCCAGGGGCTCACCATCGTGCCGGCCTTCGTCGACGCGCACGTGCACCTCTCGGTGGCGGGCGCGCCCGGCCTGATCGCGCGGGAAGAGCTGCGGCGCGGCGTGGCCGGGGTCATCGACCTGGGCGCGCCCGAGGCCTCGCTGCCCGCGCTCGACCTGCGCCCGCTGCGGGTGCGGTTTTCCGGCCCGCTCTTCACCGCGCCCGGCGGATACCCGACGCAGAGCTGGGGAAGGGACGGCCACGGCCTGCCGCTCACCACGGCGGAGGCGGCGCGCGCGGCGGTGGGTCGGCTGGCGGCGGCGCAGGCGCGCTTCCTCAAGCTGGCCTTCGATCCGCGCGGGCCAGTCCTGGCCTTCGAGGTCGCCAAGGCCGCCGCCGACGAAGCCCACCGCCTGGGGATGAAGGTCGCGGCCCACGCGCTCGAGGTCGAGACGGTGCGCCTGGCGCTGGACGCGGGCGCCGACGTGCTCGCCCATACGCCGCGCGAGAAGCTGCCGGCCGACCTGCTCGAGCGGATGAAGGGCAAGTGGGTGATCTCGACCCTGTGGGCCTTCGGCGTCGCGCCCGAGCGGCTGGCGGCGCTGCGCGAGGCGGGCGCGCGCATCGCCTACGGCACCGACCTCGGCAACGAGAACACCGAGCCGGGCATCGACCCGCGCGAGCTCCTGCTGATCAAGGCGGCCGGCGTCGATCCGCTGCGCGCCGCCACCCAGGATGCGGCGGAGCTGGCGGGGCTCAAGGATCTGGGCCGGCTCTCGGTGGGGTCGGCCGCCAGCCTCCTGGCGGTGCGTGGCCTCGAGCCCGAGAACCTGGCGCGTCCGGTCTGGGTGATGAACTGCGGTAGGCTGGTGGTGTGAAGCTCTCGCTCCACGTGGTGCCGCCGCCGCGCGAGGCGCAGGTGGGTACCGAGCCCCCCGCGTCGGTGCAGCTCTCCGAGCCGATGCGCCGGTTCCAGTGCAACCAGAAGGGTTGCTGCTGCAGCGGCTGGGACATTCCCTTCCGGCTGGAAGACTTCCTCCGGCTGCACGACCACCTGCCCGAGGGCGAGCGGGGCACGCTGACCCGCGGCCTCAAGCTGGTGCTCGAGCAGGGCCAGACGCCCGCGGGCGAGCAGGTGCTGCATTCGCTGAAGCTCGACGGCGTCGGCGACGACCGCGCCTGCCGGTTTCTCGAGGGCGGCGGCGGCTGCAGCGTCCACGCGCGCTTCGGCCTTCCGGCGCTGCCGGACCTGTGCGTCGACTTTCCCGCCTTCGGCTATCGCCACGAGGACGGGCGCGTCGAATTGTGGTTCGACCCGGTCTGCCCCGAGGTCATCGAGCAGCTCGACGAATCCGACGCGCCGCTGCGCCTCTTCCAGCAGCAGGGCTTCTTCGGCGACCCCGGCCTCGACCTTCGCGTCCAGCACACCTCCGACCCGATCGGCGCGCGCCTCGGCAAGCACACCGTCGCGGCGGCGGCGCTCGATCGGATCCGCGCGGCGTCGGTGGAGGCGTTCGCCGTCGCGCGGCCGCCCTGGCAGACGCTGGCGGCGCTGCTGCACGCCTTCCGGCGGCTGCACGCCGGAAATGCGGCGGCCTTCGAGGTGGTGGTGCCCGAGGACGTGCAGCCCTTCGTGGCCTTCCTCGCCGACTGCATCGGGGCGCACGGCCCCGACCTGCTCACCGCCAACCTGATCCGCTACCGCCGCTTCATCTGGTCGATCGACCCGAAGCCGCTGGTGGAGAGCCCCGCCCTCGCCGACCACCTGCGCGACTGGCAGCCGGCCTTCGCGCAGTGGCTGGCGCCGCAGGAAGACGCGCTGCGCCCGCTGGCCGCCCGCTGGATGGCGCACCGCTTCGGCACCCCGATGGTGAAGGGCCGCGGCGACCTGCGCGAGGCCGCCGACTCGATGGTCCACCTCTACGGGACCTCGCTGCGCCTCGCCGCCGCGATGGGGGCGGTGCTGCACAAGCCGGTCGATCGCGAGATCTACAAGGCCGCCATCGGCGCCGCCGAGTTCTTCTACCGGTCGCTCAACCTGCCGCGGGAGTCGCTGCCCTGGTTCGCGGCGGCCCGCGATTAGTTCAGGCGCAATACCGATCCATGTACGGCCCGTGCTCGCGCTCGTCCTCGCTTTCGTGGCCGATGTCGTGTTGGTGCTGGTGCTGGTGGCCGAAACCAACGCCCTCCACGACCACCAGCACAAGCCCGACACCGAGCACCGCGACGAGGACGAGGACGAGGACGAGCACGGGTCTTCACCGAGCGGTACTCTAGAAAAACCCGTTTGGGTTTTCGTTTGGGTTTGTCGGTGATGGATTCAACGCTTGACGACTACGCCGGCTGCAACCGGATCAAGGTGATCTCCGCCGGCGCCAGCACCCGCATGGGCGGCCCCCAGAACCCGGTCCCCCGCGACACATAGAGCTGCGAGGTGCCCCGCGCGTGCAGCCCCGCGACGTACGGCTGCGCCAGCGCCACCAGCCACGAGAAGGGCCAGATCTGCCCGCCGTGCGTATGCCCCGAGAGCGTCAGCGCCACACCCTGCTTCGCCGCCTCGAAGAACTGCCGCGGCTGGTGCGCGAGCAGGACCAGCGCCCGCGCCGGATCGCGCCCCGCCAGCGCCTTGGGCAGATCGGGCGTGCCGGTCGGATCGTCGATGCCGGCGAGGTCGAGGCCGGGCGCGATCTCGACCCGCTGGTTGCGCAAGGGCCGCACCCCCAGCGTCTTCAAGTGCGCGCACCAGGCGTCGGCGCCCGAGTAGTGGTCGTGGTTGCCGGTGGAGAAGAAGACGCCGTGCCTCGCCTCGAGGCGCGAGAGTGGCGCGACGTGCTCGCGCAGCTCGTCGACGGTGCCGTCCACCAGGTCGCCGGTGATGGCCACCAGGTCGGGCGCGAGGCTGCGGATGCGGTCGACGACCTGCCCCACCCAGTCCTTGCGCAGGAGCGCGCCGACGTGCACGTCGGAGATCTGCACCACCTTGAAGCCGGCCAGCTCCGCGGGAAGCCCGCGCAGGCGGACCTCCAGCTCCTTGACCTGCACCGCGCCCAGCGCGTTGCGGACGCCCAGCGCGGAGATCCCGGCGACCACTCCGCCCACGCCCACCGCCAGCGTGCGCGCGAGGAAGAGGCGCTTCTCCGGGTCGACCGGCAGCGGGCTGCGCAGGCGCTGCAGGAGCGTCGCCACCAGCCGTCCCGCGTCGGCGAGCCCGAAGAAGGCGACGAAGAGGAAGCCGACGCCCATCCAGACGAAGACCACCCAGAGCGCCGGCCGGAACGAGGCGTGGAAGAGGCGCGAGGCGATCAGCGCCAGCGGCATCGAGAGGCCCAGCGCGACGATGAAGAGGGTGGCGATGCGCGCGTAGGGCGGCGGCAGGTGCGGGTCGCGGACCAGCCGGGCCCAGACGTAGTAGTGCATGCCGCCGACGAGGCTGAGCGCGATGGCGAGGAAGACGATGAAGGGGAGGACGCGGGACACGCCTGGGAAGATGCCGCAGGGAGGCGGCGGTTGCGGCGAAAGCGTCCGTCGTCATCTCTCGGTCCGCAGCAGCTCGGCGAGGCGGGCTTCGTCGAGCCGCACCTGCAGCGTCTTCTCCTGGGTGACGATGACGCTGCCGGCGGGAGCGCCCTTGGGCTTGCGGACGTGCTTGCGGCGGGTCCAGGCCACCTCGACGCCGCCCTGGCCGCGGTACGAGGAGAAGTGCGCCGCCAGCAGCGCCGCGTCCCCCAGCGTGTCGCTGTCGGGCGACGCGCCGGCGCCGGGGATGACCACGTGCGCGCCGGTGGCGCCGCGCGCATGCAGCCAGACGTCGTTGCCGCGGGCGACGCGCAGCGTGAGCGCGTCGTTGTCCCTGGCGCCGCGGCCGACGAGGATGGGCGTCCCGCTGCGCGAGCGAAAAGTCCGGTAGGGGAGCCGCTCTCCCGA
>JAYWAJ010000214.1:0-14686 GCA_043782525.1 Deltaproteobacteria bacterium | reverse complement strand
CCGGCGAAGGCGTACCGCTGCACGCGGTGGCCGGCCAGCGGCGCGATCCAGCTCTCCGCCCCCTGCGCCACCAGGGCGCCGTGGGCGAGGCGGCCCATCAGGTCCATCGAGAGGTCGGGCACCCCCCGCAGCGCCAGCAGTCCGCCCTGCGAGAGGACTTTCCGCGCCGCCAGGCCCAGCCGCTTGCGCTGCGCCGCGACCGTCACCCAGAGCGGCGCGGTCACTGCGGATAGCCCTCGCGCGGCTTCGGCTTCTGGCCCTTGGCCAGCGGCGCGCCGTGGCCCGGACCGACGATGAACGGCCGGTACTTCGCGTCGTCGAACTTGGGCGAGTTGGCCGGCTCGTGGCAGCGCATGCACATCGAGGCGGTGACCTTGGACTGGATGTGCTCGGGCGGATCGCGCACGTGCTCGCTGCCGGGGCCGTGGCAGGCCTCGCACTGCACGTCGCGCCGCCCGACGCCGCGGCCGTCGAAGCCTTTGCCGCCCACTTCGGTCTTGTCGATGCGGCAGACGCCGCCCGGCTGCTGCCAGCCGACGACGTGGCAGCGGATGCAGTCGAGGCTGAACTGCTTCTTCACCGCCACCAGCGTCTCGTAGGCGTGCGCGTGGCGGGTCTGGGTCCAGAACGCGGTCTCGTCCTGGTGGCACTCGAGGCAGGCGTTGGCGCCGACGTACCGCGCCTCGCCCCGCGCCGGCAGGGGGCAGGCTTCCGGCTGCGTCTTCGCCTCGGCGAGGTTGATCTCGGCGACCTTGGCGTCGTAGCCCTCCACCAGCTTCTGCGCGGCGGCGTCGTTGCCGACCTTCTCCTCGAGGGGCAGGAAGGTCGCCTGCGCCCAGCTGCTGCCGGGCGCGGGCGCGGCGAGGGGGGCTGCGGCCACCGCCGCCTTGCGCTGCAGCAGCTCGGCGATCTTCGCTTCCAGCTGCGCCTTGCGCTGCGGCGCCTGGTCGAGCTGGGCCTTGAACCGGCCGATGCGGACCTCGAGCGCCTTCAGCTCCTCGTCGCGGTCGGCCGCGCCGGGCGCGAGCGAGAGCGGCCCCTTCCCGAGGTGCACGTCGACGCGAAGCAGGCTCTGCCCGTGCCCTTCGATGGCGAGGAGCGGCGGCGCGCCTGCTTCCTTGCGGTCCGGATCGGTGGCGGGATCGTCGCGGCGGCCCAGCACGACGAGATCCACGCCCGCCGCCTGCGCCGCCGGAAGCAGCGCCTGCGCGGCGGTGAAAGAGTTGTCGCCGCGTGGATGGAGCAGGAGCACCACCAGCCGCGCGCCCTCGTCGCGCAGCGCCTTGGCCCGCGAGGCGATGACCCTGGAGGCGTCGGGCTCGAAGCCGGCGGCGAAGAGGCCGACCTTGATTCCGCCCGCGTTGGCGAGCACCGTCGCGCGGACGCCGGGCGCCGGCGTGAAGCCCGCGTCCAGCAGCGGGACGCCCTGGGCCGAGTCGACGAGGAACTGCGGTCCGAGCGCCAGGTCGCGCTGCCCCACCGCCCGCGCCGCCGCGTGCAGGAGCGCGTCGCCCTGGGCCAGCAGCTGCGCCTTCATCTGCCGCTGGGTGAGGAGCTGCTTGCCGGGCGGCGACGCGGTCTCGAAGAGCAGGTCGCCGGCGTCGACGAAGAGCAGCGCCGGGTCGTCCTTGCGCAGGCTCGTCACCAGCGCCACCGCGCGCGGGAGGCCTCCGCGCTGGTCGGGCGCGCAGCCGCAGGGGACCAGCTGGCCGGCGACGCTGGCGGCGAAGACCAGCGTGACGTGGTCGGCCGGCTTCGCGGGCGCGGGCTGCTTCTCGACGGCGGCGGGGCCGGCGGCCGGCACCGTCGCCGCTGCAGGGGGAGACGCGGGTGGCGCCTGCCGGCAGGCGGCGAGCGCGACGACGAGGAGCACGGTCCGGACGTTCACAGTGCGTGAGTCTAGTGGTAGTTGCAGCTCGCGGGTACGCAAACCTCGCTGGAGCCGTTGGTGCTCCTTGCCGGCGCGTGGGCGGAGTTCGGCGGACAGGCGCAGGAGCCATTGTAGAAGTCGGCGCAGCGGCCCGGAACACCTTTGCTCGGGGAGCAATAGAGCGTCGGGGTCGCGTAATCTGCGTTGCGGAAGAGGGTGCAGAACCCGGTCCCGGACACGCCGCCCACGGCTCCGAGCGCAAAGCACTGGGAGCCGGGGGCTTCCGCGCCGCACTCGGTGTTGGCGTCGCACGATTCTCCCTGGCGCTTGAGCCGGCACGAGAGCGTGCTCGCGTCGCACACGCGCGGATTGCCGCCCGAGGTGTTGCTGCAGGCCGGCGAGCCGTCGAGCTTGAACTGGCAGAAGGTCGGGTCCGCCCCGGGCACGTCGCACTTGCACTCGACGCACTTGTGGTTGTTGGCATCGCCCGGCGCGCCGAGGTGGCAGATCTTGCCGTTGGTCGTCGCGTGGTCCGGCCAGCAGTCGGCGTCGGTGTCGCAGCCTTCGACGCAGCTGTCGGTCACGCAGCGCGCGCCGTTCAGCTTGGGCCGGATCACCGGGTCGGGAAGCGTGGACCCGGCGATCCGGTATTCGCAGTGCGTATTGGTGGTGCACTGCACGCACGCGCCCAGCGTGGCAGAGGTCGCGCCCGCCATGGTGGTGCGGCTCGGATCGCAGTGCTCCTGGTCGGGGTCGCGCGGGCACGCCGACTCCGCCCCGCCGGACGCCGTGCGCGGGCAGCCGCACTGCGCGTCGAACTGGCAGCCGTCCTGGCAGCTGTAGGTCGAGGGATTGCACGTCCTCGCGTCGTGCGGGTCCATCGTGCCATTGAACGGATACTCGCAGTCCTGCCGGCTGGCGTTGTTGGCCGGCAGGCAGGCCACGCAGGTCTTGCTGGCGAGGTTGCACTCGGGCGTGCCCGAGCCGCAGAAGGTGTTGGCCGCGGCCGGCGTGGTCCCGTAGCACTGCACGCAGTGGCCGGTCTCGTCGCAGGCGGAGGCGGCCGGGCCCTGCGCCGCGCAGTCGGCGTTGACCGTGCACTGGATGCACCTGCCCTTTGTCACCGTGGTGTCGCAGGTCTCGCCCAGGCTGGCGTTGCAGTCGCCGGTGCCCTTGCAGCCGGGCTTGCAGAGGTGGGCGTCGCAGAAGTGGCCGCTGCCCAGCGCCTTGGTGCAGTCGAAGTCGACGTTGCAGGCGACGCAGTTTCCCGAGCCGGTGTCGTCGCAGACGGGAGTGGCCTTGGTGCCTTCGCACTGCGTGCTGTTGCTGCACTGGGCGCAGCTCTTCAGCGCCGAGTTGCAGATGAAGCCCGTGTCGCACTGCGCATCCAGCGTGCAGGACCTGGCGCAGACGCCGCCGGCGTTGCAGGGGTAGCCGGCGGGACAGGTGTGGCTGGCGCAGGAGGCGCCCTGCGCCTTGAGGCAGGTGTTGTCGGTGCCGCAGGCCTCGTCGGCCGCGCAGCTTCCGCCGCAGGGCACGATTGTGCAGGCGCCGCCGACGCAGCCCTGCCCCGACGCGCAGTCGTAGTTGTGCTGGCACAGCCCGGCGCCCTTGCCGCTCCCGCAGGCGAGGAGGGTGAGGCAGAGCGACAAGAAGGCGGCGCGACTGCCTCGGAGCATGGGTCCACTCTAGGCAGCAGGCTGGCGGGCGCGCATCAGCCCCTTGCCCGACTCCCCTGCCGCCGCTACAAGCTGCCCCGCGATGTCCACGCCCATCCAGCCGGTGCACCTGGGGAACCTGGTCCTCCCCAACCGCTACTTCCTCGCGCCGCTGGCGGGAGTGTCGGACTGGCCCTTCCGCCTGCTCTGCCGGGAGCAGGGCGCGTCGATCGCGCACACCGAGATGATCTCCTCGCACGGCCTGGTCCACGGCGGTGACCGGACCCTCAGCTACCTGGAGCGGCCCGAGGACGAACGGCCCTTCGCCATCCAGGTCTTCGGGCACGACCCGGAGGTCCTGGCGGCGGGCGCGCGGGTGGCGGTGGAGCAGTACGGCCCCGTCGACGCGGTCGACATCAACATGGGCTGCCCGGTGAAGAAGGTCTGCTGCCACGGCGCCGGGGCGGCCATGCTCCGCGATCCGCTGCTGGTCGAGCGGACGGTCCGCAAGGTGGTCGACGCGGTGGGGCCGCTGCCGGTCACGGTCAAGCTGCGGGCGGGCTGGGACGAGGAGCACAAGAACGCGCCGGAGATCGCGCGCGCCTGCGAGCAGGGGGGCGCCGTCGCCGTCGGGCTCCATCCGCGGACCCGCGCGCAGCTCTACCGCGGGCGGGCGGACTGGGATCTGATCCGCCTCACCAAGGAGGCGGTGAAGATCTCCGTCTGGGGCTCGGGCGATCTCTTCACCGCCGAGGCGGCCCGCCGGATGCTGCGCGAGACCGGCGCCGACGCGGCCCGCATCGCCCGCGGCGCCTGCGGCTATCCCTGGATCTTCCGCGAGCTCCTGGCGCTCGAGCGCGGCGAGACCCCGCCGGAGGTGACGCTTCTGGAGTGGCGGGCGATGATCCTTCGCCACGTCGCGCTGGCCATCGCCGACCGGCAGGGCAAGTACCGCCTGCAGCGTCCCGCCGGCGCGCCCCGGCCGCGCTCGTACCGGGAGAACGGCGGACACGCGCACGAGGAGCTGGACGACGACGGCGCCGAGCGGGCCGCCATCCGCGAGCTGCGCAAGCACCTGCTCTGGTACACGCGCGGGCGACGCGGGGGCCTCGCCTTCCGCCGCACCGCCCCCGACCTCCACACCGCGGCCGACGTCCGGCGGGCGCTGGATCGCTACTTTCCCGAAGACGGATCGGTGCCGGCCGAAGTGCGGGACGAGCCCGTCGGCAGCCGCGAGCTCTCTGCGGAGGACGTCTGATCCGCTTGCCCGGTCGCCAAGGGCTTTGACAAGCGATCCCGTTTCGACACACATACGCGTGCGACTCGGCCCGACGGAACCTCCCTTGGAGTGCACATGACTGTGAAATCGATGCTGAGCGGCATCTTCGCTGCCGCCGCACTCGCCACCGGCGCACGCGCTGCCTCTACGCCTCCCGAGGCGAACCTCTCCAACTTCAAGCCCGCGAGCGGCAACGACGGCATCATCGCCACCGAAGGCGCGCGGCCCTGGGAAGCGGCCTCGCCCTTCGACCTCAAGTTCTGGTTTGACTACGCCCAGCGGCCGGTGACCCGCCGCGGGGCCGGCTCGATCGTCGAGAACCGCACCGGCGCGTGGTTCACCGCCGACCTGCACGTCCTTGAGCCCCTCACCCTCGCCATCGCCGTGCCCTTCACGCTCAACGAGCGCGGCACCCTCACGCTGCAGCCCACCGCCACCTCGCCCATCGTCCAGAACAGCGGCCTCGGCGACGTGCGCATCACCCCGCGCCTCGGCCTGCTGCGGCAGGAGACCTCGGGCTTCGACATGGCGGTGCAGGCCACCCTGGAGTTGCCCAGCAGCGACCGGCACCTGCTCACCACCTGGGGCGAGCCCGTCGCCGAGGGCTTGGTCGCCTTCGGCCACCACGTCGGCGAGGTGGACTCCGGGTTCTCCGTGCTGGCCAACGCCTTCGCCTTCACCGCGCCCAACCGCACCGTGGCCGGGCAGAACGTCGGGGCCGGCTTCGGCGGACGCTTCGGCCTCGTCTTCCAGGCGGCCAAGGGCCGCTTCACGCCCAGCCGCATCTTCGGCGAGATCGAGGCGAAGTCGATGCCGCGCCTGGCGCTGACCGAAGGCCCGACGCCCGCCGAAGCCCGCGGCGGCGCCTCCTGGTGCTTCGGCCCCGGCTTCACCTTCGACGTGGCCGTCGGCAGCGGTCTCAACGACGCGCCCGGCACGCCGACCTTGCGGGTGGTGAGCGCGCTGGGCTTCGGCGCCAACGCCTGCAGCGCCGCCGCCAACGAGGCCCAGGCGAAGAAGGCCGCTGCCGCCAAGCTTTTGGCGGACAAGGCTGCCGCGGACAAGGCCGCCGCCGACAAGGCCGCCACGCAGAGCGCGCTCGCTGCCCGGGCCGCCGCCGACAAGGTCTACGCCGACAAGGTCGCCGCGGAGACCGCCGCCGCCGACAAGGCCCGGGCCGACCAGGCTGCGTCCGACAAGGCCTTCGCCGAAAAGGCCGCGGCCGACGCCGCGGCGCAGAGGGACTCCGACGGCGACGGCGTCCCCGACTCCGAGGACAACTGCCCGAACGAGCCCGGCCCGGCCTCGAACCACGGCTGCCCGCTCTCGAAGAAGCAGATGGTGGCGGTGACGGCGACCGGCATCCAGATCCTCGACAAGGTCGAGTTCGCCACCGGCAAGGCGGTGATCGCGCGCAAGTCGTTCAAGCTGCTCGACCAGGTGGCGGCCGTCCTCACCCAGCACACCGAGATGACGCAGGTCGAGGTGCAGGGCCACTCCGACGCAACCGGCAACCCGGAGAAGAACACGGTGCTGTCGCAGGCGCGCGCCGACGCGGTGGTGAAATATCTGGTGGACAAAGGCGTTGCCGCCTCACGGCTGACCGCCAAGGGCTATGGTCCGACCATGCCCCTCGCCGACAACGCCACCCGGGCCGGCCGCGAGAAGAACCGCCGCGTCGAGTTCAAGGTGGCGAAATAGAGGAAGGGCACCTTGGGCGCACAGCCAGCGAACGACATCCGGCTCCTCAACGACCGCATCCAGCAGGAATCCGTCTTCATCGACGCCGTCTTCGCCCAGGCGGGGCAGGTCATCGTCGGCCAGAAGACCATGATCGAGCGCCTGCTCATCGGCCTCATCACCGGCGGCCACGTGCTGCTCGAAGGCGAGCCCGGCCTGGCCAAGACGCTGACGGTGAAGACGCTCGCCGACTGCCTGCAGCTGAGCTTCAAGCGCATCCAGTTCACGCCCGACCTCCTGCCGGCGGACCTGGTCGGCACGCAGATCTACCAGCCGCAGACGCAGAGCTTCACGGTCAAGAAGGGCCCGCTCTTCGCCAACCTCATCCTCGCCGACGAGATCAACCGCGCGCCGGCGAAAGTCCAGAGCGCGCTGCTCGAGAGCATGCAGGAGCGGCAGGTCACCATCGGCGACCAGACCTTCCCGCTGCCGGCGCCCTTCCTGGTCATGGCGACCGAGAACCCCATCGAGCAGGAGGGCACCTATCCCTTGCCCGAGGCGCAGGTCGATCGCTTCATGCTCAAGGTCAGGGTCGGCTACCCGACCCGCGCCGAAGAGCTGATCATCATGGACCGCGTCGCCGGCCAGCCGAAAGTGAAGGTCGAGGCGGTGGTGACGCCCGAGCAATTGCTCAAGGCGCAGCAAGTGGTGGCCGACATCTACATCGACCCCAAGGTGAAGGATTATATCGTCAGTATTGTCTTTGCCACCCGCGACGCCGCCGCCAGCGGGCTCAAGGATCTGGTGGGCTACATCGACTACGGCGCCTCGCCCCGCGCCACCATCTACCTGAACCTCGCCGCCCGCGCCCACGCCTTCCTGCGCCACCGCGGCTTCGTCACCCCCGAGGACGTCAAGGCCATCGCCTACGACGTCCTGCGCCACCGCGTCTCCCTCACCTACGAGGCCGAGGCCGAGAACCTCACCTCGGAAAAAGTCATCCAGCGCATCCTCGAAAAAATCGAAGTCCCTTGAGAGGCCTCAGGCTGCTCCCTGATGCCTGAGGCCTGACGCCTGAGGCCTGAACACCCCATGTCCGCCCCCGCCGACCTCATCCGCAAGATCCGCCGCATCGAGATCACCACGCGGCGCGCGGTGCAGGACACCCTCGCGGGCGGATACCACTCGCTCTTCAAGGGCCGCGGCATGGCCTTCTCCGAAGTCCGGCCCTACCAGCCCGGCGACGAGATCCGCGCCATCGACTGGAACGTGACCGCGCGCATGGGGGAGCCGTTCATCAAGGTCTTCTCCGAGGAGCGCGAGCTGACGGCGCTGATCGCGGTGGACCGCAGCGCCTCGCAGGACGCGGGCTTCTCGCCGCAGGCCAAGGCGGAGGTCTCGGCGGAGATCGCGGCGCTGCTGGTCTTCTCGGCGCTGGAGAACGGCGACCGCGCCGGGCTGCTGCTCTTCACCGACCGCATCGAGCGCTACGTCCCGCCGCGCCGGGGCAAGAAGCACGGGCTGCGGCTGATCACCGAGGTGCTGGCCTTCCGGCCGCAGGGCCGCGGCACCGATCTGACCTCGGCGCTCGGGCACCTGACCACGGCGCAGCGGCGCAAGGCGGTCGTCTTCGTGGTCAGCGATTTTCTCGCCGCCGGCTACGAGAACGCGCTGGCGGTGATGGCGCGGCGGCACGACGTGGTGCCGGTGGTGGTCACCGACCCCGTGGAGGAGAAGCTGCCGGAATTGCGCGGGCTGTGGCCGGTGACCGACGCCGAGAGCGGCGAGACGGTGCTGGTCGACTTCGAGGACGCGCGGACGCGGACCGCGTACCAGGCCTACGCGCAGGAGCGGGCCGCGCAGCGCGACCGCATCTTCCGCAAGCTGTCGCTCGACGCGGTGCGGGTGCGGCCGGGCGACGACTACGTGCAGCCGCTGGCGGCGCTGTTCCGGGCGCGGGCGCGGAGGCGGGGAGGATGATCGCGGTCGTCGTGCTGCTGGCAGCGGGGGCGGTCACCTCGCTGCCCGAGGCGGTGCCCATCGCTCTCGACGTGCAGGTGGCGCCCGAAGAGGTCTCGCTCGGCGAGCACGTCCTCGTGCGCATCGCGGTCGACCACGACCTGCGCGATGTCTACGCGCTGCCCGCTTTCGACCCCGCCCCGCTGGCGCTGCCCCAGGGCGCGCCGCCGCCCCGGGTGCACCGCGAGGAAGTTGCGGGCCATGCGCGCACCGTCTTCGAGCTGGCCCTCGCCGACTACGCCTCGCTGACGCCGCGCCTGCCCGACCTGACGCTGCACGTGACCGGCCCCGACGGCGAGCGCACGCTCACCATCCGCGGGCGCCCGCTCAAGTTCCACAGCCTGCTCCAGGAAGAAGGAGCTCCCTCGAACGACACCGCGCACCACGGACCCAAGCCGCCGGTGCCGGTGCGGGTGCGCTCGCTGCTCTGGCTCTGGCTGCTCCTCGGGCTCGGCGCCGCCGTCGTGGCCGCGCTGGCCCTGCGCTCCTGGCGGCGGCAAAGGCAGCTTCCGGCGGCGCAGGTGGCCGTCCCGGTCGAGGCGGACGATCTCGCCCTGGAGCGGCTGGCCGCCCTCAAGTCGGAGGCGCCCTGGACGCGCGGCGACGGGCGGGCCGCCATCTTCCGGCTCTCGGAGATCGTCCGCGGCTACCTCGGCGCGCGGCTGCAGTTCAACGCCCTCGACCTGACCAGCGAGGAGTTCGTCACCGCCTTGCAGCGCCACCGGCTGATGGGCCTCGATTTGGCGGAGCTGGCGGAAGAAGTCCGCTGGGAAGACCTGGTCAAGTTCGCCAAGCTGGAGCCGACCGCGGAAGAGTGCCTGCGCGGGCTGTCGCGCGCGGAGTCGCTGGTGCGCCACACGCGGCCCTTGCGCTCGCTGCCTCCTGCGCCGGGGGCGGCGGCATGAGCTTCGGCGCCGTCGGCCTCGCGCATCCCTGGGCGCTCTGCGGGCTCCTCGCCGCCGCGGTGACCGGCTGGCTCCTCTGGCGCCGCCGCTCCAAAGTCCCGCGCCTTGTGCTGCCCTCGTCGGCGGCGGCGCGCGCCATCCGGCCCTCGCGCTGGGCCCGGCTCTGGTGGCTGCCCGGCGCGCTCCTCATCTCCGCCCTGGTGCTCACCAGCCTCGGGCTGGCCGGCCCGCGCCTGCGCGCCTCGCGGCGCCAGGATCTCGCCGTCGAGGGCATCGACATCGTGGTCGCCTTCGACCTCTCCACCTCGATGCTGGCCGCCGACTTCCGCCCCAAGGATCGCATCACCGTCGCCAAGGAAGTCTTGAAGAGCTTCATCGAGTCGCGGCAGAACGACCGCATCGGCCTGGTCGTCTTCGCCGGCGAAGCCTATACGCAATGCCCATTGACGCTCGATTACAAGGTATTGGAGGAGCTCCTCGAGCAGGTGCGCACCGGCGTCATCGTCGACGGGACGGCAATCGGCAACGCGCTGGCCACCGCCGTCAATCGCTTGCGGGACTCCGACGCCAAGAGCCGCGTCATCATCCTCATTACCGACGGCGACAACAACGCCGGCAACATCTCGCCCCTGCAGTCGGCGGAGATCGCCAGGGACCTCGGTATCAAGGTCTATACCATTCTTATCGGCAAAGGCGGCCGCGTCCCCTATCCGACCGGGACCGATCTCTTCGGGCGCACCACCTATGAGCCGGTCGAGATCGACGTCAATCCGGAGCTGCTGCAGCAGATCGCCAAGGCGACCGGCGGCGCCTATTACCCCGCCACCGACAAGGAGACCCTGGAGAGCGGCCTGCACGCCGTGCTGGACGCGCTGGAGAAGAGCAAGATCTACGAGGCGGGCGGCAGCACGCGGTACGACGAGTGGTATGCGCGCTTCTTCCTGCCCGCGGCGCTCTTCGGGCTGCTCGGCCTGGCGCTGCGCAGCTCGCGGCTGTCGGGGGCTCCTTGAGCTCGGTGCAGACCGCGAAGCTGAGGCCTCAGGCCTCAGGCCTCAGGCCTCAGGGGGAAGGCGCCGGAAGGCGGCTTCGGGCTTCGGGCTTCGGGCTTCGGGGAGAGGCGGGATGAGCGGGATGCAGTTTACGCTGCTCGGGCAGCATCTGCGGATTGTCGCACCCACCTGGATCTGGGTAGCGCCGTTGGGCTTGCTTTTTGGTGCGCTGGCGGCAGTTCGGGCCTGGAAGCGGCAGGAGCAGGTGGCGCGGCTGGTGCCGGCGGTGCGCTTCGGCAGCGTCGTGCAGGGGGCGGGCAGCGGGCAGGGGATCGCGCGCGGCTCCCTGCTGGGCGTCGGGCTCACCCTGCTCTTCTTCGCCGCTGCCGGCCCGCAATGCGGCGAGCGCACCGAGCTGGTCAAGCGCGCCGGCATCGACCTCGTCATCGCGCTCGACGCCTCCAACTCCATGCTGGCCCGCGACGTGAAGCCCTCCCGCCTCGACCGCGCCAAGCTCGAAGTCACCGCGCTCCTCGACCGGCTCAAGGGAGACCGGGTGGGCCTGGTGGTCTTCGCCGGCGACGCCTTCGTGCAGTGCCCGCTCACCACCGACTATGCGGCGGCGCGGCTCTTCCTGCGGGCGGTGGACCCGGCGGGGATGCCGCAGCAGGGCACCGCCATCGCCGCGGCCCTGCTCGAAGCGAAGCGGGTGCTGGAAGGAGGCGGGCGCGGCTCGGCGGCGGCCAAGGCGGTCCTCCTCATCACCGACGGAGAGGACCAGCAGGGCGACGCGCTCAAGGCCGCCAGCGAGGCGGGCGAAGCGGGCATCCGCATCTACGCCGTCCCGGTGGGCAGCGAGTCGGGCGAGCCGATTCCGGTCACCGACAAGAACGGAACGGTAACTGGGTATAAAAAGGACCGCGAGGGCCGCACCGTGCTCACCCGCACCGACGTCGCCGGCCTGCGCGAATTGGCCTCGCGCGGCAACGGGATGGTTCTGCGCGGCTCCGGCACCGACCTGGGCGTGCTGCAGCTGTTGCCCGAGCTGGACAAGCTGCAGAAGGGCGAGCTCGAGTCGCGGCTCTCGGTGCAGTACGACGACAAGTACCTGTGGTTCGCCTGGCCTGCCTTTGCGCTGCTCTGCCTCGGCGCCGCGCTGGGCGAGGGCCCGCTCTGGCGCAGGAGGGCGGCGTGATCCTCCTCCTGGCACTGATCCTCGCCGCCCCCGAGCGGGTGGTGATGGTGGCGAAGCCGGTGGAGAAGCCGGGCGTCCTGCACCAGCTCTCCGCGGCGCTGGGAAGGGCGGCGCACCGGCTCTACGAGAAGGAGGATCCCGACGTCGCGGAAGGCAACGCGCTCGCCGCGCAGAACAATGCCGAGGGCGCGCTCAAGTCCTACGACCGCGCGCTGGAACGGATGCCCGACTCCGCGGAGCTGCACTACGACCGCGCCGGCCAGCTGCTCAAGCTCGGCGCCGAACAGGCGCAGAAGGCGCACGACGAGGTGCTGCAGGCGCTGCAGGCGTCGGACCCTGCGCTCAAGGCCCCCGCCGCCTTCGAGCTGGGGCTCTCCGAGGAGCAGCTGGGCCATCCCGAGCAGGCGATGAAGGCCTATGCGCAGGCGCTGGCGCTCGACCCGGGGGACGCGGACTCCAAGGTCAACCTCGAGCTGTTGCTCAAGACGCAGGAGGAGCGCAAGCAGAACCAGCCGCAGCCGCAGGAGCAGCAGAGCAAGGAGAAGAACCAGCAGGAGAAGCAGAAGCCCGACAAGTCGAAGGGCGACGAGCAGCAGAAGGATGAGCAGAAGCAGGCGGGCGAGAAGGAGCAGAAGAAGGAGGAGGAGAAGAAGCAGCAGGCGGGGCAGCAGCAAGAGGAGCCGCCCAAGGAGGAGAAGAAGGAGCCGCAGGCGGCGGAGCAGAAGCCGGTGGACCGCAGCGAGGCGGAGCGGCTCCTGGACGCCCTGCGCGCGGGAGAGAAAAACCTGCAAGTGTGGCGGTTCGCCAAGGACAAGCGAAAGGAGGCGCGGCGCGGTGAAGTGGAGAAGGACTGGTAGCGCGCTGGCGCTCGCACTGCTCTTGCCGCTGGCCGCGCTCGCCGCCGCCGAGGTGGAGCTGTCGGCGACGCTCGACACCGATCAGGTGGCGCTCGACGGCACCGTCAACCTCCAGGTGACGGCGACCTACGCGTCGAAGGGCGAGCCCGGCGACTTGCAGCTCCCCGCCTTCGCCGACTTCGACCTGGTCAGCCGGTCGCAGTCGGAGCAGGTCAGCTTCGCCTTCGTCAACGGCGCGCCCTCGTTCCATCGGACCATCGTCACCGCGCTGGCGCTGACGCCGAAGCGGGCGGGGGACCTGGTCATCGAAAAGGTCTTGCTCGACTACCACGGGCGCAGCTACGGCACGCAGCCGCTCAAGGTCCACGTGGTCCCCGCCGGGCAGGCGCCGCGTCCCCAGCAGAACCGGCGGCGCCCGCCCGACCCGCTCAGCGCCTTCGACGAGCCGCCCCCGGAGGGACTCGATCCTTTTGCCGACGTCCACCCCGGCCAGCGCGACTTGCTGCTGCGCGCGACGGTGGACAACGACCATCCCTTCGTCGGCCAGCAGATCACCTATTCGCTCTACCTGCTCGCCCGCATCAACGTCAGCGGCATCGACAAGCTGCAGCTGCCGCGGCTCGACGGGTTCTGGACCGAGGAGATCGAGGCGCCGCAGCAGCTGGTGGGCGAGGCCCGCGTGATCGACGGGGTGCCGATGACGGCCTTCCTGCTCAGGCGCCGCGCGCTCTTCCCGCTCAAGGCGGGCGCGCAGCTGATCGATCCCGCCGAGGTGGAGGTGCTCACCGGCATGGGGCTGTTGTTCTCACGCTCCTCGACGCGCCGCCGCACCGAGCCGATCACGCTCGACGTGCAGCCGCTCCCGCCCGGCGCGCCGCCCGGCTTTGACCACGGCAACGTGGGCCAGTGGAGCTTCACCGCCTCGGTCGAGCCCCTGACCGTCACCGCCGGCCAGCCGGTCACGCTGCGCCTCGTGGCCTCGGGCCGCGGCAACCTGCGCGATCTGCAGCTGCCGCGCTTGCCCACCGTCCCCGGACTGCGCGCCTACGACGCCACCAGCGCGGACAAGGGCACGCTCGAGCAGGGGCGTGTGGGCGGCACGCGCACCGTCGATCAGCTGCTCGTCCCCGAGCGCACGGGCGAGCTGGAGATCCCCGCGCTCACGCTCGAGACCTTCGATCCACAGGCGCGCGCGTACAAGTCGCTGCGCACCCAGCCGCTGCGCGTCACCGTGGGCGCGGCTGCAGCCAGCGCGGCCTCCGGAGCACCCTCCGCCCAGAACCTCCTCGCCGCAGGAGGACTGCGGCCCATCCGACTACACACGCGCGGGCTCACTGCCTCCGCGCCCCCATGGACGGCGCCCTGGTTCTTCCCCGCGCTGCTGGTGGGCCCGGTGCTCGCCGGCTTCCTGGTGCTGGGCCAGCGCGCCCGCCGCCTGGTGTCGATCGATCCCACGCAGCGCCGCTTCAAGCTCGCCACCAGCGCGGCCCGCCGCCGCCTGCGCACCGCCGAGCAGCTGCTCGCCCAACAGAAGTCGGGAGGTGGCGCAGCGGATGAGTTCTACGCAGAGGTTGCGCGCGCGCTGCAAGGCTACCTCTCCGACAAGCAAGGCGTCACCGCCGCGGGCCTCTTGCGCGACGAGCTGGTGCAGGCCCTGCTCGCCAAGGGCCACGAGCGCGTCACCATCGACAAGCTGATCAGCGTCCTCGACGAGTGCGATCGCGCCCGCTTCGCGCCCGGCGCCCGGTCGGCCGCCGCCCAAGAGGCCGTACTGCAGCGCGCCGATCAAGTCCTGCTCGCCCTCGACAAGTCGCGCAAGGAGGCCGCGTGATGCGCTCCCTCGCGCTCTTTCTCCTGGTGACCGCGCTCGCGGCCCCCGCACGTGCCCAGTCGCATCCGCCCACGCCTTCGCTTCCGCCCTCACCGCCGCCGGCGTCCCCTCCTGCCCCTTCGCCATCGCTACCGCTCGCACAGCCGCAGTCGCCCGCGCCCATCCCCGTTGCGCCCGCCATCACGCCGGCACCAACGCCCGCCGCGCCCCTCACGCGACCCGCCGACGTCTCGCAGGATGCGCTCTTCACCCAGGCCAACACAGCCTTCCTCTCCGGCGACCTCGCCCGCGCCGCAGCGCTCTACACCGCGCTGGTCGACGAGGGCATGACCAGCCCCGAGCTCGAGACCAACCTCGCCACCGCCCTGCTGCGCCAGGGACGCCGCGGCCCCGCTGCGCTGCA
>JAYWAJ010000213.1:0-14742 GCA_043782525.1 Deltaproteobacteria bacterium | reverse complement strand
GGCATCGCTCCCTCCGCTTCTTCCTGCGCGGGCGCGCGGGCGATCCTGGGCTTCATTTTCATTCGGCCTACGCCTTCACCCTCAGCCGCGACGGCGGAAGGCTGTGGCTCCGCCCCGAGACCGGCGGGCGCGCCTTCCTCCTCGAGAAGGTCGCCGAGCGCGAGCTGTGCGCGGCGAGCGGCGGAGCCTGGAGCGGCGCCGCCTGCGACTGCGGCAAGGCCTGGCCCACGGCGTACAGCCCCGGCGCGGGCGGCTGCTGGCTGTCGCCCGCGGTCTCCGAGCAGGCCTGCGATGCGACGCAGGGAAGCTGGACCGACGACGACCCGGACCTGATCGGCACCTACTGCGAGTGCGGCATCGACCGGCGGCTGACGGCGGCGGGCTGTGTCGATGATCCGCCCTGAGATCCAGACGACCGGCGCCGACGCAGTTGTCTGGAGCGCCGCCGTCCACTAACCAAGGGAGCATGACTTCTTCGCGACAGGGACTGGGCACCTTCTTTCATGCGCTCCTCGGCTTCGTCGAGGGGCGCGCTCTCTTGCCCGAGGTCCGCGCCAAGGTGTCGCCGGAGACGCAGGCGCTCATCGACCATCCGCCGCGGGCGCTGGGCTTCCTCGACAGCAAGCCCATCGACGAGGTGGAGGAGGCCCTCGGCACGCTGGTGCCGACCGAGGTGCTGACCGAGTGTGGCCTCGCCTGCGCCCGGCCGCTGGGTTGGTCCCTGCTCCAGCCGGTGCTGCGTCTCGCCATCCAGTTCCTGGGTCAGTCGCCCGAGCCCATCTTCGGCAACCTCGACATGTTCTTCTCGCTGGTGATCAAGGGCATCAACTTCTCCTTCGAGCGGAAAGGAAAGGGCGGCACGGTGCTGGCGCGCTTCGCCGGCGAAGCGCCGCCCGCCGCCGCCTTCCAGGTCCTGCGCGGCACGCTGCTCTTCGTCTTCGAGGCGACCTCGACCAAGGGTTCCATCGGCGAGCCGGAGCTGGTGGAGTCGACGCCTGCGGGAACGACCGTCCGCTACCCGGTGCGCTGGGACTGATCAGTCGGAGGCGCCCGAGGCCGAGGTCCGCGGATGGCCCGCGCGGTACCGTAGCGGGTCGACGGCCTGCCCGGCCAGATCCAGCTGGTAGTGCAGGTGCGGCCCGGTCGAGCGGCCGGTGTTGCCCGACGCGGCGATGATCTGCCCCTTGCGGACGCGCTCTCCGTCCTGCACCAGGAGCTCGTCGTTGTGGCAGTAGATCGTCGTCACGCCGCGGCCGTGGTCGAGGACGAGGATGCGCCCGTTGACGCCGTCGCTCGAGGCGCGCCGCACCACGCCGGCCGCCGCGGCGCGGACCGGCGTTCCCACCGCGGTGCCGAGATCGACGCCGGCGTGCAGCCGGCGCACGCCCAGCACCGGGTGCTCGCGCATTCCGAACGGCGAGGTGATGCGGACCGCCTCCGGCAGCGGCCAGGCCAGGGAGTACGCGCCCGCCTGCATCAGCGCCTGCGAGGCCTGCGCGATGCAGTCGGCAGACCGGGGCGGCAGCGCGCGGGCCAGATCCTCCAGCCGCGGGGAGCCGGTCTCGTCCTGCGCGCGAGAGAGCGCGTAGCGGGCGGACTCCTCGCCGCAGAAAAGCGCCAGCATCGCCGCCTCGTCGGAGCCTTCGAGCCGCGCCGAGAGCGACTTGATCTGGGCGGATAAGGCGGCGGGCGTCCCGCGCTGGTCGGCGGTGGCCCAGGCTCCGTAGCCCAGCGCCTGCGCGGGAGGGACCGGCGCTGCCAGCGGCGGCGGCGGCGCGGCGCGCGGCGGCAGATAGACTCCCGCGCCGTAGTAGGCGAGCAGCGGCCGCGCCGTGCTGCGCGTCTTCAGGAACCAGGCGCCCGCCGTCCGCACCAGCGCCCCCGCCGGCGTGTGGTACCAGGCCGCCCAGAGGCAGAGCGCGGCGAGCAAAAGCTCGATGGGCAGCAGCCGCCTCATCGGAAGAACGAGACCAGCGGCGAGGCGTAGAGCGCGGCCAGCATCATGGGCGCGAGGACCACCGTGCCGAGGATGCCGATGGAGACGAGGTGGCCCTTCTGGTCGGCGTGCTCTAGCGCGCGAAAGCCGGCGCGGGGCACGAAGACGATCAAGAGCGCGAAGAGGACGCAGGCGGCGGCGAAGTGCGAGAGCAGCGACGCGTGCAGGGCGAGCTGGACCGAGCCCTGCACCAGGCGCGCGACGGAGCAGGCGCCCGCCACCGCCACCAGCACGGTGGCGACGGGCCGCACCAGCCGCTGCGGCGTGGGACTCTTGCGCAAGAGGGCGCGGGCAGTGCGCAGCTCGACCGCGCCCTCGCGCTCGTCGTAGCCGAGCAGCGGGATGGCGATGAGCGCGTCGGCGGACAGCTCCCAGGCCAGCGCCAGCGCGCGGGCGAAGAAGGTCCGCTGCGAGATCCCGATCAGGTCCACCAGCGGCGCCGTCACCGACCAGCTGGCGAAGACGCCGTCGCAGAAGGCGGCGATGCGGTCCACGCACCAAAGCACCCGGTCGCCGACCACGTCTGCCGCCGCGTGCGCTCCGACCGCAGTCAGCGCGCACAGCCCCAGCGGCAGGAAGATCCAGCGAAGGCGGCCCACCCGCTCTGCAACGCGCAGCTGCATGGCGGGATCTTACGGGGTCTTCCCCAGCGCGATGCGCTGCACCGCCTCGGCGACGCGCTTCTCGCGCACGTCGGCCTTCTTGCTCTGCGCGAGGTACTCGACCCAGGCGCGCCGCGACGGCGGCGGAAATTTCTCCCAGGCCGCCTTCGCCTGCAGGTGGTGTCCGAGCGCCTTGTTCAAGTCGGGCGGCGCTTCCACCGGCGCCTCCAGCTCGATGCGCTCGAGGACTACTTTCACCCGCTCGCCCGCGGCGAAGCCGTCGCCGAGCTGGATGGTGTGTCCGCCCTTGCCGTCGGGCATGGCCGCCACCCGGAGCCGCCGCCCGTTGACGGTGCCCTTCACCTCGACGCGCCCGCGGTTGCCCAGCGCGGCGCTCACCTCGCGCGGCACCGGCAGGACGACGCCGGCCCCGCCCGGGCCGCTCCCCACCAGCAGGGTGATGAACTCGATGCGGCCGGGCGTCTCCTTCATGCTCCGACTGTATCAGCTGTTCACGCCGCTGACCGGCCCTGGTCCTGGCCGATCAACGCGGGTCAAACGCAACCAGCGCGGCGAGGCCGAGCGTGTCGAGGCCGGCCAGCAGCTCGCGCAGTTGCCGCTCCGCGCCCGCTTTCCAGGCGGCGTTGAGCGCGTAGGCGGTGCCGGCAGCCGCATCGTTGCGGGCGAAGAAGCTCTTGATGGCCAGCAGCGCGGCGCCGTGCTGCAGATCCCGGTGGAAGAAAAGGTCCTTGTTGAACAGCGTCTGGCGGCAGAGTCGATCCTCCAGCGCCAGCGCTCCTTCGTCGAGGGGCCGGCGCTCCGCCCGCGGCAGCAGGGGCAACAGGCTCTCCGGCCTGCGCGACCGGGCGCCGCGCCTCGACAGCTCCTCCAGCTCGCCGGGCGATGCTTGCGGCACCCGGGGCGCCACCGTGCGGAAGACCTCGGCGGCGAACGGCGCGGCCCTCGCCTCGAGCGGCGGCGTGGGCGCCGCCAGCAGCCTGCGCTCCAGCTCCTGGTACTCCTCGAAGGCGAGCAGCGTCTCGCCGTCGAGCCAGACCAGCGGCGGGATGAGCGGCATCGGGCCGTGCTCGTCGAGCATCTTCTCGAGGTCGCCGCGCTGCTCGGCGACCCTTGTGCCCCCCAGCGCCGCGGGCGCGGACATGCACTCGCCGAAGCGCATGGCCACCGCGATCCCGCGCGGCGTGGCGCGATACTGGTAGGGGAACATCCTGCAGAGGAGCGGCTTCGCCTCGGCGCCAAAGCGCGCGTGGACGTCGCAGAGGTTGTCGGCGCGCAGGAAGTGGCAGCCCCCGGAGGACCGCCGCAAGAAGACCTCGCGTCCCCCGGCGAGGGCCGTCCTGGCGTCGAGCGGCGCGTCGAACTGATCGACGAAATACTGCTGCGCATCGCGCTCGGGCCAGTCCAGCGCGACCAGCCGCTCGACGTCGGCGGGAAGCAGCGGCCCGAGCTGCAGCGAGCGGCAGCTGGTGCCGCAGGCGACGCAGGAGAAGCGCGCCTCGGGCATGATCTCGAACTGGCGCGAGGGGATCTCCCCGGGCCGCACCCAGAACGTCTGCCGGATGCGCGGCTTGACCTTTGGAAGCGGGGCGCCTGCGCGGAGAGCCGCTGGAATGTTCCCGGGGTCCGGCGTTACCAGGAGCCGCCAGGCGATCGCGTCGTGCACCAGCAGCCCGCTGCCGAGCGGCATGACCGCCACGCCTTGGCGGAGCGCCACCGTCCCCGCTTGCGGCTTCGTCTCCTCGCCCCGCGTCATCGCCACCCAGACGGTGGGGATAGCATGTCGAGGAGTTCAACGGCGCGGCGGGGTCGTGCGCCGCGACAGCGCCGTCGCGCCGCGCAGGCCAAAGCCGATGGCGAGCAGCACCAGCGAGAAGCGCCACTCCTGCGCCTTGGGCCGCGCGGCGACCAGCAGCGACAGCGCCGCCAGAAAGGCGACCAGCGGAATGGCCGGGCCGAAGGGCAGGCGGTAGCGGCGCGGCAGGTCCGGCTTCCGGTAGCGGAGCACCAGCGTGGCGAGGCAGGTGAGCGCGTAGCCGGAGAGGATGACGACGTTGCTGACGTCGACCAGCGACGCGTAGCCGAGCACGATGGCCAGCGCCGAGCAGAAGACGGTGGAGACCAGGATGGCCGGCCGCGTCTCGCGCAGCTTTCTGGGCAGGTGTCCGTCGTCGGCCAGCGCGGTGAAGTAGCGGGGCGCCACCAGGGCGACGCCGGCGCAGAAGCCGAGCATGGAGAGGACGGCGGCGACCCCGAGCAGCGGACCGCCCCAGGCGCCCAGCACGCGGACGGCCACGTCGGGCAGCGGCTGCTCGTGGGCGGCGAGGTCGGGCAGGGCGCCGAGCGCGGCCAGCTGCAAGAGGGCGTAGAGCAGCGAGGCAAAGGCGATGCTGCCGACGATGGCGAGGGGCACGCTGCGGCGGGCGTCCTTCACCTCGCCGGCGGGGACGGCCGCGTACTCGAAGCCCGAGAGCATGAAGATGGAGAGAAAGGCCGCGGAGACGGCCTCCCCCGGGTGCAGCGTGAGCGGCGCCCGCCCGGCGAAGCGCAGGCCCAGGAGCGCCACCAGGACGAGCGGCCCGATCTTGACGATGGAGAGCACGGTGGACGTCCGTCCGCCCGCCTTGACGCCGGCGTAGTTGACGGCGCCCAGAGCGCAGATGAGCAGGACCGCGACCGGGACCCGCGCCGCCCCCGCCGCGGGGATGAAGCGGCCCAGCGCGGTGGCGAAGCCGACCGAGACGGCGGCGAGGCCGAGCACGCCCGTGGCCATGCCCAGCCACCCGACCGCGTAGCCGACGTGCACGCCGAAAGCATCGCGGGCGTAGATGTAGGGCCCGCCGCTGCGGTCGTACATCGAGCTGAGCTCGGCGAAGCAGAGCGCGATGAGCATGCAGAGCACGCCGCAGCCGAGGACGCCCGCCACCGACGACCCGCCGCCCACGCGGGCGAGCGGCGCCACCAGCAGATAGATGCCGCTGCCGACGATTCCGTTGACGCCAATGCCGACCGCGTCGAGGAGGGAGAGCTCGCGCCGCGTGTTCACTTTGGAAAGGCCGCGTCGGCACTCGCGAGCCACGCCCGGAGCGACGATGCGTCGGCGGGCAAATTCGCGATATCTGCCTTTTCAAGTTGCGCGAGGAGGGACTCGAGCGTTGCATTTCCGGATGTGGCTGCGGCGGCCGCTACTGACTCACTGTGGCGATTGCCCGCCGCGGCTAGGATCCACGACGCGATCTGCTCGACGGCGACGCCGACGACGACGCGTTTCTTAGGGAATTCTCGCCGCGCTTCGGCGAACAGCGTGATCAAACCTGCCTCCGTTCCTCGAGGCTACGCTCCCCGAGTCACCGCATCAAAGATTCTTCACAGCGGGATGTTGCCGTGCTTGCGCTGCGGGACGTCCTGCCGCTTGTTGCGCAGCATGGCCAGCGCGCGGCAGAGCTGCGGCCGCGTCTCCTCCGGCAGGATGACCTCGTCGACGTAGCCCAGCTCCGCCGCCTTGTACGGATTGGCAAAGGTGTTGCGATACGCCTTGACCAGCTCCGGCCGCGAGTCCGGCGCCTTGGCCAGCTCGCCGCGGAAGATGATGTTGACCGCGCCCTCCGGCCCCATCACCGCGATCTCCGCCGTCGGCCAGGCGAGGTTGACGTCGGCGCGGATGTGCTTGCTGGCCATCACGTCGTAGGCCCCGCCGTACGCCTTGCGGGTGATCACGGTCAGCTTGGGGACCGTCGCCTCGGCGAAGGCGTAGAGCAGCTTGGCGCCGTGGGTGATGATGCCGCCCCACTCCTGCGCGGTGCCCGGCAGAAAGCCCGGCACGTCGACGAAGGTCACCAGCGGGATGTTGAAGGCGTCGCAGGTGCGCACGAAGCGCGCCCCCTTGCGCGAGGCGTCGATGTCGAGCACGCCGGCGAGGATGGCCGGCTGGTTGGCGACGATGCCGACGCTGCGCCCGCCCAGCCGCGCGAAGCCGCAGACCATGTTCCTCGCCCAGTGCTCGTGCACCTCGAAGAAGTGGCGGTCGTCGACGACGGCGCGGATCACTTCCTTGATGTCGTACGGCTTGTTGGCGTTCTCGGGAACGATGGTCTTGAGCGCCTCGTCGCGCCGGTCGAGGGGATCTGCGGTCGGCACCAGCGGCGCTTCGTCGAGGTTGTTGGAGGGCAGAAAGCTGAGCAGCTCGCGCAAGGTCCGCAGGGCGCCCGCTTCGTCCTCGGCGGCGAAGTGGGCCACGCCGCTCTTGGCGTTGTGCGCCTGGGCGCCGCCCAGATCTTCTTTCGAGACCTCTTCGTGCGTCACCGTCTTGATGACGTCGGGGCCCGTAATGAACATATACGAAGTATTCTTTGCCATGACGATGAAGTCGGTCATGGCCGGCGAGTAGACGGCGCCGCCCGCGCAGGGCCCGAGGATGGCGGACAGCTGCGGCACCACGCCGGAGCTCGAGACGTTGCGGTAGAAGATCTCCGCGTAGCCGGCCAGCGAGACCACGCCCTCCTGGATGCGGGCGCCGCCCGAGTCGTTGAGCCCGACCACCGGGCAGCCGGTCGAGACGGCCAGGTCCATCACCTTGCAGATCTTCTCGGCGTAGGCGCCGGAGAGGCTGCCGCCGAAGACGGTGAAGTCCTGCGCGAAGAGGAACACCTGCCGCCCTTCGACGGTGCCGTAGCCGGTGACGACGCCGTCGCCGAGGATCTTCTTCGCCGACATGCCGAAGTCCTCGGCGCGGTGGGTCTTGAACTTGTCCAGCTCGATGAAGCTGCCCGGATCCAGCAGGAGCCCGATGCGCTCCCGCGCCGAGAGCTTCCCTTCCTGGTGCTGCTTCTCGACCCGCTCCGGCCCGCCGCCCAGCTCCGCCTGCGCGTCGAGCGCCGCCAGCTTCTCCCGCGGCGGCAGCGCCCCGAGCCGCTCCTGGCGCTGCGCCGACGACATCCCGCCGCTCGGCTCCGGCGGCACGCTCTTCGAGGTGTTTTCGCCCATGGCGCGCGCAACCTAACCGAGCCGCGCGCGCTTTGGCAAAGCCTCACTGCGCCGCGTGCGTCCAGAACCGCCAGGTGCAGGTGTGATTCAGGTACGAAAGGCTGAGCGTCGTCTCCATCGACGGCGGGAGCTGCTGCATGACGGTGCCGTTCTCGGCCAGTGTCAGGTCATAGGTCTGGCAGTTGCCGGCGGCGATCGGGTAGTCGCGCGCGCCGCAGGAGGTGCCGTCGGGGGCGACGATCTCGAGCTTCTGCGTGCAGGGGAAGTTGGTCGCGTCGCGGCCGCCGGTGCCGAAGGGCAGCACGGCGTAGGCGCGGCCGCCGCGGGCGATCTGCAGGCGCGTGTTGGGGCGGTCGACCATCCATTGCGGCGCCGGGCGAACCTCGGCGGCGCCGCTGGAGACCAGGACCAGCGCGTGGGCGACGATGCCGACGGACATGTCGTAGTCCATCCTCCGGACCTCGAGGCCGCCGCCGATCAGGGGCGAGGTCTCGAACCAGGTCTGGTTGGAGGCGACGAAGCCGGTGACCAGGGTGAACTCGCCGGTGAGCGGCGCTCCGGTGCGGTCGAACCACTGGGCGGTGATGGTGCCGCCCACCGCACCGCCGGTGATGACGAGGGAGCGGCCCAGCACGTCGACGCCCGCGCCGAAGACCGGCCCGGAAGACGCGAGCGGCTGCCGCCACCGCAAGGCGAAGGCCTGACCTCCACCCGTCCACATGATCGCCTGGTGCTGGTAGGGCACCGAGGCGTCGAAGGGCGAGCCGTAGGCGATGTCGCCGGCGAGGAGCACGCCGCCGGACGGGTCGCCGAAGGAGCCGGCGGAGACGGTGTTTTTGGCGCGCGTGATGATGTTGCCCACCTGGAAGCCGGCGCTGTCCCAACTGCCCAGGTCGAGCGCGGGCCCATAGGGGAACATGTGCGGCGGGCCGCCCGCGGAGGCGAGGCCATGAGGCTGCTGCAGCGGGCCGAGTCCCTCGGACCCGAAGTAGGACTCGCGCAGGAAGGTGTTCGCGTCGGTGACGAAGTCGATGAGCGAGCCGTGGGTATCGGAAGATTGGTAGGACATCGGGAAGGCCAGCGTCCCGGTCCTGTCTCCGAGGCCGGAGAGGCACATGACGGGACGGCTCGGGCTGGAAACGAACTGCTGCATCACGACTGCATCAGGACCCGCGATGCCGGCGCACGCGTTGGACGGGGGCGGCGGAGGAGGCGGAGGAGGAGGCGGCGGGGGCGGCGGCGGAGGAGGAGGCGGCGGCGGATTGAGGCTGAAGTTCGCGTACACCGCCGTGTCCGCGTTGGCGGTCACCGTACAGGGACTGGGGCCGCTGCAGCCGCCGCCGAAGCCGGCGAAGCCCGAGTTGGCGTCGGGCCGGGCGGTGAGCGTGACCACGGTCCCGATGGTCGCGGTCATGCCGCAGGTGCCGGGGCAGTCGATGCCGGTGGGGCTCGAGGTGACGCGCCCGGTTCCCGTGCCCTGCGGGACCACGCTGACCCGCGCGGTGCCGGGCGGAGGAGGCGGAAGGGCGGAGAAGGCCGCGGTCACGCTCTGATCGACCGTCATCGCCAGGTCGCAGCCGGCGGTCCCGGAACAGGCGCCCTGCCAGCCGTCGAACTTCCAGCCGGCGTCGGGGAGCGCGACCAGGTGCACGGTGGCGGTGGCGTCGATGGCCTGGGCGCAGTCCGTCCGGCAGGAGAACGCCGGGGTGGACCCGCGCGCCTCGCCGTTGCCGGTGACCCTGACGCGCAGCGCGTGCTGCGTGGCGCCGCCGCTACCGCTGCCAGAATCCGGCGTCTGGCCCACCGGAGTGTGGCTGGTGTCCCCGCATCCGAAGAGAAGAACCGCCCCCAACCCCGCCACCCAAGTCCGCATGCTGCCCCCGCAACGTGGGATCCGGAACGACGCGGACCCGCGGTAAAGCTTGGGTGGCAAGGCGCCGCTGACAACGAACGGGCCCTCGCCAGCGTGATCCGTGGGGGCGGGCAGGCGCCCGAGTCTTTGCACCGCCTTGCGCAGGGCCAAGGTTTGGGAAAGCAAAGGAGTTGCCCATGCGCCTCGCCCTCGCCGTCCTCGCCCTCGTTGCTTGCGCGCGCCCGGAGGAGCCGGCCCCCGCGGCGGTCCACCGCGACGACCTCAGCCTCGCCTCGGTGCGCCTCCCGCCCGACACCAGCACGCGGCAGATCAGCGGCACGGTGGCGATGAGCGGAGACGGCGCGGTGACGCTGGACTCCGGCGGACCGAATCCGATCCCGCTCTGGATGGACGCGGCCACCAAGGTCATCCTCGACGACCATCCCTCCACCGCCGCGCAGCTTCGCGAAGGCGACCTGGTGCGCGCCGCCTACCGCTTCGACGGCAACTCGGGCGACCCGCTCGCGCTCGTGGTGGTGGCCAACCGGCGCCCGGTGGAGACGCCGGTCGTCAAAGGGCCGCTGCCGCGCCCCGTGATGCAGGTAAAGCCCGGGCGGTGAGCCGGACTTCGTGGTCGAGCAGCCAGCGCTTGCGGTCTTCGCCCCAGGCGTAGCCGCAGAGCGCGCCGCCCTTGGCGATGACGCGGTGGCAGGGGATGGCCAGGGAGATCGGGTTGCTGCCGTTGGCGCCGCCGACGGCGCGGGGGGACGAGCCCAGCTCATCGGCGAGCTGTCCGTAGGTGCGCGTCTCGCCGCGGGGGATCTTGCGCAGGAGCGCCCAGACCGCGCGCTGGAAGGGCGTGCCGCCGGGATCGAGCTCGAGATCATCGAGCGCCTGCAGATCGCCCTCGAACCAGGCGCGAACGCGCGCGGCGGCGGCGAGCGGCTCGCGGCAGGGGACGGTGCCGCCGAACCTGGGCCGCAGGTCCGGCGGGGCGAAGGTCAGGGCGCAGAGGGCGTCGCCCCAGGCGGCGAGGTGGACGGTGCCGATGGGGGTCGAGACCTGGTCGATGCGCAGCACGCGGTCCTCCTTCACCTGTTCTGTTCTGCGAAAAAAAAATTAATTTTCAGGCGAGCCAGATCGCCGCGGCGGCGTAGGCGCGCCACGGCCGCCAGGCTTCGGCGCGGGCGAGCAGGTCGCGGGGGGTCAGCGAGAGCGCGTGGCAGAGCCCCAGGTCGGCGGCGGGGAAGGCGTCGGGCTCGCCCAGCGCGCGCAGGGCGATGAGCTGCGCGGTCCAGTCGCCGATGCCGGGCAGCGCGCAGAGGGCGGCGCAGGTTGCGTCGAGCTGCAGCGCGCCGTCGAGCCGGAGGTGGCCGTCGCGGACTGCCTTGGCCAGCCCGGCGATGGCGCGGGCGCGGACGCCGGGCATCCCGCGCAGCTCGACTTCGGCCAGCGCCGCGGGGGTCGGAAAGAGACGGCCGTGCGGGAGGCGCTCGCCGTGCGCGTCGACCAGCTGATCCGCCAGCGCCCGCGCGCGCTGCACCGTGATCTGCTGGCCCAGGATGGCGCGCACCGCCATCTCGAAGCCGTCCCAGGCGCCCGGCACGCGCAGGCCCTGGCGCAAGAGCGGGCGCAGGCCGGCGTCGCGGGAGAGGTGCTCGTGGATGGCGCGGGGATCGGCCCGCAGGTCGAAGACGCGCTGCACTCGCGCCAGAAGCTGCAGCGCCTGCGGGGCCGCCGCGGCGGGCATCTCCACGTTCAGGTTTCCCTCGCCGCCGCGGCGCACGGAGAGGACGCCTTCGCGCAGCGTCCGCCGCCAGCTGCCGCCCTCCACCTCCTCGATGCCCGGCAGCGCCCGGGCGCTGAAGAAGCCCAAGAGCGCCTCGAAGTCCAGCGGCGCATGGAAGGGCAGCCGCAGCGAGAGCGTCGGGGTCTGGGCGACGCGGCCGCCGCCGCTCGCCGGTGGCGTGGCGACCTTCCGCAGCGCGCTGGGCGTGCGGCCGAAGCCGCGCTTCACGGCTTCGTTGAAGCGGCGCAGGCTGCGGAAGCCGGCGGACTCGGCGACTTCCAGCATCGGCAGCGTCGAGGTCTCGAGGAACTGCCGCGCCAGGTGCAGGCGGCGCGTGCGCAGGACGGCGGCGGGCGTGGCGCCGAGGTGGCGGGCGAAGAGGCGGCGCAGGTGGCGGTCGGTGACGCCCAGCCGTGCTGCCAGTCCGTGCGCCTCGCCCGATTCCTCGAGGAGCCGCAGCGCGCGGGAGAGCGTCGCCGCGGTGCCGGCCTGCGCCGGAGAGCCGGGCGCCGCGTCGGGACGGCAGCGCAGGCAGGCGCGGAAGCCCGCGCCCTCGGCGGCGGCGGCGGAAGGATAGAACTCGACGTTCTCGCGGCGGGGCAGGCGGGCGGGGCAGCCAGGACGGCAATAGATGCGCGTGGTCCGCACCGCGAGGAAGAAGCGGCCGGCGAAGCGCGCGTCGCGGCCCTGCACTGCGCGGTAGCACGCCTCTGCGTCCATGGCGGAGTTGGTAACACGCAGCCAGGCAGGCGGCTCGCCGCGGGCGGACCTGGCTTCCGCCGCGGGGCAAACTTTTTCCCAATGCCGCTGGCATGCCGCCTGCTCTTGGAGCGCCTGGACTCGGGAGGCGGCTCGATGCGCTTGGTTGGTCGGTGGGTGGGGGCGGTGGTGGTGGCTTGCTTGTCGGTGACCGTCGCTTGCGGCGGCAAGGACGGGCAGCCGGGCGGGACCGGTTCGGGCAGCGATTCGGGGAGCGGCGCGGGCGCTGGAGGCGGAGGCGGCTCGGGCGGCGGGGGCGGCACTCCTGACGGCGGCACCGGCAGCGGCGGAGCGACCGACGGCGGCACCGGCGGCGGCACGGCCGTCCCCGACGGCGGCACCGGAGTCTCCGACGGCGGCACCGGAGTCCCCGACGGCGGCACCGGAGTCCCCGACGGCGGCACCGGTGGGCAAGACGGTGGCACAGTTGGCACCGACGCGGGCACGCTGCAGACCTTCACATTTCCCACCGCTCCCGGCTGGCAGTTCTTCGGCCCGCAGAGCGGTGGCCCGCAGGACGTCTTCGACGCCGCCTTCGACGAGGGCGGCAACCTCTGGGTGGCAGGCGGCAGCGAGGGCCTCTTCCTCATGCGCGCGGCAGGCGGCGCGCTCTCCGGCCACTTCGAGAAGTTCGGCCTCGCGCAGGGCCTGCATCCGTACGGCTGGGTGAACGGCGAGGTCGCCAAGGCGATGGGCGTTCCGGACGGCACGCCCGCCGACAAGAATCCCAGCCTGACGGCGACGCCGGTCATCTCCGTCGCGGGCGGCCCCGCCGGCACGGTCTTCGTCGGCTACAAGGGCAAGACCAGCACGGATCCCAGGGCGGACTGCGAATCGGCCTGGAGCGGCGACCAGTACTCGCTCCCCTCCACCTGGGGCGACCCCTCGGTCTACAAGAGCGGCGACGCGGACCGGGTGACCCTGACCGGCAGCGGCATCTCGGTCGTGCACTACGACATCTTCAGCGGCCCCGGCGTGGTCAACGCCGAGGTCAAGGGCCGCGAGAAGCTCTGCTCCGTCTACCGGATCGTCTGGGACAAGGCGAAGAACAACGTCTGGTTCGGCGGCAACCACGGCTTCGCGGTGGCCCAGGCCGACGCGCCGAACACGCCCACCTGCAACGGCGAGCCCGCCTGCAGTCCGGTCTGGGAGCACTCGCACCCCGCCATCAGCGGCTGCGCCATCGACTACGATCTGACCACCAGCTACTGCCCGCCCAGCAAGGCGACCTGGCTCACCGACGCCTACTACGGCGTCGCGGTGGACCCGATGAACCACGACCTCTGGATGGGCGGCGCCAACCGCTCGACCAAGTTCCACAGCGGCACCTACAACGGAAACTACGACTGGGCCGAGAACGACACCGAGGACCAGACCTGCAGCCATACCAGCCCCGTCTGCGCCATGGCCGACCGCTGGGACCTGTGGCCCGACAACCAGCCCGAGTGGGACGCGAAGCACGGCACCATCTACATCTCGCCGCTGATGCGCAGCACGCCGGGCGCGACCGTCCCCGACTACGCGCTCGACGACGCCATCTCCGGCATCGCCGCGCGACCCGACGGCACCGCCTGGTTCGGATCGTTCGCGCACGGCCTCCTCCGGGTCGACTCGGCGGGCGCGCACAAGGAGGACGCGACGGCGAGGATCATGACGAAGTACGTCTCGTCGGTGGCGCTCGACCCCAAGGACTCCGGCGTCTGGGTGGGGATGCAGTACGGCCCGGGCATCTCGCGCATCGACGGGAGCGGCAACGTCATCAACTACTCCTACGGCGCGCCCTACGACTCCAACGCCACGCTCGGCGACAAGCTCAGCAATGCGGCGGTGGCCAACATCCAGAGCGGCGGCACGGGGGCGTCGCGGCGGATGGTGGCGGGCTTCCACAAGTTCAGCCTGAAGGACCCGGTCACCAAGGTGGTCACCAGCTACGCCGGCGCGGTCGCCGTCTACAGCGGGAACTGAGATGCGGCGCCTGTCGATCCTGGGCACCGCCCTCTTGGCGGCGGCTTGCGGCGGCCGCGGGGAGACGCGGTCGCTCGAGGTCGGTCATCCGGTCGCCGACGCGGGACCTGTCGCGGTCGCCGATGCCGGTCCCGTCGGCGCCGCCGATGCCGGTCCCGTCGGCGTCGCTGATGCCGGTCCGGTCGGCGTCGCCGATGCCGGTCCGGTCGGCGTCGCTGATGCCGGTCCTGTCGGCGTCGCCGATGCCGGTCCGGTCGGCGGAGCCGATGCCGGTCCTGTCGGCGGAGCCGACGCGGGCCCGGACGCGGGCTCACCTGACGCCGGCTCGCGCCTGGGCGTGATCGTCACCGTGCCCGATGCGGACGGCTGGCACTTCGCGAGCGATGGCCTTCCTTCCGGTTCGGTGATGGGCGCCTCGATGGACGAAGGCGGCAACCTCTGGGTCGCCGGCGGCGAGGACGGCCTCTTCCTGAAGAGGGCGGGCGACACGCGCTTCATAGCCTTCGGACTCTCCGACGGCCTGCACCCCTACGGATACCTGCCCGACGGCGGCCCGGCCTCGACCAGCCCGTATCTCAAGGTCATCTCGGTGGCGGGCGGCGCCGCGGGCACCGTCTACGTCGGCTACGCCGGCATCGGCGCCGAGATGGGCAAGCCCGCGCCCGCCGGCGTGGCCGGCTGCGAGGACAACTGGAACCCCGACAAGGTGAACGTCCCAGGCTGGAACGATCCGGCGATCTACAAGAGCGGCGACGCCGACCGCGTCACGCTCTCGGGC
>JAYWAJ010000212.1:0-5547 GCA_043782525.1 Deltaproteobacteria bacterium | reverse complement strand
GGCGTTCTCCTCCGATACCTCGAGCGGCTGGCCGGCGAGCGCACCGCCCCCGGAGAGAATGGGCTCCAGCTCGTCCAGCGCGGGCACGTCTTCGTTCTGGTAGAAGAGCCCGATGGGGATGGTCTCGCCCCACTCGCCTCCCTTGGCGATGGCCGCCTGACGGTCGGTGGGATCGTGGCCCATCTCCTCGAGCTTCCGGGTCCGCTGCTTGAAGTACTCGTGCGTGTTGTCGTGGTTGTAGGTCACGCAGGGGCTGAAGACGTCGACGAAGGAGAATCCCCGGTGCTCGATGGCGCCCTTGATGAGCGCGACCAGCTGCTTCTGCTGCCCGGAGAAGCCGCGCGCGACGTAGGTCGCCCCGCAGACGATCGCCATCGGGATGGGGTTGACCGGGTTCTCCACGCTGCCGAAGGGCGTGCTCTTCGTCTTCATGCCCTTGCGGCTGGTGGGCGAGACCTGTCCGGTGGTGAGCCCGTAGATCTGGTTGTCCATCACGAGGTAGGTGAGATCGATGTTGCGACGCATGGCGTGGACGAAGTGATTGCCGCCGATGCCGAAGCCGTCGCCGTCGCCGCCGGTGACGATGGTCTTGAGCTGGTGGTTGCCGAGGTGCGCTCCGCTCGCGACCGCCAGCGAGCGCCCGTGCAGCGTATGCATCCCGTAGGTGTTGATGTAGCCCGGCAGGTTGGAGGAGCAGCCGATGCCGCTGACGGTGAGGACCTGGTGCGGCAAGAGGCCCAGCTCGGCGACCGCGGTCTTGAGCGCGTTGAGCACTCCGAAATCGCCGCAGCCCGGGCACCAGTCGGGATCCACCTTGCCCTTGAAGTCTTTGACGGTCAGCGCCGGGCGCCGCGGCTGGGTCGCGGTCGGGGTGGTGAGCGTCGCCAGTGGGATCGCGAGCGGAATCGGGAGCTCCGTATGCGTCTCGGCCATCGCGGTTCTCCTTAAACCCGGATCTCGTGAACGGGCACGTACTTGTTCGTCTTGCCGGCGAGGATCTTCTTCACCCCGTCGGTCACGTGGTGCGGCATGAAGGGCTCGCCGTCGTACTTGCGGATGTGCGCGTCGGCCGCGATGCCGGTCTCGGACCGCAGGTAGCGCGCGAACTGGCCGCTGTAGTTGTTCTCCACGATGATGAGGTTGCGCGCGCCCGACAGCGCCCGCGCGATGGCCTCCGACTGCAGCGGCACCAGCCAGCGGATCTGGAGGTGGTTGACGGCGATGCCTTGCGCGGCGAGCTGCTCGGCCGCCTCGTCGATGACCCCCTCGGTGGAACCCCATCCCAGGAGCGTCACCTCGGCGTCTGCGGGCCCGGTGAAGCGCGGCGGCTCGAGGAGGGGAAGCACGCCGTCCAGCTTGCGGCCACGCCGCTCCATCATCGCCTGCCGCTTGTGGGGATCGGTGAATTCGTCGCTGATGAGCACGCCATCCTCGTCGTGCTCGTCGGTGGAGACGACGTGCACGTGCCCCGGCGTCCCCGGCACCGCGCGCGGCGAGATGCCGCTCTCGGTCATCCGGTAGCGCTGGTACCCGCCATTGACCTCGGGCGCCTCGCCGCCGAGGCCGATGACCGCGCCGCGATCGCGCGGCGGATTGAAGTCTAGCTCGGCAGGCTCCAGGGTCGAGAACCCCTCCGATTCGAGCAGGTCGGCGAGGACGATGGCCGGGCACTGGAACTGGTCGGCGAGGTTGAAGATCTCCGGGATGAGGTGGAAGCAGTCGCGGATGCTGGTGGGCGCGGCAATGATGCGGGGGTAGTCGCCCTGCCCCGCGCCGAGCACCTGCCAGAGGTCGCCCTGCTCGGTCTTGGTGGGCACGCCGGTCGCGGGTCCGGCGCGCTGCACGTTGATGCAGACCACCGGGATCTCCATCATCGCCGCCGCTCCGAGCGCCTCGGTCATGAGCGCGAATCCACCGCCCGAGGTGGCGCACATCGCCCTGCAGCCGGTATGCGCAGCGCCGATGGTCATGTTGATGACGCTCAGCTCATCCTCGACCTGCCGGACCATCACAGAGAGCTGGCGCGCATGCCGCGCCATCCACATCAGGACGCCGGTCGCCGGGCTCATCGGATACGCGCAATAGAACTTCACGCCGGCCGCGACGCCGCCCATGGCGAGGCTCTCGTTGCCGGTGGCCACCGCCAGACGCCTGCCGGTGTCGGGGAGCGAGAAGGGGTATGGCTTGAAGTGCGCGCCGGCGTACGCGTAGCCGGCGTTCGCCGCGGCGACGTTCGCCGCCACCACCGCATCGCCCTTGCGCTTGAACTGTTGCGCGAGCATCTCCTCGAACGGCTTCAGCTCGACGCCGACCAGGCGAAGGACCGCTGCCACCGCGGCGGTGTTGTAGTAGAGGACGTTCTTGGCGAGCTCGCCGAGGGGCAGCGGGCAGAGCTGGACCCCCTCCGCCACCGGGCCCGGCTTGACGCGATCGCCGTCGTAGAGAACCGCCGAGCCTGGGCGCATGAGCCTCATGTGCCGGTCCATCGTGTCCTGGTTCAGCGGGATGAGCATGTCCAGCACGTCGCCCATGCAGCGGACGGGCTCCTCGCTGGTGCGGATGGTGAGGAAGGTGTGACCGCCGCGGATGATGGACTGGTACGCGTTGTAGGCATTGATGTGCAGGCCGCGGCGGGCGAACAGCTTCGCCAGGATGTTGCCAGGCGTCGCGACGCCTTGGCCGGCGGCTCCGCCGATGCCGATGGAGAAGTCGATGTTGGGCATGGGCTCTTCGGACTGCTGCTGGAGTTGATCTCCGGGGCCGCCCAAAGTGTACGGGGCCGGATCCGAGCGGCCCGCACACTAGAGTGCGACACGACGGCAGTCAAACGGGGCGCTCTTCTCGGGCTGCCGAAGGACCGCTTGGGTGTGATGTGTTGCACCTCTCGAATTGAAGTAGGTACTCCTTCATTTCGATTGCATTCGCGGCCTGCACACATTGATCCCTCAGGCGCCGGAGGTGGCTCTCAAGTTGCAGCAGAGAGAGCAGCTTCGGGAACCGCAGACGAGGGAAGTGCAATGCGATGATGACTTCAGCCGACGTTCTTCGCGGCAAGATTTTGATTGTCGATGATCAGCAGCCCAACATCCTCTTGCTGGAGCGGATGCTGCGCAGCGCAGGGTATACGGCCATCAGCTCCACCATGGAATCCGCCCAGGTCTGCGCGCTCCACCTGATCCACCGCTACGACCTGATCCTCCTCGATCTGCAGATGCCCGGCGTGGATGGATTCCAGGTGATGGAGGACCTCAAGGAAATGGAAGCGGACGGCTACCTTCCGGTCCTGGTGATCACCGCCCAGCCCAATCACAAGCTGCGCGCCTTGAAGGCCGGCGCGAAGGACTTCGTCAGCAAGCCGTTCGATCTCGCGGAGGTCCTGGTCCGGGTCTACAACATGCTCGAGGTCCGCCTGCTGCACCTGGAGACGAAGAAGCTCTGCGACCGCGTGGTGGCGGAGCAGAAGGTCTCCGAGCGGCTCTTGCTCAACGTGCTGCCCCACTCCATCGCCGAGCGCCTGCGCAAGCGTCCCGAGGCCGGGCAGGAAGGCTTCGAGGCGCTCATCACCGAGAGCTACGCGGAGGTGACGGTGTTGTTCGCAGACATCGTGGAGTTCACCCGGTTCTCGGAGGGCGCGAGCGCCGCGGCGCTGGTGGGCGTGCTCAATGACCTCTCCACCCGCTTCGACAGCCTGGCCGGCAAGACGGGAAGGGAGAGGTCCCAGGTGATCGGCGATGCCTACCTCGCGGCCATGGGTCTGCCCGACTCCGTTGCGGACCACACCGTGCTTGCAGCCCATATGGCCCTGGACATGGTGGAAGCCGTCGAACGCTTCAATGAGCACAGCCGCTACAAGCTGCAGGTGCGCATCGGCATCGACCAGGGCGCGGGAGTGGCCGCGCTCCCTCGAAGTGGTCGAGGCGCTCCCTCATTGTGATTGCATCCGGCCCACGCGAGCCGGAACCGGAACAATCAACCGGCAGGAATCACGGCGTTCGCGCCGGTGGCCTGGGGGGTGCAATCCCGGCTCCCGGCACCGCTGCTGAAATGACCTGATTCGGTAAGGACTTCAGCTGGACCTTCACCACCGCCGCCGCGCACTCGAACCTGGCGCCGGTGCTGCTCGGGACCTCGGGGAACTACGTCATCCTCGCCGAGTCGGCGATCACCAACGTGCCCACCTCGGCCATCACCGGCGATGTGGCCATCAGCCCGGCCGCCGAGAGCTATCTCGCCGGCTTCGTCCTCACCGACGCGACCGGCTTCGCCACCGCGACCGAGGTGGTGGGCAAGGTCTACGCCGCCGACCAGGCCCCGCCTACGCCCATCACCCTCACCACCGCCATCAGCGACATGGGCACCGCCTATACCGACGCGGCCGGCCGCCCGTCGCCGGACTTCCTCGAGCTGGGCACCGGCGCCATCGGCGGAATGACGCTGCAGCCCGGCCTCTACAAGTGGGCGGGCAACGTCGGCATCTCCTCGGACCTGACGCTGATGGGCAACGCCAACGACGTCTGGATCTTCCAGATCTCGGGCAACCTCGCCGAGAGCGCCGGCACCAGGATCTTCCTCTCCGGGGGCGCACTGGCGAAGAACGTCTTCTGGCAGGTCGCCGGCGCGGCGACGCTCGGCACCACCTCGCACTTTGAAGGGATCCTCCTCTCGCAGACCGCGATCCTCTTCCAGACCGGCGCCTCGATGCATGGCCGCGCGCTGGCCCAGACGGCGGTGGTGCTCGATTCGAACGCCGTGACGCAGCCCGCGCCGTAAAGGCGGATCGAAGGAAGTCGCCTCAAGCCCGCATCGCCGAGGGCCCCGCGCTCTCATGCGACCAGCCGTCCAGGTGGGCGGTGACCATGGCGAGGATATGGTCGACGTCGAACGGCTTCTCCAGGCGCAGGTTGGGCAGCCGGGCGAGGAACTCCCGCGCCCGGGGCGTGAAGGCGCCGCCGGTCATGAAGACCACCCGGCTCGCCTGCTGCGGCACGAGCGCGTGGAGCCGCGTGTAGAACTCCATGCCGGTCATCAGCGGCATCATCATGTCGCAGAGGATCAGATCGAAGCGGTCGCCCGCCGCGATCCACTCCAGCGCCTGCCGCGCGTCCTCGGTGGTCATGACGTCGTGCAGCCCGATGAGGCCGTCGCGGGTGACCTCGGTCAGATCCTTCTCGTCGTCGATGACCAGGATCCGCCCGCGCCGCGCCGGGCGGGGCTGGGGACGCGGCCTTTCGTGGGCGTCGGCCTCGCTGCGGGCGGTGGGCAGCACCACGCGGAAGAGGGTTCCCTTGCCCGGCTCGCTCTGCACCGAGAGCGTCCCCCCCAGCGAGGTGACGATGCCGTGGCAGATGGCGAGGCCGAGCCCGGTGCCCTCGCCGATGGGCTTGGTGGTGAAGAAGGGCTCGAAGATGCGGTCGAGGTGCTCGGGCGGGATGCCGCAGCCGGTGTCCCGGATCTCGACCACGGCGTTGCCGAGCGCGTCGGTGCGGCCGCTCACCCGCAGCTCGTTGCGCTCGACGTCGCCCTCGGGCATCGCCTGCGCGGCGTTGA
>JAYWAJ010000211.1:0-5555 GCA_043782525.1 Deltaproteobacteria bacterium | reverse complement strand
GGATCCTCATGGCGGAGTGCGAGAAGCGCGCGCACCAGGCCAACGCGGCGCTGATGACGCTGGAGGTGCGCCGGTCGAACCAGGGCGCGCTCGACCTCTACCGCGAGTTCGACTACCGCGCCGTCGGCGTGCGGCCCAACTACTACGTCGACGAGGGCGAGGACGCGATCGTGATGGTCAAGGAGCTGAAGCGGGAGGAGTGACGGAAGTCGCCGCAAGGGCTCTCTCAGCGCTAGCGCCGCTTGCCTTCCCGCGACCGCAGCACTGCGGCGATCTCCTCGAGTCCCATGCCGTGGGCCTGCAGGACGACGAGCGCGTGGTAGACGAGGTCGGCCGCCTCGTGAGCGATCTCCTTCTTGTCGCCGCGCAAGGAAGCGATGACCAGCTCCGTCGCCTCCTCGCCGACCTTCTTGTGGCGCAGGGCTTCGTCGGCGAAGAGCTTCGCGGTGTACGAGCCCTCGGGCGGATTCGCCCGCCGCTCGCGCAGGACCTTCTCCAGCGCGCCCAGCGTCTCGCCGGGGGAGGGCGGTCCGTCCAGCAGCGGCTCGAAGAAGCACGAGCGCGCGCCGGTGTGGCAGGCGGGGCCGGCCGGCTCGGCGCGCAGGAGGATGGCGTCGCGGTCGCAGTCGAGCCTCACCGATTTGATACTAAGTATATTACCGCTGGTGGCCCCTTTCTCCCAGAGCGCGCCGCGGCTGCGGCTCCAGAAGGTCGCCTTGCCGGTCTGCAGCGTCAGCGCCAGACTCTCGCGGTTCATCCAGGCGAGCATCAGCACCTCGCCGGAGAGGGTGTCCTGGACGATGGCCGGCGCCAGGCCCTGCCCGTCGAACTGGACGTCGTCGGGGCTCATACCGGCCACCTCATGGGAAAGCCGCGCGCGGCGCAGGCCTCTTTCACGGAGGAGATCTCCAGCGTGCCAAAGTGAAAGACCGAAGCCGCCAGCGCCGCCGCCGCGCCGGCCGCGAAGGCGTCGGCGAAGTGCGCCGCCTCACCCGCGCCGCCGCTGGCGATGACCGGCACCGGCACCGCCGCCGTCACTGCCCGCAGCATCTCCAGCGCGAAGCCGCGCTTGACGCCGTCGTGGTCCATGCTGGTGAGCAGGATCTCCCCGGCGCCGCGATCCACCGCCTCGCGCGCCCAGTCGATGAGATCGCGTCCGGTGGCGCGGGTGCCGCCGTGCGAGCGCACTTCCCACCCGGGTCCGCGCGCCTTGGCGTCGATGGCGATCATCGCGCTCTGCGAGCCGGCCAGCCGCGCCACCGCCGTGATCAGCCGAGGATCCGCCAGCGCCGCCGTGTTGAGCGAGACCTTGTCGGCGCCGGCGCGGAGCAGCGTCTCGGCGTCGCCCGCGCTGCGCACGCCGCCCCCTACCGCAAAGGGGATGGCCAGCTCGCGCGCCACCCGCTCCACCAGCGCCAGGAGCGTGCCCCGCGATTCGAGGCTGGCGCTGATGTCGAGGAAGCAGAGCTCGTCGGCGCCCGCCGCACCGTAGGCGCGGGCCTGCTCCACCGGGTCGCCGGCGTCGCGCAGCTCCTGGAACTTCACTCCCTTGACGACGCGTCCATCCTTCACGTCGAGACAGGGGATGATCCGCCGGGTCAGCATTACGACGGCCCTTCGAGGGCCGCCTGCCCTTCGCGGATGGTGAACTTTCCCTCGTAGAGCGCGGTGCCGGCGATGGCGCCCGCCAGCGTGTGCAGGCCGGCGGCCGCCAGCACCCGGAGGTGGGAGAGGGCTCCGGCGCCGCCCGAGGCCACCAGCCGCGCGTCGGGCGCGGCCCGGGTCACCTCGCGCAGGAGGGCCAGGTCGAAGCCTTCCAGCGTGCCGTCGCGCGACACCGCGGTGACGATCATCCAGCGCACGCCTTGCTGCGAAAGCTCCGCCGCCAGGTCGCCCGCCGCCGGGCCGCGCGCTTCCGTCCAGCCCTTGGTGGCGGCGCGGCCGTCCTTGATGTCGACGCCGCAGGCGACGCGGTCTTCGCCGAAGAGGGCCACCGCGGCGCCCGCGAGCTGCGGCTTCTCCACCGCCGCCGTGCCGAGGATGATGCGCCCCGCGCCGGCCTCGAGGGTCTGCTCGGCGGCGCGCAGGTCGCGGATGCCGCCGCCCACCTGCACCAGCACCGGCGCGGCGGCTTTGGCGATCTTCCCGATCAGCGCCAGCTGCCGCGCGCCTCCGAAGGCGGCGTCGAGATCGACCACGTGCAGCACCGCGGCGCCCTGCGCGACGAAGGCGCGCGCCTGGGCCTCCGGGTCGTCGGTGTAGATCTTCGCGCTCTTGCGCTCGCCCTTGTGGAGGCGGACCGCGCGTCCCTCGAGAAGGTCGATGGCGGGAAAGAGCAGGGGGATCATGCCGCGCCCCCGGGCAGCAAGAGGAAGCGGCGCAAGAGCGATTCGCCGTCGTGCGCGCTCTTCTCCGGGTGGTACTGCACGCCGAAGAGCGTGCCGCGTCCGACCACTGCCGCGATGCGGACCGCGCCGTGCCCGGCGAAGGCCTGGGTCACCGCTTCGGGCGCCTCGCAGCGGTAGGAATGCGCGAAGTAGGCCCAGCCCGAGGGCTGCAGCGGAGAGTCGCCGTGCGCCTGCAGCCTCTGCCAGCCGATGTGCGGCACCTGCACGGTCGCCGGCAGCCGGGTCACCCGCCCGGGCAAGAGGCCGAGCCCGGGCTGCAGGCCGTCCTCCTCGCCTTCCTCGAAGAGGATCTGCATGCCGAGGCAGATGCCCAGCACCGGCGCCTTGCGCGCGAGGGCCGCCTGCAGCGCGGGCTTGAACTTCGCTGCCCGCTCCATTCCCATTCCGAAGGCGGCCACGCCGGGCAGCACCACCCGCGGCGCACGGGCGATCTCCGCCGGGTCGGTGGAGAGCTGCGGGTCGCCGCCGGCGCGCACCAGCGCCTGCAGCACGCTGCCCAGGTTGCCGAGGCCGAGGTCGACCACCACCGTCCTGGCAGCGGCAGTGGTCACAGCACCCCTTTGGTGCTGGGCACGGTGCCGGCCAGGCGCGGGTCGAGCGCCACCGCCTGCCGCAGCGCCCGGGCAAACGACTTGAAGACCGCCTCCGACCCGTGGTGGAAGTCGCGCCCGGTGAGCAGGTCGATGTGCACGTTGGCGCGGGCGCCGTCGGCGACGGCCTTGAAGAAGCCCTCGAGCACGCTCAGATCCATGGCGCTGCGCGGGCCCTGGTCGACGGCGACGTTCCAGTGCAGGAAGCTGCGGCCGGAGAGATCGATCACGCTGCGCGCCAGCGCCTCGTCGAGGGGAAAATAGAAGCAGCCGGCGCGGGCGATGCCCTTGCGGTCTCCCAGCGCCTGGTCGATGGCCTGGCCGAGCGCGATGCCGGTGTCCTCGACGGTGTGGTGCTGGTCGATGTGCAGGTCGCCCTTGCAGCGGACCTGCGCGTCGAAGGCGCCGTGCTTCGCCAGCGTCTCCAGCATGTGGTCGAAGAAGGGGATGCCGGTCGAGACCTGCGCCTCGCCGCGGCCGTCGAGGTCGATGCGGACCTCCAGCTCCGTCTCCTTGGTCTTGCGTGCCACCGTTCCGGTGCGGCTCATGCTTTTGCCTCCGAGGTTTCCGCGAGGAGCCGCGACAGCACGCGGGTGGTGTCGCCGGGCGCCTCGATGTGAGCGTAGATGATGGGCGCGCCACAGTCCTGCGCCGCGCGCGAGGCGGCCACGTCGTCGGCGGTGTCGCCGATGAAGAGCGCCTGCGAGCCCCGCGGCGCTGCCTTCAAGAGCGCGTGGCAGAGCCAGACCAGGCCGGCGGGGTCGGGCTTTTTGGGGCGGCCGTCGGCGACCCAGGAGAGCGCGTCGGGGATGGCCAGCTTGCAGAGCTTCAGCGCCAGCCGCGCCTCGCCCGGGTTTCGCCCGGTATAGAGCGCGAGCAAGAACCTCTCCGCGACAGCCTTCAGCAGCCTGGGGTCCGGGAGCACCACCTCCTTCTCCCACAGCCCGCGCGCGGGCGCGTCGGGCAGCGCCTCGGAAGCGTCGAAGCCGAACAGCTCGCGGCACTTGTCGCCGCCGTAGAGCGCCCCGCAGATCCGCGAGATGGGCTCCTGCAAAAGCTCGATGCCGGGATAGGCCTCGAAGAGCCCACGCACGCCGCGTCCTTCCGCCTTGGCGAGGAATTCGTCGAGGGGCGGCGCCTCGCCCCGCAGGCGCAGCCAGAGGAGCAGGGCGATGCCGCGGGCGGTCTCCCAGTCGTCGTTGAAGCGCCCGGCGGCCTTGAAGGCCGGGATCTCCCTGGCGCGGTCGAAGGGCACCGCGCGCGCCTTCTCCTCGCCGACCAGGTTCGAAAGGGCCCGCCGCGCCGCCTCTTCCGCCACCGCGTGGTAGCTGGGCCGCGCGTCGAGGAGGACTCCGTCGACGTCGAAGATCACGCCGCAGACGCGGTCGAGAAAGAGGCTCACGGCGCAAGCTCCGCCCGGAGCGCGGCCAAAAACGCCTCGTTGGCGGCGGGCGCGCCGATGCTGACCCGCAGCGCCTTGCCCAGGGCGGGCCCGCTGGAGACGTTGCGGATGAGCACGCCGCGCCGGAAGAGCGCCGCGTGCAGCTCGCCCGCGGGCCTGCGGTCCTGCTCGAAGAGGAGGAAGTTGGCGCCCGACGGGTGGACGCAGATCCCCAGCTCGCGCATCGCCCGCGCCACCCGCTCGCGCTCGTCGGCGACCAGCCGCGACCGCTCGGCGACCAGCTGCGGCCGCCGGATCAGCTCGCGCGCCACCAGGCAGGTGACGGCGCTCAGGTTGTAGGGCAGCTGAATCTTGTGGAGCTCGGCGCAGAGGGCCGGGGCCGCCAGCATGCAGCCCGCGCGCAGGCTGGCCGCGGCCAGCGCCTTGGAGAAGGTCCGGAAGAGCACCAGGCGCGGGTTCTCTTGCAGCAGCGGCGCGAAGTCCTGCCCGCAGAAGTCGCGGTAGGCCTCGTCGATGCCGAGCAGGCACGGCACTCCCGCGGCCAGCGCCGCCGCGTCGCCGGGCGTCAGCGTGGTGCCGGTGGGGTTGTTGGGCGAGCCGATGAGCAGAAGCTTCGCGCCCTGCGCGGCAGCGATCAGCTCGGGGACGGGGAAGCGGAAGTTATCTCCGGCCCGGAGCGGCACCTCGACGACCCGCGCCCCCAGCGCGCTGGCCTGCAGCGCGTAGAGCGCGAACGACGGCGTGGCGACGACGACCTTGTCTCCCGGCTCGACGCAGGCGAGGAGGAGAAGCTGCAAGAGCTCGTTGGAGCCGTTGCCCACCAGCACCGCGGAGGGGTCGACTCCGTATGCCTGCGCCAGCGCCTGCCCGAGAAGCGCGCCGTCGGTGATGGGGTACTTCGACCAGTCGGAGGCGAGGATCTGGGCGACCAGCTCCGCCTTGAGGTCCTGGGGCAGGTCGTACGGGCTCTCGTTCAGGTGCAGCGGCACGGCGGCAGGTTGGCGCGGCGGTCCGTAGGCCGCGAGGGGCCGCACCGTCCGGCGGACGAAGCTCTCCGGCGCGCGGCTCATCGCTTGCTCCGCGCTTCGACGGCGCGCGCGTGTCCGTGCAGGCCTTCGGCGTGGCCCAGCGCCGCGATGCTGCCGGCGTCGGCGG
>JAYWAJ010000210.1:0-14796 GCA_043782525.1 Deltaproteobacteria bacterium | reverse complement strand
GCAGCTCTTTGTCCTCCTGCGCGCCGGCGTCGACGAGGCCCATCTGGTCGAGGCGGTGGAGGCGGATCTCCTCGGCGCGCTCCTCGTCGATCTCGAGCAGGGTGGCGGCGGGCGGCGGCGCGCTGTGCGAGGGGGCCGGACCGTGCGGCGCCTGCGAGGCGGCCAGGACCTTCTTGAGGGCGCGGCGGATGGAGTCCACCGGCGCGGAGCGGGCGAGCAGCGCCGAGATGCCCAGCTCTTCGCGCAGCCGCACCGCCGCGTCGCGCAGCGTGCGGAAGGCCGAGATGGCGACGATGGGCGCGTGCTCCTCGGGCGCGAGCCGCCGGATCTCCGCGATGAGCTGGAACCCGTCGGCGCCCGCCAGCGAGAGCTCGGTGATGGTCAGCGCGGGGGCGCCAAAAGTCGCCAGGATCGAGCGGGCCTCGGTGGCGCTGCGGGCGACCCTCACCTCGAGGCCTTCGGCCGCGGCGATGTGGCGGTACAGCTCCACCTGGGCGGGCTCGGGTTCGGCGATCAGCGCGTAGGCGGACACGTTCAGAAATCCTCGACCAGGCGGCGGTGGACCTCGACCAGCCCGCGCGAGGCGGCGACGAAGATGCGGTCGCCGGCGATGCCGCTGGAGAGCGACGGATCGGAGCCGACCCGCCCGTCGGGGTAGCGCTGGCGGAAGTCCTGCGCGGTCCAGGCCACCAGTTGCGGCACCGGCTCGAAGCGGTCCATGGGCGGCAGGTCGAGCACGGCGCGGGGATAGAAGCGCCGCACGATCGACAGCTCGCCGGGCGTGGCGTGGTGGCCTTCGCGGGCGCCGAACATCTCCAGCAGCACGCTCCTCGCCTCGGGCAGCTCCCACCACTGGACCGAGAGGCAGCGCGACTCCGGCAAGAGCGCGTGCACCTGCGTGCAGGCGGCCTGCAGCGTCGCCTTCGACCCGTGGTGCGCGTTGACGAGGAGGAAGCGCCGGAAGCCTTGCTGGTAGAGGCTCTCGAGGGCGTCGCTGACCACCGCCAGGAGCGTCGCCGGCTTCACCGCGATGGTGCCGGGAAAGGCGCCGTGCACCTGCGAGACCCCGTAGGCGATGGGCGGCGCCACCATGGCGTGGCGCTCTTCGCCGAGCTCGTTGGCCAGCTCCTCGGCGATGATGAGGTCGGTGCCGAGCGGCCCCGAAGGCCCGTGCTGCTCGGTGCCGCCGACGGGAATGACCAGGTCGGTCCTCTTCTCGAGGTACTCCTGCACGTCCTGCCAGAGGGCCAGCTTGAGCAGCACGCTCCGGACTTTACACGATCTGCGCCTCGGTCACACCGCGGCGGCCATCGCCTTCAGGACCACGTCCACGAGCGTGAACCAGTCCTTGATCTCCGGCCGCGCGCCGACGTCGGTGGGCAGGTCGAGCAGCTTCGCCCCGGCCTTCTGGGTGACCAGCTCGGCGACGCTCTTGTTGTAGAAGTCCTCCATGAGCAGGAGCTTCACACCCCGGACCTTCATGGTGGAGATGAGCGAGACCAGGTGCTGCGGGTCGGGCGGGATGCCGGGCTTGATCTCGACGTAGCCGAGCTCCTCCATGCCCAGCCAGTGAGACACGTAAGTCCAGCTCTTGTGGTAGGTCGCGACCTTGACGCCCTTGAGCCTGGCCACCAGCGGCGCCCACTCCTTCTCCTTGGCGTCGACCCGCGAGAGGAAGGCTGCGAGATTTTTGTCGTAGGTCGCCTTGCTCTCGGGGTCGAGCTGCGAGAGGCGCGCCGCGATCTCCCTGGCGATCAGCCGCGCGTTGGCGGGCGGCAGCCAGTAGTGCGGGTTGCCCTGCGGGTGGATGTCGCCCATCGAGCGGTCGATCTTGGTGGTGGGGACGTCCATCACCGGGATGACGTGCGAGCAGTCGAGGTTGCCCAGCTCGCCGCTCTGGATCCTGGGATTGCGCGAGCCGAGCACCAGGGGCGGCAGCCAGCCGATCTCCAGCTCCATGCCGACGTGGAGGAGGAGGTCGGCGCGGTTGAGCACCAGCATCAGGCTGGGCTTGGGCTCGACGAAGTGCGGATCCTGGTAGCCCTTGCCCAGCGACTCGACCGCGATCCGATCTCCGCCCACTTCCTTGGCGAGCGAGCCCAGCGTGGGGATGGAAGAGACGACGTGCAGCACTGCGAGCATGGCGATCATGTCGGTTGGACCTCGGCGCTGGAGGCGGGATTCAAAAGGCGTGCGCGCCGTGGGCGCCGATGGAGATCTCGAGCTGCAGGAAGGCCGCCGGCGCCGTCGCCTGCGCAATCTTCGGGAGCAGCGAGCCGGAGGTGTCGCTCGCCTGCTCGACCTCGAGGTAGCCCCGCAGTCGCGCGAACTCGCTCGCCTGGAAGGTCAGGCTCACCGCCCCGCGCTGCGTCCTCCCCAACACCGACGAGGTGGGGACGCCGATCAGGTCGTAGCGCGCGCCGAGGAACCAGCGGCGCGCCACCTGCGCCACCACCTGTGCGTAGAGTCCGCCGTCCCACTCGGAGTCGAGGCTGTCGCCAGCGTCGAAGTGGCGGAAGATCGCCTCCGCCTGGAAAGCGAGCGAGGTGTAGCCGCCCGAGACGTTGGCGGGCTTCCACTTGAGGTACAGGTCCGCGCCGTAGAGCGTGGTGTTGCGCCCGGCGCCGGCGCTGGTGGTGGGGCAGTTGATCGCGGCGGCGCAGATGGTGCTGGTGACCAGCCCGGGCGACTTGCCGGAGGCGAAGTTGAGCCCGCTGTAGAGCGACCACTCCTCGCCGAGGGGAAAGAAGGCCTTGGCCTCCGCCGCCAGCGTGGGGTGCCGCGAGGCCTCGGCGCCGAAGGTCCCCACCGGATCGGCCGGGCCCTGGTCGGGGAGCGCGGGAGGCGCGTCGGCGTGGATGCCCAGCACCTCGCCGTAGAGGGTGAGAAAGAAGGGCAAGGGCGAGAGCCAGCTCACCTGCGTGGCGGCGCCGCGCAGGCCGTCGGGCCCGAGAAAGGCAGCGTTGACGAGGGGCCGGCGGGTGAAGTCCTGCACGTGCAGGTGCTGCCCGTTCTGCCGCCCGAAGGCGCTGCGGAAGCTGCCCGCCTTCGCCTGCAGGTTCCAGGGCAGGCTGGTGGTGGTGGCGAAGGCCTCCTCCACCTCGAGGCCGGAGAGGTTGGGGATGGTCAGGTAGACCTCGCCCTTGAAGTACGGGTCGACGATGGCGGAGAAGGCGAGCTCGACCTCCTGCACGGCAGGGCCGACGGCGTGGCGCCCGGGGTCGGCGTGGAGGTCGGGGTCGTCGCCGTTGAGGAGCGACGGCGCCCGCCGCTGGTAGCCGAAGTCGGCGTCGACGATGGCGCTGATGTCGGGATTGAGCGACTGGGTGCCGCGGGCTGGCAAGGGCGGCGCGGCCGTGGTGTCGGGGACGGAGGCGGCCTGCACCGAGGGTTTGCTCTTCGCCCCGGCCGCCTGATCGGACTGGATGGCCTGCTCCAGTTCTTTCTGCAACTGCGCGTCGTCGGGGACGCCGCCGTCGACTTCGGCGGCAGCGAGGAGGAGAGCGATTATCAGGACCATGGGGCCTCAGACCGCATTGCGCCGCCAGAGATTCACCAGCCCGGGAATTAAAAAGACCGAGGCCACCACCACCATGCTGGCGCCGGTGGGAAGCTGCGCGATCCAGCTGACGTAGTACCCGATCGCCGCCGAGACCACCCCGAAGCCGACCGCCAGCGGGATGGTGACCCGCATTCGCTCGGTGAGCATGAGCGCCGCCGCCGCCGGGATGACGGTGAAGGCGAAGACCGGCAGCGCCCCCACCGCCCGCGTCGCCACCGAGATGACCACCGCGATGGCGAGGTTGAGGAGCAATTCGTAGCGGAAGATGCCGAGCCCCTGGACCACGGCAGTCTCGGGGTCGTAGCTGACGAAGAGGAACTCCTTGAAGAAGAGCAGGTGGGTGACGACGACGGCGAGGGCCGCTGCGAGGAGCGCCCAGATCTGCGAGCGCGGCACCGTCACCGCGTTGCCGAAGAGGATGTCGCCGACCGCGTGCGCCTCCTGGGCGATGCGCGGGCTGTTCAAGATGGCCAGCACCGAGGCGCTGGCGATGATGTAGCCGAGGCCGACGATGGTCTCGGTGGCGAGCCGCCGGTGTCCGGGCCGCAAGGAGAAGAGCGCCGCCGCGCCGCAGGCGAAGAAGAGCGAGAACCAGGTGGGCTCGAGCAGGATGGGGATGGCGCCGTGGGCGTGCGGGTCGATGCCGGTGAGCGCGCCCAGGTAGAAGGCGAAGGCGACGCCCACGCCCGAGATCTCCGAGAGCGCGGCCGAGACGAAGACCATCCGCTTCAGCACCACGAAGACGCCGATGTAGCCGAGGATGGCGCCCGCCAGCACGCCGGCGATCATCGGCTCGAGCCAGAGGTCGCGGCCGGCCCAGAACTCCATGAACCCGCTCACGGCGCGGCTCCCGGTTTCTCCTGCGGCGGTCCGTCGCCGATGACCACCACCGTGCGGTCGCCGACCTTGGCCACCCGCACCTCGCGGCCGTAGAGCTGGCCGAGCCGCTGCGGATCGATCATCTGCTCGGCGGGGCCCACCTGGAAGAGCCCGCGCTCGCGGTCGACCAGCGCGACGTCGGTGGCGAAGCCGGGGATGGCGGTGAGCTGGTGGGTGACCAGCACCACGCTCAGGTTGTGGGCGGCCTTGAGGCGCTGCACCAGCTCGAGCAGGATCCGCTCGGCCGCGGGATCCATGGCGCTGGTCGGCTCGTCGAGCACCAGGAGCTCCGGCTCGGCGGCGATGGCGCGGGCGATGAGCACTTTCTGGTGCTGTCCCCCCGAGAGCGCGTGCAGCGGGCGGTCGGCCAGGTCGCCGATGCCGATCTCGGAGAGCGCCTCGCGGGCCGCCTTGCGGTCCTTCACCGCGTAGCGCCGGATGGGACCGATGAGGCGGGCGCGGCCCATCAGCACCACGTCCAGCACCGAGAGCGGCCAGCTCATGTCGAGCCGGTCGCGCTGCGGGACGTAGCCGACCCGGGGCACCCGTCCGAGCGGCAGCACCCGCGCGCCGGAGAGCAGGGGCAAGAGGCCCAAGAGCGACTTGAGGAGCGCCGTCTTGCCCGCGCCATTGGGCCCGAGCACGCCCAGCGTGGTGCCGCGCGAGACGGCGAGGTCGAGCGGGGGCAAGAGCGGCGTGCGGTAGCCGATGACGGCGCGTTCGAGTCGGATCAGTTCCAAGGGCCGTCTCGCTACCAAAGAAGGGGCGCCGCTGTCCACGAAGGACGCGCTTGGAACGCACGGTTTGCGGCGGTATTCAACAAGCGTGATCGTTCCCCACCGCTTCGGCGGCGAGGCGCTGCCGGCAGTGCTGGTGGCGCGGCCCAACCGGTTTCTCGCTCTCTGCCGGCTCGGCCGCCGGACGGTCGAGGCGCATGTCCCGGACCGGGGGAGGTGCGTGGATCTGCTGGTGGCAGGGAGGAAGGTCGCGCTGGTGGAGGCAGGCCTCAGGCCTCAGGCTTCAGGCCTCAGGGAGAGGCGAACGAGCTTCACCGCCGTGCTCGCGCAGTCTTCCCAAGGCACCTGGGTGTCGCTGGATCCGGCCGGGGCTCCGCGGCTCGTCGAGGCGGCGCTGCGGCTCGATCTGCTTCCGTCGCTGGCAGGCTGGCAGGTCGCGCGCCGCGAGGTCACGGTGAAATCGCGTCAACTGACCGGACGGATCGATCTTCTGCTTTTCCAGCCTGAGGCCCGAGGCCTGAGGCCTGAGGTTACTGCACCCTCTCTCCTCTGCGAAATCAAGTCCGTCGGCGCTCAGCGCGGCGGCGTCGCCCTCTTTCCCGACGCGCCCACCGTGCGCGGCGTGAGGCACCTCCGGCTCCTCGCCACCCTCTCGCGCCAGGGGGCGCGCTGCGCCGTCGTCTTCTGCGCCCAGCGCGGCGACGTGCGCGCGGTGGCTCCGGATGCGGAGATCGACCCGGTCTTCGCCGCCGCCTTGCGCCGTGCCGCAGGGGCCGGTGTGCAGCTGTGCGCCTTGCGCTGCTCTGCGACCTTGGTCGGGATGGAGCTTCACGGCGAGATTCCGGTGCTGCTAGGGTGACCATCCCAAGTGGCGGAAACCCTTCCCATCGTGCTGCCGGTCCGCTTCTCGGGCGGTGGCCTGACCATGCAGACCACCACCAGCCGCCTGAGCGTCGAGGGGGCCTTCGTCCGCGGCGTGGTCACCCCGAAGGAAGGGGCGGCGATCGCGGCACAGTTCACGCTGCCGGGCGTGGAAGGCGCTCTCGACGCGCGCGGCACCGTCACCGAGCGGGTCCCGCCGGGCGTGAAGGGCAAGGAGGCCGGCTTCTGGCTCCGCTTCGACAAGCTCGCGGACGGAGCCCGCGAGGCCCTCGAGACGCTGCTGAACGAGCGCAGCAATCCCGGCGGGCCTCCCAAGCGCGCCTTCAGCCGCGTGCCCACCCATCTGGCGGTGAGCTGGCCGACCGCGCGGGACTTCCTCCTCGTCTACGCCGACAACATCAGCGCCGGCGGCATCTTCGTCGTCACCGACAATCCGCCCGAGCTCAAGACCGTGGTCGAGCTCTCGCTGCGGCTGCCCGACAACGACGTGCCGGCCAAGACCAGCGCCGAGGTGATCCAGCGGGTCACCGTCAAGGAGGCACAGCAGCTGGGCAAGAAGCCGGGCGCGGGCCTGCAGTTCGTGGGCAGCGGCGACGAGTTCCGGCGGCGCCTCGACCTCTGCATCGAGAACTTGCTGCTGCAGCCGGCGCCCTAAGCCATTTTATACGCGATATACCGGCGCCTGAGCCGGGTGAACTCCTGGTCGCGCCAGGCGCCCGCCGGCGTCCCGTGCCAGGTGGGCTCGCCGCTCATGGCGTAGCTGCGCAGGTCGTAGGAGTCGGGCGGCGGTGGCCCGGGCGTTGGGCGCGTCCTTGATCTCAAACTTGAACGGAGCGTTCCTCGCTGCTTTCGCCCACTGGCCAACCCTCCCGAGCGGACGAGTTTACCCGGAAGGCGGCGGTCCGCTGAGAGACGAGCGGCGGCGCTAGGCGGCGCTAGGCGCGCAGCGCCTCGATTTCGAAGGATTTCAGGATTTTGCCTGCCTCGACCGCGCGCACGGCGGCGGCCAGCGCGTCGGTGTCGCGCCCTTCGGAGGCGAGGGCGTCGCGCCGCGAGAGGATCAGGTCGCGCATCGCCTCGGCCCACAGCTCCGGGTGGAACTGCACGCCGGCCAGGGTCTCGGAGAGCCGGAAGGCCTGCGCCGCGCAGTTCTCGTTGGAGGCGAGCAGGGTGGCAGAAGGCGGGAGCGGATCGACCGCGTCGCAGTGGGTGGCGTGCACCTCGATCTCCCCGGCGCCCGCCCAGGCGAAGAGCGGGTCGCGCCGCCCGGCCCCGGTGAGCTGCACCCGCACGGTGCCGATCTCGCGGCCCTCCGGGTTCACCACGACGTTGCCGCCCGCCGCCCGCGCCAGCAGCTGGTGGCCGAAGCAGACGCCCAGCACCTGCGTTCCCTGCGCGCCGAGGCGCAGCAGATCCTCGCCGAGCTGCGACATCCAGGGCGCCTGCTCGGTCACGCTGAGCGGCGAGCCGGTGACGATGATCCCCTGCGGCCGCACCCGGTCGAGGCCTTGCTGCAGCCGCTCGCCGGCGTGGGCGCGCAGGACCGGCAGCTCGCGCCCGAGCGCGCGCGAAAACCAGGCCGGATAGTCGCCGTGAAGTTGCGTCGTCCCAGTCTGAACAATCAGCAGTCCGCCCATCCGCACATTCTAAGCGGCGCGGCCTTGACGCGCAGTCCCCGCGCAGCCACGCTTGCCATCCCATGGACATCGCCAAGAGCCGCAGCAGCCAGATCGAGCACCTGCGCGAGCAGTTCAAGAAGGACGGCATCCGCAAGGTCAAGCTGGGCGGCTTCGACATCGACTGCATCCTGCGCGGCAAGTACGTCTCCCTCGACAAGTTCTGGGGCGTCGCCGAATCCGGCATTGGCTTCTGCGACGTCATCTTCGGCTGGGACTCCGGCGACCAGCTCTACGACAACGCCAAGGTCACCGGCTGGCACTCGGGCTATCCCGACGCCCACGCGAGCGTCGACCTCTCCACCTACCGCTCCATCCCCTGGGAGGAGGGCACGGCGGCGTTCCTCCTCGACTTCGAGGTGCCGGCGGCGCCGCGCAAGCTCTTGCAGCACGTCGAGCAGAAGGCGCGCTCGATGGGCTACGCGCTCAAGTGCGCCAGCGAGTACGAGTTCTTCATCTTCAAGGAGACGCCGGAGTCGGTGCGCGAGAAGGGCTACGCCAACCTGACGCCTTTGAGCCCCGGCATGTTCGGCTACTCCTGGCTGCGCGCCAGCGAGAACGCGCCCCTGGTGCACGCGCTGCAGGACGGGCTCAACGCCTTCGACATCGAGATCGAGGGCTTCCACACCGAGACCGGACCGGGCGTCTACGAGGCGGCCATCAAGTACGATTCGCTCCTGCGCGCGGCCGACAAGGCGGCGCTCTTCAAGACGGCCGCCAAGGAGATCTGCGCGCGCCACGGGGTCATGCCCTGCTTCATGGCCAAGGTGAACAAGGACCTGCCGGGCTGCTCGGGGCACCTGCACCAGTCGCTCTGGTCCCTCGACAGCGCGCCGCTCTTCCACGACCCGAAGGGCTCGCGGGGCATGAGCAAGCTGATGCAGCACTACCTCGCCGGGCAGGTCGCGCTCATGCCGGCGGTGACGGCGCTGATCGCCCCGACCATCAACTCCTACAAGCGGATGGTGCGCGGCGCCTGGAGCCCGACGCTCGCCACCTGGGGCGTCGAAAATCGCACCACCGCGCTGCGGGTGATTCCGGGCTCGCCTTCCGCGACGCGGGTCGAGTACCGGTTTGCCGCGGCGGACATGAATCCCTATATCGCCCTCGCCGCCTCGATCGCCTGCGGGCTGTACGGAATCGAAAGGGAGCTGCCGCTGCCGCCCGAGACCACCGGCAACGGCTACGACGCCAAGGCGCAGCCGCTGCCGCCGTCGCTGCGCCTCGCCACCGAGGCGCTGGCGGCGTCGAAAGAAGTGCGCGAAATCCTGGGCGAGCAGTTCGTCGATCACTATGTTCGCACCCGCGACTGGGAGTGCCGGCAGTTCGAGAGCGCGGTGACCAAGTGGGAGCTGGAGCGGTACTTCGAGATCATCTAGGGGAGACGACATGGGCGTGATGAGCTTTCCGACGCGGATTGTGTACGGCAAGGGAACGATCAAGGAGCTCCCTGGCGAGCTGAAGCGCTTCGGCGCCCAGAAGCCGCTCCTGGTCACCGACAAGGGGATCCTGCAGGCGGGGCTGCTCCGCTTCATCTCCCCGCTGCTCGAGCACGCGGGCATCCAGGCGCCGGTCTTCTCCGACTTTGCCCAGAACCCCACCGACGCCGACGCCATCCGCGGGGTCGAGGCCTACCGCGCCGCGGGAGCGGACAGCGTGCTGGGCGTCGGCGGCGGGGCCTCGCTCGACATGGCCAAGGCGATCGCGCTCCTCGTCAACCACCAGCCGCCGCTCTCGCGCTACGACGACGCCAAGGGCGGCGACGCCTTCATCACCGCCAACATCCCGCCCATCATCCAGGTGCCGACCACGGCGGGCACCGGCAGCGAGGTCGGGCGCAGCACCGTGCTGGTCATCGACGGGACCAAGGTGGTCATCTTCTCCCCCTACCTGCTCGCCAAGGTGGCCATCCTCGATCCGGAGCTGACGGTCGGCCTGCCGCCCTTCATCACCGCCGCCACCGGCATGGACGCGCTCACCCACAACCTCGAGGCCTACGTGGCCAAGGGCGAGCACCCGCTGGCCGACGCCATCGCCATCGACGGCCTGCGCCGCATCGCCGCCAATCTGAAGAAGGCGGTGCAGAACGGGAAGGACCTCGAGGCGCGGCAGGAGATGCTGCTCGGCTCGGCCTTCGGCGCCATCGCCTTCCAGAAAGGGCTGGGCGCCTGTCACTCGGTGGCCCACGCGCTGACGCCCGTCGCCGGGACGCACCACGGCCTCGCCAACTCGCTCATGCTGCCGGCGGTGGTGAACTTCAACCGCCTGGCCGCCGAGGCGCGGCTGGCCGACGCGGCGGTGGCGATGGGCGCCGATCCGAGGATGAACGCGCCGGAGCGGGCCCACCTCTGCGCCGAGATGGTCGACAACCTGCGCATTTCCTGTGGGCTGCCGCGCAAGCTGTCGCAGGCGGGAGTCAAGCGCGAGATGATCCCGCAGCTGGTCGAGAAGGCGCTGGCCGACGCCTGCCATCTGTCGAATCCGCGGGCGGTGACGGAGGTGGATTTCGAGCGGTTGATCAATGAGGCGTTTTGAAGCGGCTTCAGGCTTCAGGCTAAGCGATGACTGTGGCTCTGTTGACCTGGCACCTGAGGCGGTGCTGTGGTTTTTTGACCTGAGGCCTGAAGCCTGAGGCCTGAGGCCTGAGGCCTGCCCCAAACCTGTTACCATCCAGCAAATGGACGGCGCCGAGACATCCCGCAAGCTCCTGCAGCGATTCGTCGCGCAGGAGCCCATCGACCTGGCCCGGGCCTCGCTCGCCGTGGCGCGGGAGGAGTATCCGGAGCTCGACGAGGGCCGCTACCTGCGCACCCTCGACGAGCTGGCCTCGGGCGTCCACGCCGGCCTGCCGGCGGGCGCCAGCATCGAGCGCAAGGTCGGCCGGCTGAACAGCTACCTGTTCCACGAGCTCGGCTACGACGGCAACAAGATCGACTACTACGATCCGCGCAACAGCTTCCTCAACGAGGTCATCGACCGGCGCACCGGCATCCCGCTCACGCTCTGCATCCTCTACATGGAGGTGGGGCGGCGCTGCGGCCTGCGCGTCGACGGCGTCGGGTTTCCCGGGCACTTCCTCTGCAAGGTCCAGCTCGACGGGGGGGAGCTGGTGGTCGACCCCTTCCAGCGCGGGCAGCTGCTCGGCCTCGACGAGATCAAGCGCCGGCTGCAGGCGGCGGTGGGCGACCAGGTGACGTTCGACGCCCGGGTGCTGCGGGCGGCCAAGCCGCGCGAGATCCTGGTCCGCATGCTGCAAAACCTACGCTCGGTGTATGCGGAGCGGAACGACATGCCGCGCGCCCTGAGCGCGGTGGACCGGCTGCTCTTGCTGGCGCCGGAGAACCTGCGCGGCTTGCGCGAGCGGGCCCAGCTCTGCGAGCAGCTGGGCGGTCCGCTGGCGGCGGCGCGGGATCTCGAGAAGGTGCTGCAGCTGGAGCCCAACGCCTCCGACGCTCCGGCGCTCCGCTCGCGGCTGCGCAAGCTCCGCACCGCCTCGCAGTTCATGAACTAGAGAAGCCTTCGCGGTGTGCTTTTGCCTCTAGCTTTTTTTGTAGAGCTGCAGGCGCGCGACGGGGTTGCCGCCGATGAGGTGCTGCTCGACCAGCTCGTCGATGTCGGCCTCGGTGACGTGCCCGTACCAGACGCCCTCGGGATAGACGACCACCGAGCAGCCGTGCTCGCAGTTGTCGAGGCAGCCCGCCTTGTTGGCGCGGATCACCTCGTCGAGGCCGCGCGCCCGGAGCGCCGCCTTCAGCTTCTTGAGCAGGTCGGGTGCGCCCTTGCGGGTGCAGTCGCCGCGGCCCGAATCGGGGGCGCGCTCGTTGAGGCAGACGAAGACGTGCTTCTTGAAGGGAGGCGGCATTCAGGAGTCCTCTGGGAGCAGGGCGCGAAACGACTGCGCGGGGTCGGGGGAAGCGCCAAGGTCTTCGTCGAGCACCGCGTCGACGCGGCCGCGCAGCGAAGGTCCGCCCGAGAGCGCGAGCAAGAGGACGCGCGGCGGAAGAGGCAGGTGCAGGAGCGACTCGGGCAGCGCGATCACGGCGGGTAGCAGCAGCGCCGCGGCGGCCAGCTCCTCTGCCGTCGTGCAGGCGATGCAGGCGGCCATGTGCGTGCTCTTCGCCGCCTGCGCCATCCGCGCCAGCACCTCGCGGGTCACCGCGCCCGACCGCAGCAGCACCGCATCGGCGCCGGCCACGCGCGACTGGTAGATCTGGAACTCCTCGAGGAGCAGATCGGTCCGCAGCACCGGCACCGAGACGGCGCGCGCCGCCTCCTGGAAGCGCAGCAGCTCCGCCTGCGGGTCGTCGAGCGCGATGGCGATGGCCAGCGCCTCGGCCTCGTCGAGCGCGACGCAGGCGGCGACCAGGTCGGGCCGCGCGCCCGACAGCACCGGAATCCTCTCCAGCCCCTGCCGCTGCCGGTCGATGGCCAGCGCAAAGTTGCGCGCCGACGGCGTCACCCCCCGCGCATCCTGCCGCGGCGAAGCCAGGTTCTGCTGCCGGCGCCGTTCGAGATTGTGCTGCACAGCGCCCTATATAACGCGAGTCGCCTCTACCTGAAGCCTGAGGCCTGAAGCCTGAGGCCTCAGGCTCGCCAGTTCTACAAGAGCTTCATCAGTCTCGCCCGCAGCGCCTCTCTCGACTGCACGTCGGGCGCGGCGTGCAGCGCCCGCTCGAGCGCCTCGGCCGCCTTCCGCCGGAAGCCCTTCTGCTCGTAGAGCGTGGCCACCGCCCGCAGCGCCTGAAAGAGGTTGGGCCGCAGCTCGATGGCCCGCTCGTATCCGGAGATGGCGTGGAAGATGTCGCCCTGCTCTTGCAGCGTCCGCGCCAGCGCGAACTGCGCCCGCGCCGAGAAGGGGTCTTCCTTGACCGCCTTCTCCAGCACCTCGCGCGCCTCGGCCAGCTTCTTGGCGTCGAGCAGCCCCATGCCCTCGTGGTAGAGCTTCTCCGCCTTGTCGCTGGCGGGCGCCGGCTGCGAGCTGCCCGAGAGCAGCGTGCTCACCCGCCGGAGCAGCTCGGGCAGGTGGAAGGGCTTCTCCATGAAATCGTCGGCGCCGAAGCTCTCGCGCGCGTCGTGCGCATACCGCCAGCCGCGGTAGACGGCGGAGAGCAGGATCACCGGCAGGCGCCGGGTGCGGGCGCTGGCCTTGAGCCGCGCGCAGATCTCGAAGCCGTGCACGTGCGGCAGCATGGCGTCGAGCAAGAGCAGGTCGTAGCGGCCCGTCTTCAGCCTGGCCTCGGCCTCGCGCCCGTCGCGCGCCAGCTCGACCCGGTGGCCCGCCGCCCGCAGCGTCTTGTCGAGCAGCCGCAGGATTTCGTTGTCGTCGTCGACCACCAGGATGAGGGCCGGGCCGACCCGGACCTCCATCGAGCCGAGCACCTCGACGTCCTCGTCGTCGTCGTGCCCGATCTCCATCGCCAGGTCGTCGCCGCGCAGCTCTTCCATCTCCCGGGTGGCGGCGAAGAGCTCCTCGGTGCGCGGACGGGTCAAGGTGCCCGGCTTGTTGCCCGGCAGGATGACGGCGACGCCGGCCTCCCCGTCGGGCTGCATCCCGGGGCCGCGCCAGAAGCGCTCGCCGCGATCCTTCGCGTCGTAGGCCGCGGCGATGGCGCCCTCGAGCGCGCCGGGCAGGGCCGCGTACGGCGACACCTCCTGCCCGGTGATGAAGTGCAGCTCCTGGATGACCTCCTGGTCCTCGGAGCCCGCGCTCACCGCCACGTGCAGCCGTCCGCCTTCGGTGGAGAGCGGCAGCACCAGGTCCGACTCGGCGACGACGCGGGGGATGGAGTCGAGGACGTCGAGGTCGATGATGGTGCGCGACAGATCGACGCCCGGGATGCCGAGCTGTTCGGCGAGGATGCCGACCAGGTCCGGCTCGGGCACTCCCAGCGCCAGCACGGCGCCGAGAAAGCCGGCGCGCGTCTTCGCCTCGCTCTGCGCACGGCGCAGCAGCGGCTCCGGCAGCGCGCGGCGCTCGGCGAGAAGGCGGGCGATGGGATCCAGGGACTGCACGTCGGCGACTCTCCCCCACCCTACAAAATAACATACCGCCCAAGGTCGGTGGTGACCCACATCACGCCCGGGCCCGCCTGCCCCTCCGCGCGTCTCAGGCGGCGAAGAGGAAGTGCACGCCTTCGCGGTAACCGCGGGGCTCGAGCACGCCCCGGATCTCCTCGCGGGCGCCCGCCGCGCCGACCGCGCAGAGCATCAGCGCAGAGCCGGGCGGTGGCAACTCCTCGGCCGTCCGGACCGGGCGGCCGCGGGCGACGCGCCTGGACCGGTCGACGTCGAAGAAGGCGCGCGGGCGCAGTCCCTCGGCTTCCAGCTCGCGGGCGAGGCGCTTGCCGGTGGGGCCGGCGCCCCAGACGTCGAAGGCGCGCCCGCGCAGGGGACCGCGGGCGAGGTAGTGGGCGCGCAGCCGGAAGATGCGCTCCGCCCGGTAGGCCGCGTGGGTCCGGGTGAGGCGCCCGGGCGAGTCGCGCCAGGTGAGCAGCGGCGCGGGGACCTTGGCCAGCTCCCAGCCCTGCTCGACCAGCCGGAGCAGGAGGTCCCAGTCCTCGGCCCAGCCGTGGTCCTCCCAGCCGCCGCCCAGCGCCTCGCGGCGAAAGGTCGTGCTCGGGTGCACCAGCGGCGCCTCGATGAAGCGGGCGTTGCGGCACTGCTCCTTGGTGACGGTGGCGTTGAGCCAGGCCTCGAGGCGGGCGAAGCCATTGCCGCCGCACTTCACCAGGCTGCCGACGGCGCCGAGCTTGCGGTCCTCTTCCAGCAGATCCGCCTGCAGGCGCAGCCGATCCGGATGCACCAGGTCGTCGGCGTCCATGCGCGCGATGAGCTCGCCCGCGCACCGGGAGAGCCCGAGGTTCAGCGCCGCCACCAGCCCGCGGCCCTCGCCGCGAACGACCCGGATGCGCGCATCGCGGCCCGCCGCCTCCGCGAGGAGCGCAGGCGTCGCGTCGGTCGAGGCGTCGTCGACGCAGATCACCTCGAAGGGAGGCGACCCGCGCTGGGCGAGGACGCCCGCGAGCGCGTCGGGCAGGGTGGCCGCCGCATCGCGCGCCGG
>JAYWAJ010000209.1:0-5585 GCA_043782525.1 Deltaproteobacteria bacterium | reverse complement strand
AGCGCATCGCTCGCGCGATCGAGATCGAGGAAGAGCTGCGCGAGGTCGCGATAGGGGACAGCGGAATCCCTTCGCCGCTCCAACTCCCGGCGGACGGTCGCCTCGGCGAGGGCCGGCTGACCCGCTTCCAGGTACGCGTGGGCCGCGATCGTCAATGGATAGTCGAAGCCAGCGTCGTGCTCCGCCAGGCGCACCAGCCTGTTCCCGGAGTCAGCGGGCCCGCCCTGCCTGGACCAGAGGGCCGCCAGATTCGTGATCACCCGGTGCGATCGCGGCGAGAGCTGCAGAGCCTCGTGGAAGTCCCCTTCGGCCACCTCCAGCTTTCCCTGGCCGAGCGCGGTGAGCCCCTCGAGCCACGGTCCCAGCATGGTCGACGGATACGTGGTTCGCGCCTGGCTGGCCTGTGCCTGGGCGGAAGCCCACTCTCCGCGCCTGGTGTGGATGACGAACTCCCGCATCATCGTTCCCAACGCGCCGGGCCACTGTTCGGCCGAATCCGGCCGAGCCTCCGGCTTCGGAATCGCCGGGGGCGGGTCCAGGGTTCCCGGCGCGTCGCGAAGCTGCTCTCGCAGGCCCGGGGCCTCGCCGGCGGCAGCGAGCCCTCGTCGGGCGACTTCGGCGCCGGCGGCCGCTCCTCTGATCCGCGCGGTGACCTTGCTCAGCAGAAGCCAGCCCGCACTGCTCTTCGGGTCGCGCTGCACCGCCCGCTGGGCGTCGAGGAGGGCGCCTCGATAACGCCCGCCGCGATACCGGATCTCGGCGCGGAGCGCGCGCGCCGCAGCGTCGTCCGGAACGATCTCCAGCGCAGCGCCGGCCGCGGCGTCCGCCTCATCGGGCTGACCTGCGAGCAGCCGCAAGCGGGCAAGACCGAGCCAGCCCTCGGCGTCATCGGGCTGCATCTCCGTCCAGGCCTGGAACTGGAGGAAGGCTTGCTCGACGTGCCCGAGCTCCAGCTCCAGCGCGGCGAGGTCACGGCGGGCCGCCCGGTGTCCGGGCTGCAGGGCCAGGGCGCTGCGAAATTCGGCGCGGGCAAGATCGTTCTGGCGGTCACGCACGAGCTTCCCTGCCCGCGCGTAGTGAAGCGCCGCCCCGAGGCGTGCCACCGGGCCTCTTGCCAGGTACAGCGCGCCCGCCGCGAGCGTCACCAGCACGGTGCCGAGCGCGACCCGGCGCAAGAGCTTCAGCCGGCCTGGACCCGGAGTGCGCGCGGGAGCTCCGCCCGGGAGCTCGCTCGAGTGGCTTTTCTTTCTGGACCTCTTTCGCGCGGTTGCCATCTGCACCCTCGGTCGTTCAGCGCGCGCTCCGCACGACGCGATAGCGTCCGGGAGCGAAGGGCGCCGCCGCGGTGAGCTCGCGCGTCTCTCCATCGGGCCAGGTGACCTTGATCGACGCAACCGAACCCCAGTCGCCCAGCCCGAACTGCGCGGCGATCAGGTCGTGCGACTGGTGGCCGCCGCTCGCCTTGATCTCGCGGACCTGGCGGCGCCCGTCCGCGGCGCGGATCTCGATCATCGCGCCCACGCCTGCCCGGTTCTTCGTGCGCTGGTCATCCAGCCGCACCGCGAATCCGGGGCCCTTGGGTGCGTCGTTCCGCCAGATCACCGGCGTGAGCTGCAGCGGGTAGCTGAGGATGTCGAGGTCGCCGTCCAGATCGTAATCGAGGAAGAGAAACGAGGCGGTCGGCGAATGATCCTCGAGACCCATCTCGCGCGTGGTCTCGGCGAAGGTATGGCCCTTCTCGTTGTGGTAGAGGACGTTCGACGGATTGTAGAGGCGGAGCCGCGTGCCCTGCGCGATGAAGAGGTCCTGCCAGGTATCGTTGTCCAGGTCGGCGAACTTCGCGTTCCAGGTCCATCCTCCGTATCCGGCTTTCCAGGCCGCGGTCTCGTCGTGCCAGGTCTTCCCCTCGCGCTTGAAGAGGAGGTTGGTGTGCCCGACGGACGGGATCTCGTCGGTGAGGACCTTGTGCGACTGGTTGTAGTCCATCGGGCTCTCGGCCATGGCGGCGCAGACGTCGTGCAGGGTGACGAAGTCGGCAGGGATTTTTTCGCACTCCGCCAGCACGGCCGCCTTGTCAGCGCCCAGCGCCGGCAACCGCAAGAGGATCCGCGTCCACAGATAGGAGGCCACGGCGCAGTCCCGCTGCTCTTCGGGGGCGGTGAGCTCCTTGCAGAGGCCGACGCTCCAGGTGTCGCGGCCGCGCGTCACCGCCGCCTGGAAGCGCGCCAGCGCCTGGCACCGCGACTGGTCGGCGAGGTCGGCGGAATAGAGGTCGCAGCTCGCGACCGGCGGGGCCAGCCGCTTGGGGAGATCGTTCATCCGCCCCATGGCGATCTGGCCGATGTACAGCTCGAGGCTGCCGTCGTTGTCGATGTCGGCTGAGTCGAACGACATGGTCGTCATGGTGGAGAAGGGAAGCGGGCTCTCCTGCTTCTTGACCGGACGCAGCTGGCCCGCCTCGTTGAGGTAGATCCGGTCCGGCTCGTCGAAGTCGTTACCGACGAGGAGATCCGGCCTCCCGCCTCCCTTGAGGTCCATGAACAGCAGGGTCAAGCTGTCGCCCTCGGGTCCCGGCAGGACCTCGGGCGTGAAGGTTCCGCCGTGGTTGTGCCAGAGCCGGTTCACCGCCGGCGCCGGGTAGAAAAACCAGGATTCAAACGTCGCTGCGCCGGTGACGATGTCGAGATCTCCGTCGCCATCCACGTCCGCGAAGGCGGTGGAGGCGGCGCAGACTTCACCAGACCTGGGCAGCTCGACGTGCGCGGCTCCGGAGAAGCTCCCGCCGCGGTTGAAGAGGATGTGGCTGCCGTGCATCCACGCCGAAAAGTAGAGGTCGGGCTCGCCGTCGCCGTCCAGATCCACCAGGGCCACATCACAGATGATCCAGTCGCGCATCTCCGGGAAGTCGATCTGCTGCAGCTCGAACCGGCCGCCCAGGTTGACGTAGAGGAAGACGCCGAACGAGGTGCCGATGGCCACGTCGGGCCAGCCGTCGCCGTTGACATCTCCCGCGGCCAGGGAGCCGAAGTGCATCGGCCCCGGCTGCATCACCTGGTAGGGGCGTGGCAGAGGAAGCCGCTTGAATCCGAGCAGCGACCCATCGATGCGGCTGAATGGCTTTTCGCCCCGCTTCGCGCCGTTCTCTTCGAAGGGCGCGTACCAGAGTTCGGCGTCCGGCGAGGACAGGATCCGCCGCGCGGGGGTCGCCGGCCGCGCCAGCTTGCGCAGCTCGGCCGCCGTCCGGCCGATGGGCAGCACCGGTCTCTGCTCCCTCGGCGCCGGGAGTGAAGTCAGGAGCGCCGTCTCCTGCGCCTGGTAGATCTCGTTCCAGTGGTCGAGCACTCCCGCAGCGGCGCCCGCCGAAACTCCCAGGGCGAAGACGACGGCGGCCGCGGCGCCGGCGAGACGCCAGGACAGGGTCGTGCCCAGGATGCTCCACGCGTAGACGCTGTAGATCCCGAGCGTGAGCAGCAGGGCGGCGACGATGTGGACGGGCATTCCGGCGTTGAGCAGGACGGAGCAGACGATCACGTCGAACGCCATCGGAACCGGCAGCAGCATGCCGAAGGCGCTGGCCACGAGCAGGATGGCCCCGTTCGCCATCCATCCCTGGACCCGTGAAAGATGCGTGAGCAGGTCCCACGGCAAGAGTTCGCTGAGCAGGGCCCCCAGGATCCCGGCGAGCAGCATGAGGGGCAGCGCAACCACGATCACGCGCCACAAGTTCTTCGGGTATTGAAGAAGGAACCACCCGAGCGCCCGCAGGATCCCGCGGGGCGGGTGGGTCGCCGCATCGACCATGTCGGCGGTCCCGAGTCGCGATTCCAGCCACCGGAACAAGCCGACGCCGGGGAGCCGCGCCGGCTTTCGGATCGACTGCCGGGTCCAGCCAGGCCGCTCGGCCAGCCGCGCGAGCCAGGGCACGGCCACCAGCACCATGAAGAGGCCGCCCGCGATCTTCAGCGCCGCCAGGTACCAGGGGAAGATCGAGAGCACGATGCCGAGGACGATGACGTTGAAGGTCGGAGAGCTGAACAGCGCGGCGAGCGCAACCTCCACGCGGCCGCCCCCATTCAGCATCCCCTGCGCGATGGGCGCGGCGCAGTTGACGCACACGCCCAGCGGCGCCCCGACCAGCATTCCCTGGAGGGCCCCCGCGAGCTTCCCTCCCTGCGTCCTCCGGAGCAGCGGCACGACCGTCAGCATGGCCGCGGCGAGGAGCAGGCCAAAAGTCATCCCCTGCCGGTTGGTCATCCCCCACTCCGCCGCGGTCCAGAGGATGTGCTGCCATCTCTGGTCCGGGGCCGGCTCCGGGAAGAAGCGCTCGAAGCCGAGCGGGGTCGAGAGCGCCTCGTTCGGGTCCGCGCTGGCCTTGCCTTGCAGCGACGGATACCGGGACCCGATCCAGAACATCGCGCACAGCGCCGCAATCAGCGCGCCGGTGATCAGGATCCTGAAATCGAACCGGCGTGGTCCGGGTTCGCGAACCGGCTTCGGGTCGGTCGGTCCGCTCCGCGAGTTGGAGATGATCATGGCTTTGGTCAGAAGACGAGAACCGCGAAGCCCGTGGCGGTGGCGGCGAGCGTGGTGTAGCCGACGATGAGGTGGGCGAACGCGAAGTCGCGCTGGGAAGGCTGGCCCTCCCTGGAAGCGGTGAGCGGACCGAGAATGATCTGCGCCAGGACGCCCGCGGCGGCGACGGCCATGGCCACCCGGTGCACAGTGACGGTATCAAGACGCAAAGGCTTCGCCAGAGGGCTCGGGGCGAGCACGGCGAGCAAGCCGGTTGCGGTGAAGATGGCGGTGGTGCCGATTCCCAGCCAGCGGTGCGTGACGAGGTAGCGGCCCGAGTAGCCACCTCCTCCGTACTTGTCGTTGTAGTTGAGCTGTCCCACCGCGGCCGTCGCCACCATCGCGCCCACGGTGGCGAAGCCGCCGAGCTGGTGGAGCTGCAGCATGCTCCGGCGCCGCGAGAGCTCTCGCGAGAGCTCCCGACCCCGCTCGACCTCGGCCGGGTCGGGCGCTTTCTCCGGAGGCAGGAGCTCGAAGTCGTTGGCCGACTGCGGAGGGGGAACCGCCTGCGCCGGCGCGCTCTGCGCCGGAGCCGCCTGCGGGGGCGTGCTCCGCGCCAGCGCGGCCTCCCCGATCGCGGCGCCGAGAAGAAGAGCGCGCAGCTGACAGCCCGCTCTCATCGCGCCTGCCCGCCAAAGAGCTGCTGCTGCGCATTGTTGAGCTGCACCGGAGCTTCGAGCAGGTCCAGTCGCATGGATTGATCTGTGTACCGCAGGATTCTAGGCCTCGCCAACCGCACGGGCGCTGGACAAGGCGGGCGCACGGCCGCGCCCGTCACGCTGGCGCCACCGTTACCGCAGCGGCTTCGACAACTGCGCGCTGCGGGCGTCGCAGAAGCGCAGCGGCTCCCGCGCCCAGGGCCCCGCGTAGTCGACGCCGATGCGCGGCGTGCGGACCAGGCGCGGCCGCGGCGGACGGCGGGCGGAGATGATCAGCTCGGCGGAAGCGGAGCAGAGGTCGTCCCGGTTGTGCCGCCGCTCGACCCCGAAGGCCTTGCAGACGTTGCCCGGCCC
>JAYWAJ010000208.1:0-5591 GCA_043782525.1 Deltaproteobacteria bacterium | reverse complement strand
CGCGGCGGAACCCTGATCGTCGCGGCGAGGCGGCGCTGAGCGTCGCTTCACTTCGCCAGCGCGAGGATGACCCGGTACTCGGCGGCCGAGACCTCCTGCACCGAGAGCCGCTGCCCGCGCTGGATGAGCGCCATCTTCGCCAGCGCCCGGGTCGCGCGGATGAGCGGCAGCGGCACCGGCTTCTTCAGCTTGCGCAGCCCGCGCACGTCGACCTGGAACCAGCGGGGCGCATCGGGCGGCGACTTCGGGTCGAAGTGATCGTCGCGCGGGTCGAACTGGCTGGGGTCGGGATAGCCCTCGCGAACTACCTCGGCCTCGCCGGCGACGTGCGGCGGGTCGGCGTTAGAGTGGTAGATGAGCGCGCGGTCGCCTTTCTTCAGCGCGTCCCGCAGGAGGTTGCGCGCCTGGTAGTTGCGCACGCCGCCCCAGCCGGTGGTGCGCCGCGGGGCCGCCAGCAGATCGTCGAAGGAGAAGACCAGCGGCTCGGTCTTCAGCAGCCAGTGCCGCATCACTTGACCTTGGCGGCCTGCTTCGCCTTGGGCGCCTCGGGGTTCTGGAACCTCCAGCCCTTCTCCTTCTTCCACTGCAGCTCGTCGTCCACCGACCAGGCGAGGTACGGCGGCCGCGGCGGCAGCTCGTTGAAGCGGCCGTCGATGAAGAGGGCGGGCGTGCTCTCGACGCCGGCGGCGACGCCCTCGCGCAGGTGCTTTTCGATCACGGCGTCGAACTTGCCGGCGTACGCCTCCTTGAGCATCTCGTCGCCGTCGAGGCCGATCTGCCTGGCGTAGGCCTTGAGGTTGCCGTCCTCGAGCGCGTCCTGGTTGGCAAAGAGCGCCGTGTTCATCTGCCAGAACTTTCCCTTGCTGCGGGCGTACTCGGCGCAGAGGGCGGCGAGGCGGGCGCGCGGGTGGTTGGCGAAGGGGAAATACTTGGAGCAGAGGCGGACCACGCCGGGGCGGTCGAAGTCGACCAGCGTCGTCAGGGGTCCCAGCGCGGCGGCGCAGTGCGGACACTGGTAGTCGCTGAACTCGACGATGGAGACGGGCCCGGTGCCCTCGACCGCGCAATTGTCGGAGGAGATCTTCACGCGCTTCTGCGGCTCGAAGGCGCCGTAGTACTTCTCGAGGACCTGCACGATGGGCTGCGCGGGCGCGCCTTCCTTGGCCAGCATCTTGACCAGCTTGGCCATGCGCAGGGCGTGCGGATCCTTCTCTTTCGGATCGAGGCAGATGGCCAGGGTCTCGGGGCAGCCGGCGTAGTTGAGGACCTCGGCGGCGACGTCGATGAAGACGCCGCGCTGCTGGTCGGTCAGGTCGCTGAGGTCGACCGCAGGGAAGACCTTCTTGGCCTGCTCGGCGGTCACGGGGGTCAAGGCGAGGAGGGCGGCGAAGAGGAGGGACATGGACATAAGGGGCGGGGTTATAACACCGGCGCGAAGAGGTACCAGAGCGGTGGGCCGGAAAATCCGGCTGCAGGGCAGACTTCGCCAGGCGAAGTGAAATTCACCGGCGCACGAGGTGCCGCACGCGGGAGAGCATCCGCTCGGCCTCCGGGATGCCCATCACCACCGTGGCCGCCAGGTAGGTCACGCCGAAGATCCCCAGCACCACGACTGCGAGCGGAATCGGAGCTCCGAGGACCGCCGACCGCTGCGCCGCCAGCTTCGTCGCCAGCGCCACCGCGGTCGCCAGCGCGGCGGCGCTCCACAGCTTGACCAGGAGGCCCTTGGGCAGGCGGGCGGGTCCGATGCGGGCGCCGAGCCCGCGGCGCAGCAGCAGGAACTCGATCCAGGAGGCGACGCCCGCGGAGGCGGTCAGCCCGGCGGCGCCGAAGCGGGCGTCCACCTGGAGGAGCGGCGGCAGGTAGAGGCCGCAGAAGACGCCCAGGCCCGCGGTCAGGGCGACGCGCAGCACGGCGTAGCGCAGCGGCGTCCGCGTATCGCGGAGCGCATAGAAGGTGCTCGAGTAGAGCCGCGCCATGGTGCTGGCGAGCAGGCCCACCGTGCTGCCGATGAGGATCAGCCAGACGTAGCGGACGTCGCGGGCGCCGAACCGGCCGGTCTGGAAGAGGGCCGCGCAGATGACGTCGCCGAGGGCGAGGAAGGCGGCGACCGACGGCACCACCGGGAAGGCGATGGAGCGCAGCCCGGATTCGAGCTGGGAGTGCAGCTTGTCGTGGGCAGAGGCGTCGGCGGACATGGAGGGAAGCGCGGCGGCGGAGATGGCCATCCCGAAGAGGGAGACCGGGAGCGTGTAGATGGTCTGCGCGTAGCCGAAGGCGGCGACGGTGCCGCTCGGCAGCCAGGAGGCGATGAGCGTGTCGACGTAGGCGGAGAGCTGGACGACCCCGCGGCCCGCGACCACCGGCAGGAAGTTGCGCACCACCTCGGCGACCTGGACGTCGCCGCGCCCGAGCCCGAGGCGCGCTCCCTTGCCGAGCAGCTTCAGCACCAGCGGAAGCTGCACGCCGAGCTGGAGGCCGCCGCCGATCACGGCCCCCCACGCCGCCCAGACCGCGATGCGCGCCTGGTCGCCTTGGGGCCCCGCGTGGGCGCCCAGGATCAGCGCGGCGATGATGGCGGCGCTCCACACCACCGGCGCGGCGTAGCTGAGGAAGAACTTGTGGTGGCTGTTCAAGACGCCGATGCAGAAGGCCGACAGCACCAGGAGCGAGATGCCGGGAAAGAAGATGCGGACGAGGTGGATGGCGAGCGCGCGGGTCTCCCCGGAAAAGCCCGGCGCGATGGCGTCGAGGAGCCACGGCGTCGCCAGCACGCCGAGGAGCGCGAAGCCTCCGGTCACCAGCGCCAGCAGCCCGGCGACGGCGCCGGCCACCTTGCGCGCCTGCTCCTCTTCTCCCTTGGCGCGCAGCGCCGCGTAGACGGGAATGAACGAGGCCGAGAGGACGCCTTCGCCCAGCAGGTTCTGGAGGAAGTTGGGGATGCGCAGCGCCGCCGTATAGGCGTCGGCGGCGGTGGACGTCCCCAGGTAATGGCCCAGGACCCGCTGCCGCACGAGACCCGCGAGCCGGCTGAGCAGGATGCCCGCGCCGACCAGCAGGGCGGCGCCCGCGGCCCGCGACCTGGGCGCAGGAGCGGTCGCGGTCGCCGCGGCGTCGTCGGGAGCTTGGGCCACGGTCCGCGCAGGATACCGAGTCCCGGCCCGGCGCGCGCCCTCTTTCTAGCCGAGGGGCGAGCACTTCACCTTGGCGGCCGTCACCCCGGTGTTGTTCTCGGGGTGGCAGTCGCCGATGATCCCCTTCTCGTCGACGACGGCCCTCACCGTCACTCCCTGGTTTTGCGGCGGCGCCAGCCATTGGATGGCCACCGACTCGGTATCGCTGGGCTTGAGCACCGTGGTGGTCAGCGCCTGGCCCAGGTGCGCCGTGCTGCCGTTGTCGAAGACGGCGTAGAAGTCGACGGTGAGTCCCGGCTTCGCCCTCAGGGCGCCGCCGTTGTAGACGACCGCCGTCACGGTGGCGCCGGCGGCGGCGCACTGGGTCATGTCGACCTTGACGTCGCAGATGGAGAGGTCGGGCGCCTGGAACTCGCCCAGCCCCTGCAGGTTCTGGCGGTAGCTGTTGGACTGCGGCGCGTTCCACGACTGGGCCTCCGGGAAGGGCAGCGTGCCGTCGAGGTTGACGTTGGTGACGTGGTAGGTGTGCTCGTTCCAGACGCTGCGCGTGTTGACCCATTTGTCGTTCGGCGACTTGAGCGCCTTGAGCCCGAAGTAGCGGTTGATGGCGCTGCTCGGCCAGACCGCCTTGCAATCGGCGCCGTCGCCGATGTTGTTGTTGGGCACGAGGATCTTGGCGCGGCCGGTCCCGTCGATGTCGGCGACGATGGGCATCTCGTAAGCGGTGGCGCTGTCGTTGAGCTCGTTGACCAGCGTCTGTCCGGTCTTGCCGTCGAGCACGTGGAAGAAGCACTCGTCGGAGTAGACCACCGTCGCGTTGCCCTTGCCCTCGAAGTCGAACACCGAGCTTCCGGTGCTGGCGGAGCAGTCGATGGTGGCGGTGGTCCAGATCCAGCCCTTGCCCGGCTTCCAGACCGAGTACGCGCTCTGCGAGGCGACGCCGATCTCCGGCAGGCCGTCGCCGTCGAAGTCGGCGATGGTCGGCGCGCCGCCGGGGTTGTAGCTCTGATCCGGGCAGGCGTTGGCGATGGTGGGCAGCGGGATGGGGTTGAGCACCATGCCGCCGGTCCAGTCGTGGATGTGGAGATAGCCGCCGCTGACCACCACGATCTGCGGATGCTTGTCGTTGGTGCTGACCCCGAGGACCGAGCCGTAGGCGGCAAAGTTGGCCACGGCCGGGAAGCCCTCCGGGCAGAGCGACCCGACCCCTCCAGGGCAATTCTTGCCGTTGGGCGTCTTCACGCCCTCGCCGAAGAGCGCCTTGCAAGTGTACCCGGTCGGCGAGCTCGAGTCGGCCAGCAGCTTGAACGCCTGGTTCCCGGTGATGAGCTCGGGGACCCCGTCGAGGTCGATGTCGGCGAGGGCGCTGAGCGTGCCGTCGCCGTTGCCGCCGATGGAGCCGTTGGCGTTGGTCTGCGGGCAGAGCGTCTTGCCGGTGCTGGCGTCGAACACGCCGTTGCCGACGATGACCTGCGCCGGCCCGGTGGGCCCGAGCATGCGGGCGATGGCCGGAGCGCCCCACCACACCTGGGCGCCGCGGTTCACCCAGAGGAAGCGGCCGTCGCTGCCGAAGGCGACGAGCCCGCCGTGCTGGTGCGCCTGTCCCGCCGCGAGCGCCGGGTTGCAGTTCCCGGCGTTGCTTCCGTTGCAGGGCACGTCGTTGGGATCCCAGCCGCCGGTGATGAAGCAGGTCTCGCCGGTGCCCATGCAGTCGCCCGAGGCGATTCCGGAGATGGCGTTGACGCTGCGGTCCAGGTGGTTGAAGAGGTCCTGGGGAGCGGTCCAGATCGGCGACCCGTCGGTGCCGCTGATGGCCCGCATCACCCCCTGCAGCTCCACCGTGTTGGCGGGCGAGCCCACCGGAAAGGAGTTGAAGACCACCGCCGGCTGGTCGTCCTTCGCGTGCAGCCGCATCACCACCGGCGTGCTCAGCACCTCGACGTAGTCCGGGTCGATCAGGTCGGTGCGCACGCTGTCCTGTGGCGAGGGAGCGTCGGGCCCCATCGGCGTCCGCCAGGGCCACCACCAGGCGTGGACCGGCTGCTCGAAGGCGCCGTGCGGGATGTAGATGCAGGCGGGGTCGGCCTGCTTGCATTGCGTGCTCGCCGGGATGCACTGGCCATTGGAGCAGAAGTTCCCCGCCGGGCAGGAGACATTGGCGCAGGCGCTGGCCTGCGAGACCGGATCCTTGGCCTTGCAGGTGCCGTCCGCCTGGCAGATGCCGTCGCCGCAGTCGGCGTTCTTGGTGCAGCCGGTCTTTCCGGGCTGCACCGAGCACGAATCATCCGTCTGCGGGTCGCAGGGCAGCGCGACTTTCTTGTCCACGCAGGCGACTGCGAGCAGCGCGACCGTCAGAATCGAAACCTTCCCCAACCCCATCCTGTACCTCCCGAAGGCTGCGCGGAGGGTGGGGATGGCGCTGCCGCTCGGCAAGCGGGCCGGCGGGCGGTCCCGTCG
>JAYWAJ010000207.1:0-14947 GCA_043782525.1 Deltaproteobacteria bacterium | reverse complement strand
CCGCGCTGGTGGCGGTGCCGCTCGGGCTTCCCGTGCTCCGCCTGCGCGGCGTGTTTTTGGCCATCGCGACGATTGGGTTCGGCGAGGTGGTGCGGCTCTTCTTCGTCAACTGGGACTTCACCAACGGCGCGCTGGGCCTCGTCGCCATCCCGCAGCGGACCGGCCTCTTCACCATCGCGGCGGCGCTGGCCGTCGCGCTCTTCGTGCTGGGGCGGCTGTGGCGGTCGCGCGCGGGCTACGCGCTCGAGGCCATCCGCGAGGACGAGACCGCGGCGCGCACCATGGGCATCCGGACCACGGCGTACAAGCTGGCCATGCTCTCCCTGGGCGCGGCCCTGGCCGGTCTCGCCGGCGGCCTCGAGGCGCACTACACCTTCATGGTGGCGCCGGGCGGATATGGCTTCGGGCGCGTGGTCGAGATGCTGGTGCAGGCGGTGGTGGGCGGCACCGCGGCCTTCTACGGGCCGGTGGTGGGGGCGGCTTTCCTCACCGTGCTGCCGGAGGTGCTGCGCGAGGTGGGGGCGCGGCTGGGCCTTGCGCCCGGGCCCTTCCGGCTCTTCCTCAACGGCGCGATCCTGTTGGCGGTGATCCTCTATCTCCCCAACGGCCTCGTCTCGCTGCCGGCGCGGCTGCGGCGCAAGGTGCTCTCGTGACCCTCGCGCTCTCGGGAGTGTCGCGGGCCTTCGGCGGCGTCCGGGCCGTGGACGAGGCGACCTTCTCCGTCGCCGCCGGCGAGGTGCACGGGCTCATCGGGCCCAACGGCGCCGGCAAGACCACGCTGCTCAACCTCATCTCCGGGCTGCTCCAGCCCACCGCCGGCACCATCGAGCTGGACGGCCGCCGCATCGATCGCCTGCCGCCGCACCGCATCGCCGCGCTGGGGATCGCGCGCACCTACCAGAACATCCGGCTCTTCGCGGGGCTCTCGGCCGCGGACAACGTGGTGGTGGGGCAGCACCTGCGCCGCCACGCTCCCTTCTGGCGGCGGCTCCTCTTGCTGCCGGCGGCGCGGCGGGAAGAGCAGGCGGCGCGCGAGGCGGCGGAGGCCGGTCTCGCCCGCGTCGGGCTGCGCGAACGGGCCCGGCTCCAGGCCTTCAGCCTTTCCTATGGCGAGCAGCGGCGGGTGGAGATCGCGCGCGCTCTCGCCTCGCAGCCGAGGCTGCTCCTCCTCGACGAGCCCACCGCGGGGATGAACCCCGGCGAGGCGGCACAGGTGGGGCGGCTGGTGCGCGAGGTCGCCCAGGAGGGTCGCGCGGTGCTGCTCATCGAGCACAACGTCCGCCTGGTGATGGAGCTGTGCGACCGGATCACCGTGCTCAACTTCGGCAAGGTGATCGCGCGGGGCACGCCGGCGGAGATCGGCAAGGACCCGGCGGTGGTGGCGGCCTATCTGGGAGACGGGCCGTGAGCGCGACCGGCAGCACCGCGGCCCGCGGCGCGGGGGCCGGCAGCGCGGCTGCCGGCAGCGCGGCGCTCCTCGAGGTGCGCGATCTGCGCGTCTCCTACGGGCAGGTCGAGGCGGTGCGCGGCCTCTCGCTCTCGGTCGGCGCCGGGGAGATCGTCGCGCTCATCGGGCCCAACGGCGCGGGCAAGAGCAGCGCGCTCAACGCCATCGCGGGCCTGCTCCGGCCGGCGGGCGGCTCGGTCCTTCTCGAAGGGCGCGAGCTGGCCGGCGCGCCTTCGCATGCGGCGGTGGGGGCGGGCCTGGTGCTGGTGCCGGAAGGGCGCGCCATCCTCCAGCGCATGAGCGTCCACGAGAACCTGGTCATCGGCGCCGAGGCCCGCCCCTGGCCGGGCGGACGCGACGCCGCGCGGGAAGCCGTCGAGGCGCAGCTGCGCCGCTTCCCCTCGCTGCAGCGGCGCCGCGACGCTCCGGCCGGAGCGCTCTCGGGCGGCGAGCAGCAGATGCTGGCCATCGCCCGCGGCCTGCTCGCCCGCCCTCGCATCCTGCTGCTCGACGAGCCGTCGATGGGCCTCGCGCCGCTGCTGGTGCGGCAGATCTTCGAGATCGTCCGGGAGATCCACCACGAAGGGACGACCATCCTCCTGGTGGAGCAGAACGCGCGCATGGCCCTCCAGATTTCGCAGAAGGCCTACGTGCTCGAGCGCGGAGAAGTCGCGCTGCAGGGGGCGGCGGCCGAGCTGGCGAAGGATCCGCGGCTGCAGGCGGCCTATCTGGGCGGGGAGGTCGCTTAGGACCTCAGGGGTTTCGACACGAGCCCCCGTGTACTCGTGCGCTGCAGAAGCCGTCAGCTGTCCCAGGCGCTGACCGGCAGCGGACCGGCCCGGCTGCGCAGCCAACCCACCGTGAGCAGCCAGGTGCGCGGCTGGACCAGCGGCGCTGCCGAGGCGCAAGCGTCCGCCTGCGGTGACAGGCGGCCGTGCAGCATGCGGTTGTCGAGCACGTAGCGCACCGCCCGCCGCACCTCCGCCGGCGTCTTCAGCTCCCGGGCGAAATAGTGGTCGGCAAAGACGCGCCCGCTGCGGTCCGCGGCCCGGTTCACCGCCCGCGCGATGCGCACCGCCAGCCCCTGCATCCCGCGGGAGAGCGCGACCTTGTCCCCGGCCTCGACGACGAGGTGCAGGTGATTGCCCTGCACGGAAAAGTGGACGAGCCGGAAGCCGGCGCGCGCGGCGCCTTCGACCAGCGCTGCCTGCACCGCGCGAAACACCTGCCCGCGGCGCAGGCCGGGGGCGTCGGGCCGGGCCCGCATGACGACGTGGAGCGGAAACCGGGCCAGGTGCACGGGCCGGCGCTTGTGCGACACGCGCCGCAGCGGCGAGGGCCGCTTCCGTCCGGCGCCGGCACGCCTGCCGCCCCAGGTGGGCAGCTCGAGCTGGATCGGTTTCGTCATCTTGATTGGGGATTGTATTGTGGGCGGGCACCACTGTCAACCGCTGGCGCCCAGTAGCAGGGGGGTGCAACCCAGGTCGATCCTTGACAGGTCAGCCCGACGGTGAAGGCCCGGTCGCCGCATGGGTGGTGCTGCGGCTCAAGCCGTTCCGGTCGGCCCGCGGCGGCCGCTCTCCCTGCCGCTGCGCCGGCGGCGTGCAGCCTCGCCCCAAGCACGCTCCCCCATCCGCGCCAGCTCCAGGACATGGACCGCCCGCAGCGCCTCGGTCTCCGCCGCCGCCCCTCGCGCTTGACCGCGGCGACGCTGCCGGGCGGCATCGCCGCGGTGACGCCGGCGTGCCTGAGCATGTTCCGGCCCCAGAAGCGCAGCAGGCAGGGCGCGAGCCGGCGGGAGAAGGCGCCCAGGGTCAGCGGCGTGATCGCCGACGCGCCGACGCCGGACGAGCAGATGAAGAGCCAGCTGCCGACGATCTGCCAGACCCCGCGCAGGTGCATCGCCGGAGTCTGGCAGATCGGGATGCGCCCGGTCCGCTTCAGGGCTGCGCTTCGAAAATCAGGTTGAAGGGTGTCTCGGTCGCCCGGCGGAAGGCGCGGAACCCCGCCGCCTGCACCACCTCGCGCAGGCGAGCCTCGCCGGCCTGCGCTCCCAGCGCCGGCCCCTGTCCGGCCAGCGAGGTCGGCACGCAGAGCATCGTCGAGGCGCCGTAGAAGACGCGGCCCACCGGGTTGAGGTTCTCCTCGACGCGGTCGCCCGCGAAGGGCTCGACGATCATCCAGGACCCGCCGGGCGCCAGCGTCTCGCGCACGTGGCGGGCGGCGCCGATGGGGTCGGCCATGTCGTGCAGGCAGTCGAAGTGGGCGACGAGATCGTAGCCCTTGCCGGGATAATCGGTGGCCCGCCCCACCTCGAAGTGGACGCGGCCGTCGACGCCCGCCGCGCGCGCCTTCTCCCGGGCCGCGCGGATCGAGCCCTCGTGCGAATCGAAGCCGGTGAACTTCGACTCCGGGAAGGCCTGCGCCATGAGGATGGTCGAGGCGCCCAGCCCGCAGCCGACGTCGGCCACGCTGGCCCCGGCGCGCAGCTTCGCCACCACCCCTTCCAGCGCGGGCAGCCAGCTGGAGACGAGGTTGGCCGCGTAGCCGGGCCGGAAGAAGCGCTCGGTGCCCTCGAAGAGGCAGCCGTGGTGCTCGCCCCACTCCATGCCCTTGCCGCTGCGGAAGCACCCGGTGATGCGCTCCTGCGCGGCGAAGCAGGCGGCGATGACCTGGAAGGCCCCGGGGATGAAGGCGGGGCTGCCCTCGACGGCCAGCGCCAGGGCCTGCTCCTCGGGGAGCGAGTAGCGGCCGGTGGGCGGATCGTAGGCGACGTATCCGCCGGCGGCCTGGTTGTTGAGCCACTCGCGGACGTACCGCTCGACGGTGCCGGTCCGCCTGGCCAGCTCGCCGGGCGTGGCCGCCGACTCCGCCAGCGCCTTGTAGAGCCCGAGCTTGTCGCCGATGACCACCAGCGCCGCCGAGAGGGCCGCGCCGATGTCGCCCACTGCCTTGCCCATGAACGCGTTCAGCTTCGCTTCGTCGATTGCCATGGTTGCCTCCCGCCGGCGTGATGGCCGGACGGAAACAACCTTGCCGCCGCGCCGTGTGAGCGGGCGTGGGAGGAAGCGTGGAATCTCAAGGCGTGTACTTGATCGCCGGCCAGACCCGCGCGAAGGGCACCGCGGCGCTGCGCAGGGCGTTGCGGATCTGCTCCTGCGACTCCGCTTCGAACTCGCAGACCATCTTCAGGCGATCGACGGCGAGATAGCTGCCGAGCCAGGTGACGGCATACTTCTTCAGGCAGGGATCCGCTCGCATCGCTTCCTCGCTGTGCAGCGCGTCGGTGAGCGGGGTCTGGTACTCGTGCTCCACGATGTACTTCGGCATCGGTTCCTCCTGGCCAGTGGCTACTTCGAGACGAACCCGGCGCGCGCCGCGGCGGCGGAGATGCGGGCCCGCAGGCCGGCGCTGAGGCCGGCGGGGACGGTGAGGGCGAGCGAGAGCTCCGCGCGGGCGGCGGATCGATCCCCGCGCGCCAGCGCCAGCTCGGCCCGGAGCAGGTGGGCGCGGCTGTGCCGGAAGCCGACGCTGGCCTCGCCGCCCAGCAGGCTGACTTCCTCGGCGTGCGCGGCGGCGTCGTCGAGGCGGCCGGCGGCGAGGTCGAGATCGGCGTGGAGGAGGAGCAGCTGCGAGAGCCGGAAGCGCGCTTCGTTGCGACGCAGCTCCGCCACCGCCGCGCGAAACTCCGCCTCGCCTTCGCCGCCCTGCTGCAGCCGGGCCAGCGCGAGCAGGCCGCGGGCCAGCGCCGGCTCGTCGCCTTCGGGCATCTTCTCGGCGACCGGCAGCACCGCCTCGGCGAGGCGCCGGGCCTCGTCCGGTTGGCGCAGCTCGAGCGCCAGGCGGCAGAGGGAGAACATCGCCTCGGTCTCGCGCCAGTGGTCCCCCTGCTCGCGGGAGAGCCGCAAGAGCGCGCCCAGCTGCTCGCGCGCGCCCGCCGTGTCGCCGTGGAAGATGCAGAGCAGCCCGCGGCCGAGGAGGAGGTCGGGAATCTCCGCCCGCACGCTCTGCGCGGCGGCAGCGGCGTCGTCGAGCAGCTGCCCGGCGCGCGCGGTGTCGCTCTCCAGCTGCGCGAGGCAGCGCCCCGCCTGGGCCAGCGCCCGGGCGCGCACCAGCGGATCGGACTCGGAGCGCGCCGCCTCGGCCCCGCGCAGGCTGCCTGCCAGCGCGCGCTGATCGTCGGCGCGGAAGTAGTGCGCCTGGCTGAGCACGTGCAGCCCTTCGGTGATGACCTCGCCCAGCCCGGAGGCCTCCGCCTCCAGCACCAGCCGGCTCACTTCCTGGGCCACCCGCTCCAGCTGCTCCGGCCGGCGGTCGGCGTGCACGCAGACCCGCAGCAGCGCGAGGTGGGCGCGCAGCCGCTCGGGCCGGGGCAGCGCGGGAAGCAGCGGCAGCGCCTGCCGCGCGATGGAGAGCGCCTCCTGCCCGGCGAAGACGCGGATGGCGTGTTCGCCCGCTTCCACCGAAGCGCGCACCGCCAGGGCCCCGTCGCCGCCGAGGATCGCCTGCCGCGCCACCGTGCCGGCCAGCGCCGGGTCGCCCTTTCGCGCCTCGTCCACCGCGCGCGCCAGCGTGGCGTGCAGCAGCCGGCGCCGATCCGGCCGGATGCGGCGGTAGGCGGCTTCCCGCATCAGGTCGTGGGCGAAGTCGATGGCGCCGTCGGGAAGCACCCGCGTCAGCCCTTTGCGATCGAGCGCGCCCAGCATCTCCACCATCTCCGCCGGCGCCCGGCCCGCCACCGCGGCGAGGAGAGCGGGTGCCACGGCGCGCCCCAGCGCCGCCGCCCAGGAGAGCAGGGACTGCGCGGCGGGCTCGAGGGCGTCGAGGCGCTGGTCGAGCGCCTCGGCCAGGCCGCCCGAGAGCACCGGCCGCCCCTCGGCGACGGCGCGGCCCATCTCCAGGGCGAGGAGCGGATTGCCGGCGCTCCCCGCGTGCACGCGCAGGGCGTCGGCAGCCATTCCGCGCGTGCGCAGGAGCGTCCCGATCTCTGCCGAATCCAGCGGACCCAGGTGGACCTGCGCCACCGTCCGCTCGCGCCGCAGCGTCCGCAACAGGCGCAGGGCCGCGGCGTTGTCGGGAAGCTCGCCCTCGCGCGCCGCCAGCACCACCCGCAGCGCGACGGTGCGCACCAGGTAGTGGGTCAGGGCCGCCGAGGCCTCGTCGATCCACTGCACGTCGTCGAGCAGCAGCAGGACTTGCCGCCCGCGCAGGAGCGCCGCCACCGCGTCGAAGAGCCGCAACCGATCCAGCCCGGCGGGGGCCGGCGCCAGCTCCGAGAGGAGCGCGCCCAGCTCGTGCTGCAGCACCTCGCCGGCCTGCGCCAGCAGGCTCGACCCGCGCAGCGCCTCGATCACGCAGCCATAGGGCCGCGCCTGCTCCGCCTCGTAGCAGCGGCCGCTCAGCACCGTGCAGTCCCGGGCCTGCCGGGTCACTTCCTCGAGCAGGCGGCTCTTGCCGATGCCTGGCTCGCCCAGCACCACCGCCACCCCGGCCCCGTCGAGCGCGGCCAGCGCCTTCTCCCGGCCCACCAGCAGCGCGGCTCCCGGCGGCGGCTCCACCCGGGGCGGGGCAGCCGGAGGAGCCGGGGCGGGCCCCTGCGCGCCGATGGCCCGCCGCACCTGCTCGGTCTCGGGCGACGGCGCGGTCCCCAGCGTGCTGCGCAGGATCTCGCGGCAGGCGTCGTACTGCGCGACCGCCTCGCGCGGCCGCCCCTGCTTTCCCAAGAGCGCGATGATGAGGCGATGGGCCGCCTCGTCGGCGGGCGAGAGCTCCACCAGCTTGCGCAGGACCGGCAGCGCCGCGCCGCCTTCGAGCCTGGTCGCCAGCGCGCGGAGGATCTCCGCATGGAGCTTCTGCGCTTCCTCGCGCCGCGCCGTGCACCAGGCCTGGAAGCGGAAGGCCTCGCTCAGCTCGAGGCCCTCCAATAGCTCGCCGCGGAAGAGGCCGGCCGCCTCCTGCAGCTCGGCGGCGCTGGCGGAGGCGAGCCCCCTGCTGCGCAGCGCTTCGGCGGCGCGCAGATCGACCCGCGCGCCCTCGAAGTCCAGCTCCACGCGCTCCCGGTCGGCCCGCACCCGCTGCCGTCCGGGCTCGTCGAGGAGCGGGCGCAGGCGCGAGAGGCTCCAGCGCAGGGCGCCGCGCGGGTCGTCGGGCAGATCCCAGAAGAGCGCGCAGAGCTGCTCGCGGGTCTGCGCGCGCTGCTCGACCAGCAGGTACCCGAGCAGCGCCCGCGTCTTCTTCGAGGGCGGCAGCTCGAGCCTCGCGCCGCCCCTCTCGATGCTGACGGATCCGAGGACCCGCAGGGTGAGTGGTTCCGTGGCCCCCGCCCGCGCCGTGCGGCTCTTCATCGGCGCCTCCGGCAGCAGATCTATCACGGCCGCGGCGTTCACTTCCCGGCGTGGAACTGGCGGATCTGCTCGGGGCTGAATTTGACCAGCTTGATGGCATGGGCGCCGGCCCGGGTCTTCTCCGGCAGGGTGGCCAGGGCGGACTTCTCGTCGTTGGCCTCGACGGTGAGGTAGCCGGTGTGGTCCCCGGCGGCGCAGCCCCAGTCCATCTTCTTGAGGACGCCCTTGCCGTTCTGATCGACGTCGTCGAGCGCGGCGAGGCACTGCTCGGCGGTGTGCGGCGCAACCAGCAGGTACTTGCCCTTGGTGCCCGCGGCGAGCGCGGCGGTGGCGAGCAGGGCGGCGAAAGCAACGGCGGCGATGAGGCGCATGGGACTCTCCTTCCGGGCTTGATTGCCCGGCTGGCCATGCACCCTGCCGCCACGCCGTGTGAGACGGCGTGGTCGGCAGCGTGGAATTCAGCGCAGCTTGCAGAAGCCGAGCGGACCGGTGGTCCCGCAGACGCCGCCGTTGCAGCACTGGTCCGCAGCGCAGGCGTTGCCGCAGGCGCCGCAGTTGGCGTGGTCAACGTTGGTCTGCACGCAGGTGTTGGCGCAGACCGTCGCCTCGCAGGCGCCGCAGACGCCGGCGGTGCAGGACTGGCTGGCTCCGCAGACCTTGCCGCAGGCGCCGCAGTTGAAGGGATCCGAGTGCAGATCCGCGCACTGATCGGTGCACTGCGCGTCGGTCGCCGGGCAGGCGGTGCAGGCGCCCGCGTGGCAGACCTGGTTGGCCGCGCAGTGCTTCCCGCAGGCGCCGCAGTCGTTGGCGTTGGTCTTGAGGTCGACGCAGGCGCCGTTGCATTCCACCGCGCCGAAGCAGCACGAGAGCGCGGCCACGCCGCCGTCCGATCCGCCGCCGCCCTCCGCCGCCTTGCAGGTGTCGCTGCGGATCAGGTTGTTGTCGAGGGTCACCGCGCCGTTGCGGGCCAGCGCGCGGCCGGACAGGCTGGCGCCGGTCTGCAAAGCGATGCTGGTGAGGGCGAGGATGTTTCCGTTGAAGGAGGTGCCGGTGCCGATGGTGGCCGAGCTTCCCACCTGCCAGTAGACCTCGCAGGGGGTGGCGCCGTTGAGGAGGCGAATCGAGGCGCCGCTCGCGGTCGTCAGTTTGCTCACGATCTGGAAAACAAATGCCGCGTTGGCCTCGAGCCTGGCGTCCAGCACCAGCGTGCCGGTGAGGATGGCTTCGGAACTGAAGCAGTAGACTCCGGGGGTCAGCGTCATCCCGCCCAGGTCCTGCCCGGTGAGGTTGGCGGTGCAGGGGAGGCCGGCCAGCGCGTCGTAGCTGGTGGTGACGTCGCTCTGGGCCTGCGCGGCGACGGTGTCGGCGGCGTGGGTCGAGCCGGTCGCGATTCCGGGAGGAAAGCCAGTGATGGCGGTGCCGGGGCTCACGCCCAGGTCGTTGCTCAGGGTGGTCGGGCCGGCGTTGGTCACCGCCTGGCCGCCGAGGACCGAGAAGGCCGCGGCCGAGCCCAGCGAAGGCGCGGTGAGAGCAGTGCCCCGGGACGGCGCGGCGCGGGGCAGAAGCCCGCTTCCACAACCGAGGATCGCGAGCATCGTGGCGGAGAGGAATCTGAGCTGAGTTCGCGTCGTCATTGAGGCCTGCTTTCTGTAAGAGTGCTCGTCCCCTCTGCAAGCGACGAGCCGTCCGACAGGTCTCCAACAAAGCAGGCAAGCGCTCAGTGCGATCGCTCCTGCCGCCGCGGCCACCCCACGCCCGGGACGTCTTCGCTGTTTCCGGTCAGCTCCCAGCGCAAGAGCGAGACCGGAATCAGTCCGGCCGCGTCCTTCTCGTCCATGAACCGGCGCAGGGTGAAGTCCTTGCCCAGCTGCGCGGCCCGGGCGGAGATGAGCTTGTCGATCTCCTGCTTGCCGAGCACGTAGCTGGTCCCGTAGCCGGGCTGTTGCAGGAAGAGGTGCTGCTCGAACCAGAGCGTGGCGCCCGAGGTCCGCAGCCAGCCCCGCGGCGTCAGCGCCGAGGTCTCGCGGGCCGCCTCCTCGAGGGAGCGCGTGTTGGCGTGCAGGTGCAGCTCGCCCAGCGCCCGCGCGCCCCGCTGCGCCAGCAGCACGTAGATGAGCTCGCGCGACCGCGGCCGCGCCTCGCACATGCCCGCGTTCATCATCAGCTCCTCCATCGCGGTGGCGAAGCCCTCGGTGCGGGAGTTGAAGATGTTGTAGAGAAGCGCGCCCCGCCGGATGGGGCTGGCCTGCGGCTCGGTGCGCATCCGCGCCAGGTCGATCCAGTGGTAGCCGTGGGTCCGCATGATCTCCGGGTCGCGGTAGTCGGCCTCGGCGAAGAACTCCAGCGGCCGCTTCTCCGTATAGGCGCCGATATGGTCGCGCAAGGCCGGCTCCATTTCGGGGCGAATGGTCACCACCTCGCGGGCTTTGAGAAACTCCATATATTCGGTGACGCCGGCATTGAAGCGCTGCTGATACTCGGCGGCGCTTCCCACCGGCACCTGCTCCGGCAGCCCGCGGTTCTTCTGCTCCTCCTGGGCCAGCGCCGAGGTCGCCCGCGCCAGCTCCCGCTGCACCAGCGCCACCTCGTCGGCCCAGGTGTAGGGCATCAGCTGGACGTGCTCGAGGTACCAGTCGTAGTTGGCGATGCCGACGCCCGAGGGGCCGGTCTTGGCGGGCGCCTGCTCCTGAAGCCAGCGCAGGTAGTCGTCGGTGGCGGAGAGCGCGCGCTGCGCCGCCTCTTGCAGCGCCGGCTGGCCGGTGGACCGGGCGCCCAGCTTCGCCAGGATCCCGCGCTCCTGCTGCACCGCCCGGATGCCGAAGTTCCACAGGTCCCTGGCGTTGCCGGTCAGGTTGCCGCGCGCCTGCAGGAGCAGCGCCGGGATCGGCCGCAGCCCCGCGGTGACTTCCGCTGCCGCGGCGGCGTCGAGCGGCGCCGGGTACTTCCACAGCTCGACCGCCCCCAGCGCGAAGGGTCCCTCGCGGGCGGGCTGGTCGCTCTCTTCGTCGAAGACGGTGACGTAGAAGGCCGGGTTGCGCGCCCAGGGCTGCAGCACGCGGTGATCGAACTCGAGGCCGTTCATCTCCGCCCGCACCAGGTGGAAGTCGACCTGCTGCGGGATGGGCCACCCGCCCGGCTCGAGCGCGAGCAGCCGGCGCTGGAAGGTCCCGAGCTCCCGCTCCTGGGCGCTCATGGCGGCGGGCGTGTAGTCGGGGACGCCCTCGACCAGCCGGGGCTTCTGGAAAGCGCGCCACTCGGCAAAGAGCGCCACCAGGTCGGCCCAAGTGCCGGGATGCCCGGCGACGGGCGGAGGATGCGCGGCGGCGCAGGCGAGCAGCGGCAAGAGGACCAGTGCGCCACGGAGACGAGGTTGCATGAGTGGACTCCCGGAAAAGGGAGCCACTCTAAGGGCGGGTCGCGGCCGTCGGCAACGTGCCGTCAGCCCGCGGCTGGCGCAGGCGCCGTTCCCGCCCGCCGCGGCAGCACCGCATGGAAGACGCTTCCGTGTCCGGGCTCGCTGCGAACGCCCACCGAGCCGCCCTGCGCCTCGACGAGGTAGCGCGTCAGGGCGAGGCCCAGTCCGGTCCCGCCGTGCTGGCGGGCGGCGCCGCCGTCCAGCTGCTGGAAATGGACGAAGAGGCGGGGCAGGTCGCTGGCCGCGATGCCCGGGCCATTGTCCTCGACCTCGATGCGGAAGAAGCGGTCGCCTTCGGGAAGCAGGCGGACGGAGACCCTGCCCCCCGCCGGGGTGAACTTCAGCGCGTTGGAGAGGTAATGGAACAGCACCTGCTTGAGCCTCGTCGGATCGAGGAAGACGCCTTCCCCCAGCGCGGGATCGACCGCCACCTCGAGGTGGATCCGCTTCTCCGCCGCCAGCGGCCCGAGCGCGCCGGCCACTCCCCCGGTCAGTTCCCGGCACGACAGCTCCTCCGGGCGGAACTCCATCTTGCCGGCCTCGACCCGGGCCAGATCGAGCACGCTGTCGATCAGGCCCAGCAGGCGCCGCGCGCTGGAGAGGACGTGCCCGGAGTATTCGCGCACCTGCTCAGCGGCCACTTCCCCCTCCAGCAGCAGCTCGGAGAAGCCGATGATGGCGTTGAGCGGGGTGCGCAGCTCGTGCGACATGCGGGCGAGGAATTCGCTCTTCAGGCGGCTCGACTCCTGGATGCGCCGGTTCTCGGCCTCGAGCTCGTGGGCGTTGCGCTGGACCTGCTCGAGGCGCTTGCGGTCGGAGATGTCGAGGACCCAGGTGATGCGGGTGGCGGCGTCGATGGGCGCGACGCCGAGGATCACCGGCAGCAGGCTGCCGTCCTTGCGCAGGTACTCCTTCTCGATGGGACCGGCGAAGCCCCGCTGCTCGATCTCGGCGCCGATCAGCGCGCTCACCTGCCGCCAGCTGGGCGGCGTGAGCGACTCCCAGCTGAGCCGTCCGGCCGCCAGCTCCTCGCGCGGATAGCCCAGCAGGTGGAGGAAGGCCTCGTTGGCGTCGAGCAGGCGGCCCTCGACCGTGGAGGTGACCAGGCCGACGATGCTGGAGCGCGAGAGCGCCGCGAACTTGGCCTCGCTGGCGCGGACCGCTTCCTCGGCCTTGCGCCGCTCGGTCACGTCCTGGGCCACCACCATCCGCGCGTCGCGGCCGTCGACGAGGAAGTTGTGTCCGGTGATCTCGACCTCGATCTCGCTGCCGTCCTTCTTGCGGTGCTTCCAGTGGCCGTCTGCCGCCGGCCCCCCGGAGTTGGCCTGCACCGAGGCGAGCAGGAGGGGGATGTCTTCTGGCCGCCGGAGGTCCTGGATGGTCATCCCCAGGAACTCCTCGCGGGAGTACCCGTAGAGCCGGACGGCGGCATCGTTGACGGCGAGGAAGGCCAGGGAGCCCGTGTCGTAGAGCCACTTCGGCAGCGGGCTGCTCTCGAAGAGCAGCCGGTAGCGGGCCTCGCTCACCCGCAGCGCGGCAGCGGCCTGGTGCAGGGCGGTGACGTCCTGCCAGACGCTGACGCAGTTTTCGCCGGCGATGGTGGCGGTGCTGGCGCTGATCAGGCAGACGAAGGTGGTGCCGTCCTTGCGCCGGATGAGCGCCTCGGTGGGCTCCATGTTCCCGGTGGTGCGGAGCTGGGCGAAGGCCCAGGCGCGGGAAGAAGGGCTCTCGAAGATTTCCAGGCCAGCGGTGGTCTGGCCCAGCACCTCGGCGCGCGACCAGCCCAAGAGCTTCAGCCACTCCTCGTTGACGTCGATGATGACCTGGTCGTCGAGGCTGGTGACGAGGATGCCGGCCTGGACCACCCGGAAGACGTTGGCCATCCGGCGCTCGCTGTCGTGCAGCGCCTCCTCGGTCCGCTGGAGGGCGGTGATGTCCCGGGTGGTGATGAGGACGCCCACGGCATCGCCGAGCGCGACCGGGGTGAGGCGGCCCTCGAACCAGGCTTCGCGTCCGTCGAGCAGGCGCGCGTGGGCGGGCACCTCGACCTTGCGGCCCGCGCGGACCTCGTCGTGCAGCTTGCGCAGGGGCTCCGCCGTCCCGGGGAGCAGCTCCCAAATCCCGCGGCCGGTGACGGACTGGCCGGAGAGCCCCGCGCTGCGCAGCCATTCGCGGTTGGCCTGGACCACCCGGCCCTCCGCATCGAGCAGGCAGAGCCCGGTGCCGGCAACGGCCTCGAAGATCGATCCCAGGAGATCCTGGCCGCCCGTGGCGGCGCGCCTGGGCACCGAGACCTCCATGGCTTCCCTCCCGGCCGCCGACTTGAATCCTTTTTCCCCAGGCGATCAAGGGCGGGGCCAGCGGGAGAGTCACCTTGCGGTGAGCCAGATGCCCCCTCAGGGCCGCAGGCGGGGGGTCGAGAGCACGCCTGCCGCTCCGGGTCGGCGTGATAAGACGCCACGATGCAGGGCCTGGGCACTTTCGCGCTGCGGCACTATTCCCTGGTGCTGTTCGCGGCCACGCTGGTCGAGCAGCTCGGCTTGCCGCTGCCGGTGGCGCCGCTCCTGCTCGGCGCCGGCGCGCTGGCCCGCACCGGCGAGGCGAGCTCGCCCGTCGCGGTGCTGCTCTACGTGGCCGCCTCCAGCCTCGCCCACGTCGTCTGGTTTTTCGCCGGCAGGTGGCGCGGCGCTGCCGTCCTCCGCCTGCTCTGCCGCATCTCCCTCGAGCCGGACAGCTGCGTGCGGCGCACCGAGAACCTCTTCAGCCGCTACGGCAGCAAGCTGCTCTTCGGCGCGCCCTTCATCCCCGGCCTCGGCCTGGTGGCGCCGCCGCTGGCGGGGATCTCGGGGATGCCGCTGCGGCGCTTCGCTCCCCTCGACTCCGGCGGCTCCGCCTTCTTCGCGGTGGTGCTGGTGGCGGCCGGCTACCTCTTCGGCCCCGCGCTGGGCAGGGTGCTGGACCTCCTGCAGCGGGTGGCCGGCTCGGTCGGCGCGGGACTGCTCCTCCTCCTCGCCCTCTACCTGATCGGCAAGCTCATCTCCCGCTACCGCCTGCTGCGCGAGCTGCGCATCGCCCGCATCACGCCGCAGGAGCTGAAGCAGCGCCTCGAAGCCGGCGACACCTCGGTCTTCGTCATCGACCTGCGCCACGAGGTGGAGCTGGAGGCCGACCGGCGCACGCTGCCGGGCGCCTTGCGCATCGCCCTCGAGGAGCTGGACGCGCGCCACGCGGAGATCCCGCGCGACCGCGAGATCGCCCTCTACTGCAGTTGACCCAACGAAGCCTCGAGCGCCCGGGCGGCGCTCTCGCTGCGGCGCCGGGGCATCGTGCGCGTGCGCCCGCTGGAGGGCGGCTACCAGGCGTGGAAAGAGCTGGGGTTTCCGCTCAGCGAGCTGGTGGCGGCGACCGGCTGACGCACGAGAACGCCACGCCCAGCCGCCCTCACAGCACCATCGTCCGCCGCCCTTCCACCAGGATGCGCCGCTCGAGGTGGGCGCGGACGGCGCGGGCCAGCACCACCCGCTCGATGTCGCGGCCCACCCGCGCCAGCTCCTGTGGCCCCAGCTGGTGGGTCACCCGCTCGACGTCCTGCTCGATGATGGGCCCCTGATCGAGGTCCTTGGTGACGTAGTGCGCGGTGGCGCCGATGATCTTCACCCCGCGCTCGTGCGCCTGGTGGTACGGCCGCGCGCCCTGGAAGGCCGGCAAGAAGCCGTGGTGGATGTTGATGGCCACCGGCGC
>JAYWAJ010000206.1:0-5631 GCA_043782525.1 Deltaproteobacteria bacterium | reverse complement strand
GGAGTGGCTCAGCCTGGTAGAGCACCTGGTTCGGGACCAGGGGGTCGCAGGTTCGAATCCTGTCTCCCCGACTCATGGAAGGCCGCGTCTTCACGGAGTAATCCGGCGATGGCGCGGCCTTCGCTTTTGGTGACTTTGGCGTTTTGGGACACAGGTGGGACATGGCGCAGCTACTTCTGCTGCGGAAACGCGAAAAGTCGCCCTCTGAGGGCACGCCGAGTTGCAGCGTCAGTCGTGGTCGGAACCAGAGGGTCCTTGGTTGGCAGGGCTTACACCCTGCGCGCGAAAAACCTCCAGACTGCGGCGTCCATTCGCCGACGAGGTGAAGAGGCGGCGTACCGCCGACTCGCAGCGAAGCACCACCCGTCGCGTACGCGGCGGCGCAGGCGCGCAGGATGCTGGGGTCCGGGGACGAACTGCGGCCCGGGCCGCTATTTCACGAAGCTCCCCGCGATCGCTCTTGCCACCACGACGCCGCCGGGGACTCGTGGAATTTTTCGACCAGGAGTCGGAGCAATATCCTGGTCGTCCTCTCCGACCCAAGCATCCAGCTCCACATCGTAAGTCAGAGAAAGCTCTACCGGGTCGTGTTGTTTGTTTTGCTTATCGAGTTGCAACACAACCCTGCCATTCTTCTCCTCGATCCAAGCTCCGCCGGCCTTGCCGACGGCAATGTAAAGCCTGTCCAAGGTCGCAGTTTCCCAAGTTGCAGTGACGTGTTCGTCGATATCCTTTGCGGCTTCGTGAAGTTCCATCAGCAGCTTTCGTGTCGCGCTGCGAGGCCGCACGCTGCGGTGAGCAGCGCCGCCAAGATGGCGATCTGCATAAGACTTGCCTCCGACAGGGGGGTATCACGTTCGGAGCTGCCGCTGCCACCTGTCCAACTCGTTGCGGGGCGCATCCATGTGGCGCCGCCGCGGCCGATCGAGGCACCTCTCACTGAACGTGCGGACCGCCCACACCTCGAGTGACAATTCGAACTCTGTGCCCGTCGTTCTTACGTCCTATGGAAACAGGTCCCACATGAAAGACTTACGGCACCGAAGCTGGGACCTGGGAAAACCTAAGTACCTGCTGACGCTTGGACGACCCGTAAATTTGGCGGTGCGCTTGCAAACTACCGAGCGCGACGGACGGCGTTCTTACGGTGCTGGAGACGAGAACCCCGCTCACCCTTCGCCTTGGCGAGGTTGCTCGTGGCTGGTTCTGGTCTCAAGACCCTTCGCTGTCGTGTGCGAATCTCCGGTCGCACAGTGACGTTTGAGTGCCTCGCTCCGACAGCGGGGGCAGCGGGATATGTGATCGCCCGCCAGGCCTTCGACGATCGAGATGTCCCGTGGGTGCAGGTCGTCGTGAGCGAGTGGAGCGGAGTTCTGGGGGAATTCGTCGAGCCCAAGAACGCCATTGTTTTCACGCGAAATGACCCGGTGCCGGATGGCGCGGATCATGTCGTGCTCATTGGCGTGGTCAGCATAGACGACCGGTGAGCTGTCGACAGGAGATGCTCCGCCGCTGTCAGTCTGGAGTTGATCCACTTCGGTGGACACCAAACGAGAGGCAGATACGGTGAGGCAGGCAGCGTAGTCAAACTGTCTACTGAAACGGATCAACTCCAATGACGACTTGCGATGGATGCCACCGATGGGTGCGCAAGAATGAGCGCCATCGGCCCGCCAACTTGAGGCGCACTTCCTGAACTGCGAAGTCGAGAAAACCACCCAAGCTGTGCCGGAAAAGTGACGCCGGATCGTACTCGCCCTCACTTGGGTATTCGAATGTGTCAGCACCTCGGCGATCCTCGTTGGCTTGGCCATCGCAGACCGCCACTCTCGAGGCGGTCGCAACGCACTCTGACTTGACTTCTGCGACACAAGAGGTCTCTCCACCGAAAAAGTGTCAAGGCACACCGCAGCAGCGATCTGCCACGAAGGCGTTCGAGAGAACACGCAGGGAGAGGGCAAATCCATGAAAAGCACGCCGAGAGTGGGAATTCAGGGAACGCTGATTCTTGGGTTGGCGATCACGGCTATGAGCTGCAGCCAGCCAGAAACTCTAAGCAGCGTTTCGAGCGACGCTCTCGAGTATACCGGCAGGCTCTTCATCCTCGATGAGTCAGGCGCGTGTAGCTTCGAGTTGCAGACTTCTCTTCCGTGCTGGGTCGGACCGGGCACGAACCTGAACGATATGATCGCCGGGTTCGGCACCCACACCCGGCTTTCGTGGGGCGGTTATCTTCAACGCAATGGCAATTGCACGTTCGCGACGGATGCTTGGTGCACCAGGTCAGATTGGGCTCACCAGGTCCAATGCGCAGAAACTACGGCGGGGTGGTCGCTGCAAAACAACGACCTTGTTCTGGTGGTCCAACCCGACAGCTTGCAGTACGGTTGCAGTAGCAGCATCCCTACGACCGTAAGCCTGCCCGGCGGAGGGTCGGCGCAGATTCGGGCGGGATTTATCGGTGGCTCGTCAGGACCATACGGGGGCGGAGGGACCTCTACACACTGCGGCCATCAGACGGGCATTGGCTTGCACGAAGTCTATGAAGCCGCGACCAACGGAACATCCGGCGACAACTGTCTTTACGGCTGCCCGCCATCGACGAAGTTCTCGTCGCTCACGTGCAACGGATACACGTACGACGCTCAGCTTCTGTCACCTGCGGGCGCGACCTGCAGTACTGCGATGGCGCAACGATGCGTGGCTCTCCATTGCAACACAAGCTGCGCCACGTCCTTCTGTGGTGGGCCCAACGGGTGTGGCGGAACCTGCGGGTGTCCAAGCGGCCAGTACTGCGACGCGTCGGGCACGTGCTCGAGTCCTAACGTGCCAACTTGCCCCAGCGGCAGCTGCGGCTATCGTTACGGATGGTGCGGTATCGGTGCCTACTGTGGCTCGAGCGGCCTGATCTATGCCGACGCCAACACGCTGTACCAGTGCAATTCGCAAGGTGGGCCAGCGCAGGTGATCAATACCTGCGGTGGATACCAGTGCATCTTTCGGAAGGGGCTCGACGATGTCTGTGCGTATGGGCCGCCCACCTGTCCGGTCAAAGGCAACGGCTGGTATGGCTCTGGCCTCTACTGCGGTTTGGCGCAGGGGATGGGCTATGCGGAACCGTATATTGTCTACTACTGCAGCGGCCCCGGAGCCGTAGCCTCGCCTAACAAGACTTGCAGCAATAACTGCGTGGTCGCTCCAAACGGATACAACGACCACTGCTAGGTCAGACGCCGCCAACGCAATCGATGAAGCGGGGGGATCGTGTTGGTCGTCTTCTCTGCACTCGTACTCACATTTCACTGGAACGATTAGAGCCGCGACCAAAACGGAGAGGGCGGATAAGCGTCGTTCTGTCCGATCGCCGCCCTGCTTCCGCATGCTCGAGAGCCCTAGCAAAGTCTCGCGCGGCCCGCTCGGTGGAGCGGCCGCGCACTGGAACAGCACTACCAGAAGCAGGCTCGAGGCGCGACGAGCAGGCGTGAGGCTACGATCGACGACGCGGCGCGGCTTGATCTCGCTTCATCCGACAAGTACTCACCGCGCTGTTCTACCCCGGCTGCGGGTGTACTTGAGGAGAAACCCATGATCCGATTCGAGAGATACAGCTGGAGGCACTTTCCCATCGCAATGGTGGTACTCGCTCTTGTCATCGGTGGCGCCGCTGCCGCGCGAGAGGACGAGCGCGGATCGAGTTGGGTCGGTACGTGGAGTACGAGCCCCGATGGCCAGAAAAACTCGGCGATCCTGTACGGCAACGATCCGATCGGCTTCTCCAACCAGACTCTCCGGCTGATGGTCCACACGAGCGCCGGTGGCCATCGCGCTCGCGTCCGGGTCTCGAATGTCTTCGGAAGCCTCCCGCTCGTCGTCGGGGACGCGCATATCGCGCTCCGCGCCTCCGGTTCCGCCATCGTCGCTCGATCGGATCGAGCGCTGACGTTCAGCGGCTCGCGCAGCATCACGATCCCCGCGGGAGCGCTCGTCCTCAGCGACCCCGTTCGTCTTGAGGTGCCCGCACTGGGTGACGTCGCCGTGAGCATCTACCTTCCCGGCGACACCGGGCCCGCGACGTGGCACTGGGAGCCCGTTCAGACGTCCTATGTATCTCCGCCCGGAAACTTCGCCGGAGCTGTCGATCTGCCACCGTCCACAGCGTCCACGCTCCATTGGTTCTTCCTCTCCGGTGTAGACGTGCTCAGCGACGAAGGGACCGCGGCGGTCGTCGCCCTGGGGGACTCGATCACGGACGGCGAGCTCCTGGCGCCAGACAGCAATCATCGCTGGCCTGATTTCCTCGCGGAGCGGCTTCACGCCTGGCGAGGCAGGAGCGAAGTGAAGAGCGTCCTCAACCAGGGCATCTCCGGAAACCAGGTGCTCAACGACGACTACGGCCAGAGTGCGCTGGCGCGATTCGATCGCGACGTGCTCGGACAAGCGGGAGTGACCCACGTCATCGTGCTCGAAGGAATCAACGATATCGGCATGCCGGGCTTCATCGCGGGCGCGCTCCCGGGTATTCCGCCCCAGCCGCCCGCCAATGCGGAAGACATCATCGCCGGGCACCGGCAGCTCATCGCCCGCGCGCACGAGCGGGGCCTGAAGATCTTCGGCGGTACGCTGACCCCCTGGATGGGATCGGGCGATTTCTACCCCGGCTACGGCACGCCCGACGGTGAGGTGGTGCGGCAGGCGATCAATGTTTGGATTCGCGGTAGCCACGAATACGACGCGGTCATCGACTTCGATGCGGCCGTCCGGGATCCGCAGCACCCCGATCGCATCCTGCCCGTTTATGACGGCGGAGATCACCTGCATCCGAGCGCTAAAGGGTATCAGGCCATGGCCAACGCGATCGACTTGCGGCTCTTCCAGAAGTAAGCCGTTGACAGGAGAGGTCGGGTAAGTGTCGTTCTGTCCGATCGCCGTGATGAAGCTCCGGGCAAGCGACGGCGCGCTGCTCGGCACCTTCGTAGTCGGCACCGGTCCGTCGGCGCTGGCCTTCGACGGCAGCAGCATCTGGCCTGCGACCGCGGCGGTGCGCTGCCGTCGGCCTCGTCGCCCCAGCTGTCGGGCTCGGCCCTAATGTCCGCCGCCCAGGGCGGAGAGAAAGCCCTCCTCCTCGAGCCGCAGCGCTGCCCTGGCCAGCGGGTTGCTACTCGCCACGGCACCATCTTGCACAGGCGAGCCGCGCGACATTTTCGCAATGCGCTCTGGAGCTGGGGCGCTGCAAGCCGTTGCTACATGCTTCGCGCAGGTCCCCTCTGGAGGCTCCGCCCAGGAGGATCGTAGCCGGCCACTTAAGTACCGAAACGGGCTCGCGCTTGGTCCAACGGCGTCCCATCGCCGCCAGCGAAGCAGGCCACAGCGGGCAGAGGTGCTCGCAACCTCCCGACTTGTGGCCAGAGTGCGCGCTGCGGCGAGACCCTGTGGCGCCTGGTCTCCACCCAGGTGCTCGGGGTCCGCGGGGGCTGCCAAGCCTCCAGATTCCAAGGGTGGAGGTACTGCGCGCAGTTACAGTATTGACGCAGGTCTATGATGTGATCAAACCTGCCCTCGGCGGTCGGGGAAAGGTCTAGCCCGTCTGCGGTGCGGCACCGCGAGCTTGGGGGGGACGCGGTGCCAGATCGG
>JAYWAJ010000205.1:0-5647 GCA_043782525.1 Deltaproteobacteria bacterium | reverse complement strand
GCTCCATCTTCTCGGCGATCTCTTCCGGCGTCGGCTCGCGGCCGATCTCCTGCACCAGGTAGCGGCTGGTGCGGATGAGCTTGTTGATGGTCTCGATCATGTGCACCGGGATGCGGATGGTGCGCGCCTGGTCGGCGATGGCGCGAGTGATGGCCTGCCGGATCCACCAGGTGGCGTACGTCGAGAACTTGTAGCCGCGCTTGTACTCGAACTTGTCGACCGCCTTCATCAGGCCGATGTTCCCCTCCTGGATGAGGTCGAGGAACTGCAGGCCGCGGTTGGTGTATTTCTTGGCGATGCTGACGACGAGGCGCAGGTTGGCCTCGACCAATTCAGCCTTGGCCTTCTCCGCCTTGCGCTCGCCGGCGATGATGGCGTGGAAGCTCTTCTTGAGCTCGTCCATCGGCAAGAGCGCCTCTTCCTCGACGCGCTTCACCTTGCGGGGCGCGGCCGCGATGGTCCGGCCCACCTCGCCCATGTCGTCGCCCTCGAGGCCCATGGCCTTGAGCTTGCGGCGCGCCGACTGGCCGACCTTGCCTTCGTCCTCGGCCTCGCGAAGCAGGCCCTTCAGCTCCTTGAGCGGGATGCCGGCCCTGTTCTCGATCTGCCGCAGCTCGCGCTCGACCTGATCGACGCGCTCGATCAGCTTCTTCAAGTTCTCGATGATGCGCTCGATCTGGCGCTTGTTCAGCTTCACCTCGCTGAGCGTGTCGGCCATGGCCGACTCGTTGCGGGCGATGGCGTCGCGCAGCTCCTTGCGCTTCTGCTCCGAGACCTTCTTGGTCTTGGAGGACATCTGCTCGCCGATCTTCTCGTTCTCGTGGTCGAGGCGGCGGATCTTGTCGATGAGCTTGACCACCTGGTCGGTGCGGCCCTGCTCGTCGAAGGTCTCGTCGTCCTCGTCGGGCGCGTCGCGGATGACCTCGCGCACGCGCATCTTGCCCTTCTTCAGCCGCTCGCCGATCTGGATGATCTCCTTGATGGCGATGCTGGAGTGGAGCACGGCGTCGAGCACTTCCCGCTCGCCGTCCTCGATGCGCTTGGCGATCTCGACCTCGCCCTCGCGGGTGAGCAGCGAGACCGAGCCCATCTTGCGCAGGTACATGCGCACCGGATCGTTCGACTTGGAGTAGGCGTCGTCCTCCTCCTCGCGCTGCGGGGCGGGCTCGCCGGCCTCTTCCTCCGCCTTGGCCTGGGTGGGCTCGGGCTCGGGCGGCTTGGTCTCGGGGAGCTTGACCTTGTTGGCCTCGTCGACGATGGCGATGTCGTTGTCGCCGAACATCGACATGACGTCGTCGATCTGGTCGCTGGAGACGATGTCCGAGGGCAGCGCGTCGTTGACCTCGTCGTAGGTGAGGAAGCCCTTGTCGCGGCCGAGCGCGAGCAGGTCCTTCACTTCCTTGCGGTCGGTGGCCTTGGCGCCCTTCTTGGGCGGCGCCAGGTCGTCCTCGTCGTCGTCGATGTCCTCGACGGCAGGGGTCTCGTCGTCGTCGCTGATCTCCGGGACGGCGGCCTCGAGATCGCCTTCCTCGGCTTCGACCTCGGCCCCCTCCTCGCCTTCCTCTTCGCCGGCGGCCTTCACGCCCTTCTTGCCCTTGGGCGCCTTCTCCTTCTCGCCGGTGCGGACCTTCTCCTTGGGCGAAGCCGCGCCCTTCCCCGACTTGCCCTTCTTCGCCGGAAGCTCCGGCACGGCCGCCTTGCGGGCTTCCTTGCCGTCCGCCTCGGCCTTCTTCGCAGGCTTCTTGTGGTCGCCCTTGAGCGCGCGGGCTGCTGCGGACTTCTTGTCGGCCATGTCTTCTGGACTCCGTCGAGACGATAAGGAACGTTGGAGACTAATCGAGACGAGGGCTCAGCGCCCTTTTTTTGCGGATCGTTTCAGGCTCTTGGAACCCGCGGCGAAGGGCGCTGCTTCCGCTCCAGCGCCACCGTTTGAGCATGTTTCTTCAAAAGCTGGGCGAGACGCTTTGCGTCAGTCTGGTCGCCCGCCTGCTCCATCTCGCTCACGTACTCGAGCAGGCGCTGGCGCATGGCATCGGGCTCGAGGGCGCGCAGGGCCTGGTCGGCGCTGCCTCCGGAGCAGATGGTGTCGGCCACCTCGCGCAGGCCGGCGTGGACGAACTCGCCGACCGCGCCCGAGCGGGAGAGCGCCTCCGCCAGCTCCGGCCGGCGCAGCACCGTGGCGACAATGACCAGCTCGGCCTTGAGCACCGACAGGGGGAGCGGCTGCGCCTCGGTGCGGGACGGCGTGGGCCTCCCTGCCTGCTGGGCCGGCCTGCCCGCCAGCGCGCGGCGGATGACGTCGGCCGAGGCGCCGATCTTCTCCGCGACCTTTTCCACGTAGAGATCGCGCGCGAGCTCGCTGGGAGCGGCCTGGACGATGCCCTTCACCGCATCGACGGCGCGCACCCGCGACTCGATGGCCGCGCCCTTGGGAAGCTGGGCCAGCGCCCGGTCGAGGAGGAACTCGAGCGACGGCTGGGCCGCGGCGATCATCTCGCGGAAGCCCTTGACGCCGACCCGCAGCACGGTCTCGTCCGGATCCTCGCCGTCCGGCGGCACCAGCACCCGCGCGGGCGCTCCGGCGGCGGCGGCGATCTCCGAGGCGCGCTGGGCAGCGCGGATGCCGGCCTGGTCGCCGTCGAAGATGAAGACCAGCTCGCGTGCCCCCGCCTTGGTCACCAGCTCGAGGTGCTTTTCGGTGAGCGCGGTTCCACAGGTGGCCACCGCCGTCTGCACGCCCGACTGGTGCAGCCCGATGGCGTCGAAGTATCCCTCGACGAAGAGCGCCACGCCCTCGCGCCGGACGGCCTCGCGCGCGCGGTCGAGCGCGAAGAGCGTCAGACCCTTCTGGTAGAGCGGCGTGTCCGGCGAGTTCAGGTACTTGGCGTCGCTCTGTCCCTCGAGGAGCCGCCCGCCGAAGCCGACGATGCGGCCGCTCTCGCGGATGGGGATCATCAGCCGCCCGCGAAAGCGGTCGTACAGCCCCGGACCTTTTTTCCGCGGAACGCCCAGCCCCGCCTCCTCGACGAGCTTCGCCTCGACGCCCTTGAGCGCGTGCGACTTGGAGAGCGAGTCCCACAGGTTGGGCGCGTAGCCGAGCCGCCAGGCCTTGGCGGTGTCCTCGGTGATGCCGCGCTTGCGCAGGTGCTCGCGGGCCACCTCGCCCTTGGGGTGCTCCCAGAGGACGCGCTCATAGAAGATGCAGGCCTTCTCGTTGACCTCGGCGAGCTGCGCGCGACGCTGCGAGCGCTGCTGCTCCTCGGGATCGGGCGGCGTCAGGTCCACCCCGGCGTCGGCGGCGAGGCGCTCCACCGCTTCCCGGAAGCTCATGCTCTCCAGCTGCATGACGAACTTGATGGCGTCGCCCGAGACGCCGCAGCCGAAGCAGTGGAACATCTTCTTGTCGGGCACCACGTAGAAGCTGGGGGTCTTCTCGCCGTGGAACGGGCAGAGCCCCTTCCAGTCGTGCCCGCTCTTCTTGAGCGGCACGCGACGCTGCACCACCGCGACGATGTCGGCGCGGTCGCGCAATTCCTGCAGCTTGTCGTCGGAGATGCTCGCCAACTGTCTCGCCAGATGCAAAAGGACTGTCCCCTAAAGCTTCGCCAGCGCCGCCTTCACGGCGTCGCTCACGCGCTTGCCCTCGGCCTTGCCTGCCACCTTTGGCATGAGCGCCTTCATGACGGCGCCCATCTCCTTCGGGCTCTTTGCACCCGAGGCCGCCACCGCTTCCTGCACCAACCCGGTCAGCTCGTCATCGGTCAGCTGGCGCGGCAGGAAGGCTTCGAGGATCTTGATCTCCTCGTTTTCGGTGTTGGCCAGCTCCGGCCGGCCGCCCGCGGCATATTGCGCCGCCGAGTCGCGCCGCTGCTTGATGAGGGTGCCCACCACGCCGACGATCTCGGCGTCCTCGAGCGGCTTGCCGGTCTCGATCTCGCGATACTTCATCGCGCTCTTGAGCATGCGCAGGGTGCCCAGCCGCAGCTTCGCCTGCGCGCGTGCGGCGTCCTTCATCTCACTGTCGACGCGCTCGGCCAGCATCTGTTCTCGATCAAAGGCCCCGTGCGATTGCTCGCACAGGGCCTTTTCGTTGGTGGTGATATCGAAAGGGAGAACTACATCATTCCCTTCCGCGCCTTCTTGAGGGCGCGCTTCTTGGCCGCCAGCGCCTTCTTCTTGCGCTTGACCGACGGCTTCTCGTAGTGCTCGCGCTTCCTGATCTCGCTCAGGATGCCTGCCTTCTCGCACTGCTTCTTGAAGCGCTTCATGGCGTTCTCAAACGACTCGCCTTCCTTGACGCGCACGCCCGGCATTCTTTGAATCACCACCTTCCGCGGCCCCGCTTGGGGCTCGCCTCGGGACCCGAAGGGTCCCTGGAGAAAACGCGGCAGTATATGCAGGGGGGAGGGACTGTCAATGACTGCGAGGACGCGGGCGGCTTCAGGCTTCAGGCCTCAGGCTCGGGTCGTCGAGTTCGGGAGCTCGGGTCGTCGAGTTCGGGAGCTCGGGTCACGAGTCGCGGCTCGCGTCGAGAGTCGAGAGTCGACGCTGCACCCTGAGCCGGGGATCTCGCTGGATTCGCTTTCCCTGAAGCCTGAGGCCTGACGCCTGAGGCCTCAGGCCGCGGCCTGCGCCCTGCTACGCGCTCTCCGACTTCGCCACCTGCGTCCGCTCCCGCGCCGCTTCCGCGCGGTTGACGCGGTCGCGCAGCTCCTTGCCGGTGCGGAAGAGGATGCCGCGCTTGGGCTTGACCGGGATCACCTCGCCCGTCTTCGGGTTGCGCCCGTTGTAGCCTTGGTAATTCTTGACGTGGAACGCGCCCAGGCCGCGGATCTCGATGTTGTCGCCCTTGCAGAGGGCGCCTTTCATCGAATCGAAGATCGTCTCGACGGTGATCTCGGCCTGCTTTTGCGTCAGCTGGCGCTTGGCCACCAGGATGGCGATCAAATCGCTCTTCAACATTGGGATCCACTCCGCGCGGGTTCAGCGGTCGAAAAGGTTCGACGGACAAGAACGTTACCCGAGGTAGCCGGGCACGAGCAAGCGCCGTGGAGCACGCCCCTCAAGCAGGCTTTTGCGCCCCCCGGCTGACCCCGAGGGGTCGTGGAGGGGGATCGGCGGTCGCCTGCCCGGCCGGCTGGAGCGCCGCCTCGGCCGCCTCGATCCTCCGGACGAACGCCGCCAGCGACTCGGAGAGCGCCGCGCTGGCGGCCCCGTCGGCCACGGCGAGGGTCTGCGCGACCGCCGCCCGGACGTCGTCGGGCTCCTGGGCCGGATAGGGCAGCGTGGCCCTGGCGGCGGTCCGGACCTCCGCCAGGGTGATGTGCGCGGGATCGCGTCCGGGCAGCCAGCCGCCCCGCTTTGCCTCGACCGCCAGCCCTGCCGACGCCAGCGCCACCAGTCCTTCGCGCACCATCCTCCGGGAAGCCTCCAGCTCGTCGCAGAGCAGGCCCACCTGGATCCGGCCCTTGCCCGCCCGGTGCAGCTGCACGAGCGCGACCATCAGGCGGGCCGTGAAGGCCTCCCGCGCCGCCGCCGCCTGCAGCAGGGGGTGCGGATCGGGCTTGCGCGAGGCATCCAGCGCGAAGCAGAGCCGGCACCCGACCAGCGCGATCATCCAGGAGATGTAGATCCAGGTGAGCGTGAT
>JAYWAJ010000204.1:0-15101 GCA_043782525.1 Deltaproteobacteria bacterium | reverse complement strand
TGCCAGCCGACCCAGGCGTCGAGGAGCGCGGCTTCGTCGTGGCTCTTCGCCATCAGCTGGCTCAGCTGCTCGAGGTCGCGGCACTCCTTCTTGCCGTCCGCGCCGCACCACTTGCCCTTGCCGTAGGTGCCCGACAGCCGGGTCGTGAGCGTGGTCAGCTCGAGGCGGTGGGCCGGGTCCGACGGCCCGGCGCCACGGACGCGCAGGTTCTCCAGCATCCGCGCCGTGCCCGGGTCGAGGCCGGGCACGTCCTTGAAGCGGGCCGCGTCCTTGACCGCCTGCGTCTGCGCGGCCAGCGCGGCTTCGTTGGCCTGCGCGGCGGCGCGGTCGGTGTCGTCGTTGATGTACGTGTTCTGAATCCACTGCGCGGTGGAGGACCTGATCCCGGCGCTGCGCAGCTCGGGACCGACCTTCTCGACGAAGGCTTTCGCCTCGGCCGCGGTGGGCGCGGCGGCAGGCGCGCTGGCCGCGGGAGGGGGGGCGGCGGGCGCTCCGGCACAGGCGCAGAGCAGCGCGAGCAGGGTCAGGTTTTTCATGGCGGCGGACTATGCTTCGGGCGCGCGGAGCGAGGCAAGCAAGGCGTCGATGGCGTCCGGCCCCTCGCGCTGCAGGGCCTGCAGATTCGCCTCGGCGATGCGGTCGGCGAGGCTGAGCGGCGAGGAGACCGCCATCAGCTGCTCCAGCGTCAGCGTCGAGGGATCGAGGAGGCGGGTGCCGCCGTCGTCGGAGCCCCGGACCGCCCGCAGCACCGCGGCGCGCACCAGCTGGATGGTGGGGTCGGGGCTGCGCCGGATGAACTGCACCGCCCGGTGGGCGCCCGCGAGGTCGCGCGGCAGGTCGGGGTGGAAAGCCACGCAGTAGAAGGGCGGGGCGCCGCCGTGGGCGCGGGACATCTGCTCGCGCAAGCCGGCGCAGAAGGCCTCGAAGGCGTGGGCCGACTCGAGGCCGTCGGCCGCGGCGTTGGGAAAGATGAGCAGCGCGACTTCCACCGCGTCTTCCGGCAGCGCCTCGACGGCGCGGACGGCGTCGGGCGCGTCCTCCTCGCGCAGGACCACGCGGCGGTGGAGCTTTCCGCTCTCGCGGCAGCGCCTGGCGTAGGGGCAGAGGTGCAGCGCCTCGACGAACTCGCGCAGGTAGCGGTCGCTGCGCGCGAGGGCGGCCTGGGCAACCGCTGCGGTCGTCGTGGTCATGGGACGCGCTCCATGTTAGACGACGCCCCCACGGAGGAGCCGGCTCCAAGGGCGGAGCAGACCAACGATGCCTCGACGCAAAGACCTCAAGTCCATTCTGCTCCTGGGCTCCGGCCCCATCGTCATCGGGCAGGCCTGCGAGTTCGACTATTCCGGCGTGCAGGCGCTCAAGGCGCTGCGGGAAGAGGGGTACCGCACCATCCTCCTGAACTCCAACCCGGCCACCATCATGACCGACGCCGAGTGGGCCGATCGCACGTACATCGAGCCCATCACCGTCGAGTCGGCCGAGCGGATCCTGGCCGCCGAGCGGCCCGACGCGGTGCTGCCGACCATGGGCGGCCAGACGGCGCTCAACCTCGCGGTGCAGCTGGCCCGGCGCGGAATCCTCGCCAAGTACGGGACGCAGCTGATCGGCGCGCAGCTCGACGCCATCGAGAAGGCGGAGGACCGGCAGCGCTTCAAGGACTGCATGACCTCGATCGGCCTCGATGTGCCGAAGTCGGGGGTCGCCCATACGCTCGAGGAGATGATGAGCCTCGCCAAGGAGCTGGGGTTCCCCCTCATCCTGCGGCCCAGCTTCACGCTGGGGGGCCTCGGCGGCGGCATCGCCTACAACCGCGAGGAGCTGGAGGAGCTGGGGCTGCGCGCCCTGGAGTACAGCCCCACCCACGAGGTGCTCATCGAGGAGTCGGTGCTGGGCTGGAAGGAGTTCGAGCTGGAGGTGATGCGCGACAAGGCCGACAACGTCGTGATTATATGTAGTATAGAAAACATCGACCCGATGGGCGTGCACACCGGCGACAGCATCACGGTGGCCCCGGCGCAGACGCTCTCGGACTTCGAGTACCAGTCGATGCGGGACATGGCCCGGCAGGTGATCCGCGCCATCGGCGTCGAGACCGGCGGCTCCAACATCCAGTTCGGCGTGCATCCGCAGACCGGGCGCATCGTCGTCATCGAGATGAACCCGCGGGTCTCGCGCAGCTCGGCGCTGGCCTCCAAGGCGACCGGCTTTCCCATCGCCAAGATCGCCGCCAAGCTCGCCGTCGGGTACACCCTCGACGAGCTGAAGAACGACATCACCCGGACCACGCCCAGCTCCTTCGAGCCGGCCATCGACTACTGCGTGGTGAAGATCCCCCGCTTCAACTTCGAGAAGTTCCCCCACGCGGACCAGACGCTGACCACCAGCATGAAGTCGGTGGGCGAGGTGATGTCGATCGGGCGCACCTTCGGGATCGCGCTGCAGAAGGCGCTGCGTTCGATGGAGAACGGCACCGACGGCCTCGACTCCCCGCTGCAGCGGGACGGCATCGGCGGAGAGTATTCGGCGCAGGACCTCGAGCGCATCCGCGGCGAGGTGAAGGTCGCCCGGCCGCGCCGCCTCTTCTGGGTGGCGGAGGCGTGCCGGGCGGGGATCTCCGTCGAGGAGATCAATGCGCTCTCGGCCATCGACCCCTGGTTCATTCGCGAGGTGCGGTCGCTGGTGGAGGCGGAGAAGGAGATCGCGCAGTCGGTCGCCGGGGCCGGCGCACACCTCTCCCGTCCCGCGTCTGGCGCAGGCGCGCACCCCTCGGTCCCCGCGTCGGACGCAGGCGGACCCATCCCCGACCTCGTCCGCTGGAAGCGCCTCGGCTTCTCGGACAAGCGGATCGCGCGGCTGTCCCGGCGCACGGAGGCGGAGGTCGCCGCCCAGCGCGAGGCGATGGACCTGCACGCCGTCTTCAAGCGCGTGGACACCTGCGCCGCCGAGTTCGACGCCAACACGCCCTACCTCTACAGCTCCTACGAGGACGAGGACGAGACCCGGCCCGACGACCGGCAGAAGGTCCTCATCCTCGGGTCGGGGCCGAACCGCATCGGCCAGGGTGTCGAGTTCGATTATTGCTGCGTGCAGGCCTCCTTTGCGCTCAGGGCCGCCGGTTACGAAACCCTGATGGTGAACTGCAATCCCGAGACGGTGTCGACCGACTACGACACCTCCGATCGACTCTACTTCGAGCCCCTGACACTGGAGGACGTGCTCGAGATCGCGCGCCGCGAGAAGCCGATGGGCGCCATCGTCCAGTTCGGCGGCCAGACTCCGCTCAAGCTCGCCCGCGGGCTGGAGAAGGCGGGCATCCCCATCCTCGGCACCTCGGTGGACGCCATCGACTCCGCCGAAGATCGCGAGCTCTGGTCGCGCGTGGTCGAGGAGTTGAAGCTCTTGCAGCCCGAGAACGGCATGGCCCGCAGCCCCGACGAGGCGCTCGCCACCGCCCGGCGCATCGGCTACCCGGTGATGGTGCGGCCCAGCTTCGTCCTCGGCGGACGGGCCATGGAAGTGGTCTACGACGACGCCCAGCTGATCCACTACAGCACCGAAGCGGTGCAGGCGTCGGAGGAGCGGCCCATCCTCATCGACCGCTTCCTCAAGGACGCCACCGAGGTGGACGTCGACTGCGTCGGCGACGGCCAGGACTACGTGGTCGCCGGGGTCATGGAGCACATCGAGGAGGCGGGCATCCACTCGGGCGACTCCGCCTGCGCGCTGCCGCCCTTCTCGCTGCAGAAGGAGATCATCGACCAGATCTCGCTGCAGGCCATCGCGCTGGCGCGGCGGCTCCGCGTCATCGGCTGCATGAACGTGCAGTTCGCCGTGCAGGGCCAGCGCATCTACGTGCTGGAAGGGAACCCGCGCGCCTCGCGGACGCTGCCCTTCGTGGGCAAGGCGACCGGGCTGCCCTGGGCCAAGATCGCGGCGCTCTGCACGGTGGGCAAGTCGCTCGCGGCGCAGGGCATCCGCGGGACCTTCGTGCCCAAGCACTTGAGCGTGAAGGAAGCCGTCTTCCCCTTCCACCGCTTCTCCAAGGCCGACACCATCCTCGGTCCGGAGATGCGCTCGACCGGCGAGGTGATGGGCATCGACGACTCCTTCCCGCGGGCGTTTGCCAAGGCGCAGATCGCGGCCGGCAACTCGCTGCCGCTGCAGGGGCGCGTCTTCATCTCGGTGCGCGACGACGACAAGCCGGGCGTGGTCGACCTGGCCGCCCGGCTGCTCGCCTGCGGCTTCGAGATCCTCGCCACCCGCGGCACCGCCGACTTCCTCAAGGGGCACGGCGTCGCCACCACCCAGGTCCTCAAGGTCGCCGAGGGCCGGCCGCACATCGTCGACAAGCTCATCGACCGCGAGGTGGACCTGGTCTTCAACACCACCAGCGGCCGCAAGGCCATCGAGGACAGCTACTCGATCCGCCGGCAGACGCTCATGCACGGCATCCCCTACTTCACCGCGCTGACCAGCTGCCGTGCGGCGGTGGCGGCCATCGAGGCGCTCAAAGAAGGTCCGCTGACCGTGAAGTGCCTGCAGGAGTACGCCTCCGGCTGAAGCGGAGGCGGGGTCGCAGGCTCGGGGCGTGGTCGGAAGGATCCGCGCGGCCGTGCGCGGGCCTCCGGGATCCAGTACCCTGTCGCCATGTCGTCTGTCCCGGCAGCTCTCCTCGGCGGCGCGCTGATCGGCCTCGCCGCCACCCTCCTTCTCCTCTTGAACGGCCGGGTGCTCGGCATCACCGGCATCGTCGCCGGGCTCCTCGGCCGCGATGCGCCGTGGCGGGTGCTCTTCATCCTCGGCATGATCGCCGGCGCCATCGCCCTGGTCGCCCTGCGGCCCGACGCGATGGCCGTCGGCGTGCGCCTGACGACCCCGGCGCTGATCGGGGGCGGCCTGCTGGTCGGATTCGGGACGCGGCTCGCCAACGGCTGCACCAGCGGCCATGGCGTCTGCGGCCTCGCGCGCCTCTCGGGTCGCTCGCTGGTGGCGACGGTCGTCTTCATCTCCACGGGCGCGTTGACCGTCTTCCTGGTGCGGCACCTGGCGGGCGCATGAAGACCGGCGTCGCTGCGCTGCTCATCGGTGCGCTCTTCGGCTTTGGCCTCGCACTCTCGGGCATGGGACAGCCGCAGCGCGTGATCGGGTTCCTCGACGTCGCCGGCCGCTTCGATCCGACGCTGCTCTTCGTCATGGGGGGAGCGGTCTGCGTGCACTTCCTCGGCCAGCGCCTCGCCCGCCGCCGGGCTTCGCCGATCCTGGTGTCGGCCTTCCCGGCCTATCCCTTCACCCGGATCGATGCGCGCTTGCTGATCGGCTCGGCGCTGTTCGGCGCCGGCTGGGGCCTCACCGGCTTCTGCCCGGCGCCCGGCATTCTCTCGGCCGCCACCGGAACTCGCGAGGGCCTGGTCTTCGTGGTCTCGATGGCGGCCGGCATGGCGCTCTTTCACGGGATGGAGTGGCTTCGCGCGCGCCCTGCCGAGGACGAGACCGGCGCCCGGTCCGCGAGCCGCTGAGCCCCCCTGGGCGGCGAGCCGGCGGCCCGCACCGCTTCGCGGTCACCGTCGCAGGATGAGGTGTTCGAGGAGCGCCTTCTGGACGTGCATCCGGTTCTCCGCCTCGTCGAGCACGGCGCTGCGCGGCCCGTCGAGGACGCCCGCCGAGATCTCCTCGCCCCGGTGCGCCGGCAAGCAGTGCAGCACGATGGCGTGCGGCGCCGCCCGCTGCAGCAGCTTCTCGTCGACGATGAAGCCTGCGAGCGCCGCCTTGCGCGCCGCCGCCTCCTTCTCCTGTCCCATGCTGGTCCAGACGTCGGTGATGACCACGTCGGCGCCGTGCGCCGCCTCGGCGGGATCGTTGGTCACCTTCGCTCCGCGCTGCAGCGCAGCGGGCGGCAAATATCCCTCCGGCGCCGCCAGCCGCAGCTCGAAGCCGAAGAGGGGCGCTGCCTCGCAGAAGGAGAGAGCCATGTTGGAGGCGCAGTCGCCGACGAAAGTGAAGATCTTGCCCTGCACCGCGCCCAGCTTCTCCTCGACGGTGAAGAGGTCGGCGAGGATCTGCACCGGGTGACCGCCCTCGGAGAGGCCGTTGATCACCGGCACCGTCGCCGCCTGCGCGAAGGCCCGCAGCCGATCGTCGCCGTGGGTGCGGAAGAGGATGGCGTCGACGTAGCGCGAGGCGACCCGGGCGGTGTCCTCCAGCGTCTCGCCGCGGGCGATCTGGCTGTCCTGCAGCGGCAGCGAGATGGCGCTGCCGCCCAGCTGGCCGATGGCCGCCTCGAAGGAGATGCGGGTGCGCGTCGAGGCCTTCTCGAAGAGGAGCAGGAGCGAGCGGCCGGCGAGGGTGTGCACCGCCTCGTGGAGCCGCCGCTTGGTCTTGAGCCCCTGGGCGCGCCGGAAGAGCGCGCGGTGCTCCTCGGCAGAGAGGTCCGAGAGCTGCAGGAAGTCCTTCTTCATAGTTCCGCCTCCTTGAGTTCCTCGAAGACCTGCAAAAGGCGCGGCGTGTGGGCGGCCAGCGACTCGGCCTGGTGCGCGCGCTCCCGGAGGAACCGGATCTGCGCGTCGATGGACGCAGGGCCGGTGCCGCCCGCGTTCTGCTTGCGCGCGACCGAGGTCACCGCATCGGCGGCGCCGAGGATGGCCGCGGTAAAGCGCGGATCGATCTGTCGGGCCAGCTCCAGCGGCGCCTTCGCCAGCGGAAGGCCGGCCTCGGTGCACTTGCGCACCAGCGCGCCGGTGAGCTTGTACGCGGTGCGAAAGGGGATGCCCGCCTGCGCCAGCGCCTCGGCGATGTCGGTGGCCGCGGTGGCTCCGTCGGCGAGCGCCGCCCGGCCGCGCTCGCCGTCGAAGCGGATGCGGGAGAGCCCCAGCCGCAGCATCCGCACCACCGAGAGCATGAGCGGCCCGGTCTCGAGCAGCGGCTGGCGGTCCTCCTGGAGATCGCGGTTGTACCCGCCCGGCAGCCCTTTCATGGTGACCAGCAGCGCGCTCAAGTTGCCGACCGCGCGCCCGCACTTGCCGCGGATCAGCTCGAAGAGGTCCGGGTTCCGCTTCTGCGGCATCATCGAGGAGCCCATGGCGATCTCGTCGTCGAGGGCGACGTAGCCGAACTCGGCGGTGGCGAAGTCGATGACGTCGGTGGCGACGCGGCTGGCATGGAGGAGGACCCGGGCCGCCGCGTAGGCGAAGTCGAGGGCGAAGTCGCGATCGCCGACGGTGTCGAGCCCGTTGGCGGTGATGCTGCCGAAGTGCAGCAGCTGGCGCACCAGCTCGCGGTCGATGGGCAGGGAGGTGCCGGCCAGCGCGCCGACGCCGAGCGGCAGGTCCGACGGCGGGTGCAGCTTGCGCAGGTCGCGCTGGAACATCGCGCCCCAGGCGCAGAGGTAATAGGCGGCGCTGACCGGCTGCGCGCGTTGCCTGTGGGTGTAGCCCGGCAGCAAGGTCTCGCGCTCGCGCTCGGCCCGGTCGGCCAGCTCGCGCAGCAAGAGCGCGAGCTCCTGCAGCACCAGCGCGCTCTGCTCGCGCACGTGCAGGCGCAGGTCGAGCGCGACCTGGTCGTTGCGCGACCGCGCCGTGTGGAGCATGCCGGCCGTCTCGCCCAGCGCGCGGGTGAGCAGCGTCTCGACGGCCATGTGCACGTCTTCTTCCTCGGGCAGCGCCGTGGCCGTGTAGGCCTTGACCAGCTCGGCGCGGATCTGCGCCGCCGCTTCCCGCGGCACGATGCCGGTGCGCGAGAGCATGATCAGGTGCGCCAGCGACCCGATCACGTCCTCGCGCAGGAGCTGCCGGTCGAGCGGCAGCGAGCTGGAGAAGGCGAGCACCTCGGGCAGGAGCTGGGCCCCTCCCGACGCCGCCCCCGACCCGACGATGCTCATTCGCTGATGCCGCCGTGCTGGCGGGCGAACTCCTGCAGCTGGAGCCCGAGCAGGTGGATGAAGCCTTCGGCGGCGCGGTGATCGAAGCGGTCCTCGACGCCGTAGGTGCTGAGCGCGTGGTTGTAGAGCCCGTGCGGCGAGCTGCGGCCGACGACTTTCATCGAGCCCTTGAAGAGCTTGAGGGTGACCTCTCCCTCGACGGTGGCGGCGAGCTGGTCGTTGAAGGCCTGCAGCGCCAGGCGCAGGGGGCTGAACCAGAAGCCTTCGTAGGTGAGCTGCGCGAACCGCTGGTCGAGCTGTCCTTTCACCCGCAAGGCGTCGCCCATGATGGTGAAGCGCTCCAGCTCCTGGTGGGCCGCGATCAGCGCCACCGGGGCCGGGCACTCGTAGTTCTCCCGGCTCTTGATGCCGACCACCCGGTCCTCCATGAGGTCGATGCGGCCGACGCCGTTCTGCCCGGCGAGGTCGCCGACTTTCTGGATGAGCGCCGCCGGCGAGAGCTTCTCGCCGTTGACGGTGACGGGCAGCCCGCGCACGAAGCCGATCTTCAGATACGCGGGCGTGGACGGCGCGTCCTCGATGCTCTTGGTCCAGGCGAAGGCGGCCTCGGGCGGCTCCTGCGCCGGGTCCTCGAGGATGCCGCCTTCGATGCTGCGGCCCCACAAGTTCTCGTCGATGGAGAAGGGCGACTTCTTGCTGGTGGGCACCTCGATGCCGTGCTTGGCGGCGTACTCCATGGCGGCGTCGCGGGTGATGTTGCGCTCGCGCTGCGGCGCCAGGATCTTCAGCTCGGGCGCCATGCCCTTGACCGCGAGGTCGAAGCGCACCTGGTCGTTGCCCTTGCCGGTGGCGCCGTGGGCGACGGCGGAGGCGCCGTGCTTGCGGGCCGCGACCACCAGGTGCTTGGCGATGAGGGGGCGGCTCAGCGCCGCGCTGAGCGGATAGACGCCCTGGTAGAGCGCGTTGGCCTGCAGCGCGGGCCAGCAGAACTGGCTGGCGAACTCTTCCTTGGCGTCGACGATCTCGGTGGCGATGGCGCCCGCCTTCTTCGCCTTCTCGCGCAGCTTCCCGGTGTCGCGCGACTCGCCCACGTCTGCGTGGCAGGCGATGACGTCGTAGCCGTACTCGTCGGTGAGGATGCGGACGAGGATGCTGGTGTCGAGCCCGCCGGAATACGCCAAGACGACCTTCTGCCTGCTCATGGGAACTCCCTTCCAAAGAGGTGCTGGATGCGCTGCGCGAGCCGCCGGACAGGCACGCTGCGCGCAGGGGTTGCGAAGATGGTGTCGTCGCCGGCGAGGGTGCCCAGGCACTCGGGCAGGCGGGCGTTGTCGATGGCGAGCGCGACGGCGGAGGCCAGGCCGGGAAGCGTGCGCAGGACCACCAGCGATTCGTTGTCGGCGAGGGAGAGGATGGTCTCGCCCAGCTCGTGGAGCTGCGGCGCGGCCTGGGCGCTGACCGCCTCCAGCTCGTAGACCGCGCCCTCCGGCCGCGAGACGCGCAGCACGCCCAGCTCGGCCAGGTCCCGCGAGAGGGTGGCCTGGGTGGCCTCGATGCCGTCGCGCCTGAGCGTCTCCACCAGCTCCCGCTGGCTGGTGATCTTCTTCATCCGCAGCGTGCGCCGGATGGCCTCCTGCCGGGCCACCTTGGGATGCTTGCCGCCCAGGCGGCGCAGGCGATCGAGAGGTCTCATGCCGAGATCCAGGAGCCGACGCCCTTGTCGGTGAAGAGCTCGCCGATGATGGAGTGGGGCACGCGCCCGTCGAGGAGGTGGACGTTGGGCACGCCGCGCGCCAGCACCGTCAGGATGCTGCGCGCCTTGGCGATCATGCCACCGACGATGGTGCCGTCGGCGATGAGGGCCTCGAGGTCCGGCGGATGGAGCTGCCCGATCAGCTCGCCCGCCTTCATGATGCCCGGCACGTCCGAGAGGTAGATGAGCTTCTGCGCGCCCACCGCGACGGCGATCTCCGCGGCCACCGTATCGGCGTTGATGTTGTAGCTCTGCCCGTCCTCGCCCAGCCCGACCGGCGAGATGATGGGCACGTAGCCCTGCGAAAGGAGCATCTCGAGGAAGTCCTTGTTGATGCGGGTGACCTCGCCGACCTGCCCGAGGTCGCGTCCTTCGGTGACCAGCTTGCGGGCCCGGATGAGCCCGCCGTCCTTGCCGGAGACACCGACGGCGTGCGCGGCGCCCTCCTGGTTGAGCAGCGTGACCAGCTCGGTGTTGATGGAGCCGGTCAGCACCATCTCGACGACCTTCACGTCGCTGGCGTTGGTGACCCGCTGGCCGTCGATGAACTCGGCCTTGCCGCCCAGCTTCTCCAGGGTGCGGGTGATCTCGGGCCCGCCGCCGTGGACGACGATGGGCCGCAGGCCGGCGCTGCGCAGGAGCACGATGTCGTCGCAGAACGACTTCTTCAAGGACTCCTTCACCATGGCCGCGCCGCCGTACTTGATGACGCAGCGGGTGCCGGAGAACTTCTTGATGTAGCCGAGCGCGTCGACCAGCAGCTGCACCTTGAAGGTCGGGCTGTAGTTGGAGAGCCGGTCGTCCTTGGCCATGCCGCCGTCGGGCCTGGCGACGATGAGCGAGGTGTAGTCGGCGTTGATCTTCACGTAGTCGTAGGAGAGGTCGCAGCCCCAGGCCTCGCCGCTGCCGCCGCCGCGGCGCAGGTCGACGTGGACCTTCACCTCCGGCTCGCGCATCCGCGCCTTGAGGACGCTGACGTCGTAGGCGAGCGGCGCGCGGTCGTAGACGGCGAGCCCCTGCACCAGCACCCGCGCGTCGGAGGGCAGGATGGCGTAGCCCGCGGTGCCGGCCCGCGCGCCCATGGACGACAGCACCCGGCCCCAGTTGGGGTCGGCGCCGAAGATGGCCGCCTTGACCAGGCTCGAGCCGGCGCAGGCCTTGGCGAGATCGACGGCGATGTCGTCGCTGGGGGCCCCTGCGACGGAGATGTCGAGCAGCTTGGTGGCGCCCTCGCCGTCGGCGGCGATCTCCCTGGCCATCTGCCGGCAGAGGTCCGCAAGCGCCGCCGAGAAGACCTCGAAGCCAGCGCCCGCGTCCTCGATGACGGCGTTGCCCGCGCGCCCGTTGGCGAGGGCGAAGACGCAGTCGTTGGTGCTCATGTCGCCGTCGACGGTGAGGGCGTTGAAGCTCTTCTTCATCGCCGCCACCAGCGCCTTCTGCAAGAGCGGCGGCGCGATGGCGCAGTCGGTGGCCACCACCGCGATCATGGTGGCCAGCGCCGGCGCGATCATGCCCGAGCCCTTGCAGATGCAGGTGAGGGTGACTTCCCTGCCGTCGATCGGCACCGTGCGCGAGGTCAGCTTGATGCGCGTGTCGGTGGTCATGATCGCCTCCGCCGCCATCACCGCGTCGGCCTTGAGCGAGGCGACCAGCGTCGGCGCCGCCGCGACGATCTTGTGGGCCGGCAGCCGGTGGCCGATCACGCCCGTCGAAGCGCTCAGCACGCTCTCCGCCGGCACCTTGAGCGCCCGCGCCACCGCCTCGCAGACGGTGGTGACGTCGAAGAGGCCCTCGGGGCCGGTGAGGGCGTTGGCGTTGCCGCTGTTGATGACGACGGCGTGTGCGGTCGCCGAGGGCAGTCGCTTCTCGGCGTCGAGGACCGGCGCCGCCTTGGCGAGGTTCTGCGTGAAGCAGCCGGCGGCGGAGCAGGGCGTCTCGCTGTAGACGAGCGCGAGGTCCTTGCGGTTTGGCTTGATGCCGGCCTGCATCCCGGCCCAGAGGAAGCCCTTGGGAGTCTTCACGGGTGAAATCCTCGCAAGCTCTCGAGGCCGGCCGTCTCCGGCCACCCCAGGATGAGGTTGAGGTTCTGCACGGCCTGTCCGGCGGCGCCCTTGACCAGGTTGTCGATGGCCGCGATCACCACCACCGTCTCGCCGTCGGCAGCCACCGCCAGCTGGCACTGGTTGGTGCCGGCGACGCCCTTGAGGGAGACCGCGTCGGGGCCCTCGAGGACCTCGACGAAAGAAGCGTCTGCATATTTATGCAGCAGGGCGGAGCGCAGCTGGTCCGGGGTGCAGCCCCTGGCGAGGCGCGCGTAGCAGGTGGCGAGGATGCCGCGCTTCACCGGCAGCAGATGCGCGGTGAAGGTCAGCTTGCGGCCCAGCGTCTGCGCCATCTCCGGCTGGTGCTGGTGGCGCAGGACCTTGTAGGCCTTGAAGTCCTCGTCGACCTCGGCGAAGGAGAGATCCTCGGAGGCCTTGCGGCCGGCCCCCGTCACACCCGAGGCTGCGTCGACGATGAAAGGCCCTTCGACGAGGCCGGCCTCGATCAGGGGAGCGAGCGCCAAGGCCGCCGCCGTCGGATAGCAGCCCGGGTTGGCGACCAGCCGCGCGCCGGCCGGCGTCTTCACCAGCTCGGGCAGGCCGTAGACCGCCTCTGCCAGGAGGTCCGGGTGCGGGTGCGTGAAGCCATAGTGCTTCGGGTAGAGCGAAGCGTCGCGCAGCCGGAAGGCGCCCGACAGATCGATGACCCGCACGCCCAGCGCCAGGAGCGCGGGCGCGAGCTGCAGGGAGCTCTCCGCGGGCGTGGCCAGCAGCACCGCCGCGCACTCCCGCGCCAGCGCCAGGAGCGAATCCTGCGGCACGTACTTGAGCTTGCCCGCGGCGCCCGGCAGGCCGGCGCGGCGCCGCGCCGTCTCGCCCGCCCACTTGTCGCTGCCGAGCAGCTTCAGCTCGACCCGCGGGTGGAGCGCGAGGATCCGGCTGGCCTCGAGCCCGGAGTACCCGGACGCTCCAATGATGCCGACAGGCAGGGTCTGCATGCGCCTGCATATTTATGCAATCGCCGCCGACATGCAAGCCCAATCGTCGAAACCCAGCGCAGCTGGCGGTGGAGCGCACGGCCGCAAGACCAGCGAGTCCCCTCGCCTCCCGGCGACTTTTCATTGACGACTTCGAGGGAGCGCGGCAGTGTTCAGGCCGTGAGCGGCCGGCTCCGAGAGGGGACCGGCCGCATTTCGTTTCACGGCGAGAAGGCAACCAGGCGATGGCAGGCGACAGCGTTCCGATGACCAAGGCAGGGGCGGAGGCGATCAAGCGCGAGCTGAAGCGCCTCAAGTCCGTCGACCGCGCCAAGAACGTCCAGGACATCTCCACCGCCCGCGACCACGGCGACCTCCGCGAGAACGCCGAGTACCACGCGGCCAAGGAGAAGCAGTCGCACATCGCCGGCCGCATCGAGATGCTGGAGGACCGCCTCGCCCGCGCCGAGATCATCGAGGTGAGCAAGCTCTCGGGCGACCGCGTGGTCTTCGGCGCCACCGTCAAGCTGGCGGACACCGACTCCGGCCACAAGGCGCAGTACGCCATCGTCGGGGAGATCGAGGCCGATCTCAAGAAGGGCCGCATCAGCATCACCAGCCCCATCGCCCGCGGCCTGGTCGGCCGCGAGGTCGGCGACACCGTGACCATCCGGACGCCCGGCGGCGAGCGCGAATACGAGATCCTCGAGGTGCTCTTCGTCGAGTATCCGGTCGACGAAGAGAGCGCGTAGCGCCCGGGCGGCGTCCGTCGCGAGAGACCGATGCCCCCGGCACCCACAGACGAAGCGCTCTCCCTGGCGCTCTCGCCGCTGCTCGGGCCGCTGCGGTTTGCGGGGCGCGCGGGCGTCTCCCGGCTGAAGGATCTCGAGCCGCTGGTCGCGAGCGTGGTCGCCTCGGCGAAGTCGTTCGCGGCGCCGGCCTCGGCGGATCGGCTCGAGCGCATCGCGGCGCTGGCGCACGGGTTCGACACCGCCGCCGAGCCGGGGCGCAAGAAGGCCCTGGCGGCGCTGGTCCGCGAGCTGGCGTCGCTGGTCCGCCTTCCAGAGGAGATCCTGGCGCTGGGCGGGACGATGTCGGACCCTCCTGCCGGGCTTCTGGGCATGAGAGAAGCCGCAGCGCCCAAGCCACCCGCCGACCCGCTTGCCACGCCCGTGCTGCAGCTCAAGGGCGTCGGTCCGGCGCTGGCGGAGAAGCTGGCGCAGAAAGGCCTCGCCACCGTCGAGCACCTGCTCCTCAACCTGCCGCGCCGCTACGAAGATCGACGCACGCCGCGGACCATCGAGTCGGCGCCCGTCGGCGAGAGGTCGGTCATCGCCGGGCGCATCGTCAAGGCCTCGGAGGCGCGGGGGCGGCGGCGCCGGCTCGAGGTGCTGGTCCGCGACGAGGCGGGCGGCACGCTGGTGTGCATCTGGTTCCATTACCGTCCGTCGCTTCTCGAGCGGTTCACCAAGGCCTTCCTCGCGCAGGTCCTCGTCTCCGGCGACGTGCGCGAGGGCTTTCACGGCGCGGGCAAGGTGATGCACCACCCCGACGTCGAGCTGCTCTCGGCGGCGGGCGAGACGCCCCTCTCTGGCGCAGGCGACGACGACTCCTTCGGCCGCGTCGTCCCCGTCTACACCGAGGTGGAAGGCGTGCCCCCGCGGACCTTTCGCCGCATCGTCAAGCGCGCGGTGGACGGCTACGCGGGCTTCGTCCGCGACGTGCTGCCGGAGACGGTGCGCAAGAGGCAAAACCTGCTCGGGCTCGAGGAGGCGCTGCGCGAATCGCACTTCCCCGACCGCTTCGCGGCGGAGCTGGCGCGGGGTGTTCCGGGAGGGGAGCCGCGGCGCCGGCTCGCCTTCGAAGAGCTCTTCGTGGTGCAGCTTGGGCTGGCGCTGCGGCGGCGCGGAGTCAAGGTCGAGCCGGGCATCGCCTTCCGCGCCACGCCCGCCTCGCTGCGGCGCATCGTCGGGGAATTGCCCTGGCCGCTGACGGGAGCGCAGGAGCGGGCGGTGCAGGCCCTGGCCGCGGACATGCGCCGGCCCGAGCCGATGAGCCGGCTCCTGCAGGGCGACGTCGGCAGCGGGAAGACGGCGGTGGCGCTCTGCGCGGCGCGGCTCGCGGTCGAGGACGGCTACCAGGCGGCGCTGATGGCGCCCACCGAGCTGCTCGCCGAGCAGCACGCGCACTCGCTGCGGGCGCTGCTCAAGGGGGCGCCGGTGCACGTCGAGCTGGTGAGCGGCAGCCTCTCGGCGCGGGAGCGGAGCCACGCGGCGCGGCTGCTCCATTCGGGGGCGGCCCAGATCGTGGTCGGCACGCACGCGCTGGCCGAGGAGGCGACCTCGTTCCACAAGCTCGGCCTGGTGGTCATCGACGAGCAGCATCGCTTCGGCGTGATGACGCGCGCGCGGCTGATGTCCAAGGGCCACCGGCCCGACGTGCTGGTGATGACGGCG
>JAYWAJ010000203.1:0-5670 GCA_043782525.1 Deltaproteobacteria bacterium | reverse complement strand
AGGAAGCGCACGGGCTCGCCGTCTTCGGTGAGCGGCGCCAGCATCATCTGCATCAGCCTGGGGAAGTCCTCTGCGAAGCGAACGACCTCGTTGGTCATGAAGCGCAATCCCTGGGCTCCGGATGGCGTGCGCCGCCCAGGCACCATCCGGCTGGTCAGCTCGATGTAGCCGGTCCGGATCACCTCGTCGAGCAACGCCCGCTTGTTGCGGAAATGCTTGTAGATGGCGGGCGCGGTGATGTTGGCCAGCGCGGCGATGCGCCGCATGGTGACGCGCTCGACGCCGACTTCGGAAACGAGCGCGCGCGTGGCATTGAGAATCCGGAAGCGGGTGAAGAGTGATTTCATGGTCCCAACTCTACCGGCAGGGTCTGACATCTCCCCGCCCCCTCCCCGGCCGGCCCCCTCTGTTTTCAAATCAGTGAACGCCGTTCACTTGTCTCGAGAGACCCGGTGAACACCGTTCACCGATGGCTTGGGCGGACGGTCTTCGCCAAGGGCAACGGCCAGGAGTTGGCGGTCGGCAGCGGGGCGCCGGCCACGGCGGCGCGCACCCTGAAGTGAACGGTGTTCACTTGTTTCGAGCGCCGTGGTGAACGTTGTTCACCGATTCGCTGCAGGGGGGCGAGGAGGTGGGTGGCAAGGGGGACGGGGGGAAAAGGAGGTCGGGTCAGCGCTGCAGGCGCTGGAGGAGGGCTTCGACCTGCTCCAGGCGGAAGGGCTTGTCGAGGCGCTGGTCGGGTCGCTGCTCGATGAAGGTGCGGGCGCGGTCGGTGACAGCGCCGCCGGTGGTGAAGACGAAGCGCGGGCCCAGCGCGGGGCGCCTCTGGATGATCTGCTCGAAGACGTCCATGCCGGTCAGGTCCGGCATCATCAAGTCGCAGAGGATCAGGTCGAAGCCGTCGTCGTCCAGCAGCCGCTGGATCGCCTCGGCCCCGCTCTGCACCGCGACCAGGTCCGCGTGATCGCGCAGCCCGGTTGCGAGCGTGATCCCGAGATACGGCTCGTCGTCGACGAGCAGCACCCGGAAGCGGCGCGCGAGGGCGCGGGCCTCGACCGGCGGCGCGGGCGAGGCGCGCTCGGGCGGCCGCGCCGGCAGCACCACGCGGAAGGTGCTGCCCTTTCCCGGCTCGCTCCGCACGCTGATCTCCCCGCCCATCCCCGAGACGATGCCATGCACGATGGACAGCCCGAGCCCGGTGCCCACGCCCACCGGCTTGTCGGTCCAGAACGGCTCGAAGATCCGGTCCTGCTTCCACGGCTCGATGCCGACCCCGGTGTCCTCCACCTCGACGATGGCCTCGCCCGCGGCGCCCGCCCGCGTTCGCAGCACGATGCGGTGCTGGCCGGGCGCGCCCTCCGGGATCGCCTGGGCCGCGTTGACCAGGAGGTTGAGGAACACCTGCCCGAGCCGGCTCTCGTCTGCGTGCAGCGCCGGCAGCGCTCCGTAGTCGCGCACCACCTGGGCCCTTTGCCGGATGTGGCTCATCGCCATGTTGATCGACGACTCCAGCACCTTCTCGATCTCGATCGGCGCCGCCTTCGCCTCTCCGGACCAGGAGAAGGTCCGCAGGTCGCGGACGATGTTGCGGACCCGCTCCGCTCCCTCGATGGCATCCTTGCAGTACCCCCGCACCCGCTGCAGCTCCTCGGGGCCGGGCGCGCCGGCCCGCGACAGCTCGCGCTCGATCAGCTCCAGCCCCAGCGTCACGTAGACCAGCGGGTTGTTGATCTCGTGCGCCACTCCGGCCGCCAGCGTGCCGATCGACGCCATCCGATCCGCCCGCGCCAGCTGCTCCTGCGCCCTCTTGCGCTCGCTGACGTCCGCGACGATGACGACGCCGCCCTCGATGGCGCCGCCCGGCTCGCGGATAGGCGCCAACACCGCCGCCGCCTCGATGGTCTTTCCCGTCGTCAGCGAGGTGTAGGGCCCGTCGTACCGCACCCGCCTGCCCTGCAGCGCTTCGGCGACCAGCTCCGCCATCCGGTCGCGCCCTGCCGCGCCTCCCAGCGTCAACATGTTGATGCCCACCAGCCCGCGGTTGGGCGCCCCCAGCATCTGCGCCATGGCGTCGTTCAGGGCCGTCACCACCCCGCGCGCGTCGAAGTGGAAGATCCCCACCGGCGCATTCTCGAAGACCAGTCGGTAGAGCTCCGAGGCGGCACCGGCGGGCGGCCTCTCCCCCGGCAACGGGCGCAGCACCGCGAGGAGCAGCTCGCCGCTCTTCGAGAGCGACAGCTCCATCTCGACCTGCGTCCCGTCCTTGCGCAGCGCCGCCACCCGGCCCGCCGTCGGCCGCGGCAGCACCGTCGAGATCGGCAACCCGATCAGCTCCTCGGCGCGCCAGGCGAGGCAGCGCGCGGCGGCGGAGTTGAGCTCGACGATGCGCCCGCTGGCATCCGCGGCGATGAGTGGATCGGGCATCGCCTCGAGCAGCGCTTTTGCATCCAGCGTCATAGCAGCGCGGCGAAGCGCGCGAACACGCCCGCCGCGACCTCCCCGAGGCGCGGCAGCTCGCGCCGCGCCTGCAGCTGCAGGAGCTCCGCCTCGACGCCGGCCTCGGACAGCTCGGCCGTGCCGCTCGCGACCATCGCCTGCAGGACGCCAAGGTCGGTCTCCAGGTGGAACTGCACGCCCCAGGCGCTCTTCCCGAAGCGGAAAGCCTGCAGCGGCGTCATCGTCGACCCGGCCAGCGCCTCCGCTCCGGCCGGCAGCGTGAAGGCGTCGCCGTGCCAGTGGAAGGCGACGAAATCCTCCGGCGCGCCGGAGAAGAGCGCGTCGTCCCGGGCGGCCTCGGCGAGACGCACCCGGTAGAAGCCGATCTCCTTCGCCCGCGCCTTCTCGACGCTGCCGCCCAGCGCCGCCGCCAGCAGCTGGCTGCCCAGGCAGATGCCCAGCACCGGCGCGCCGCTCTCGACGCAGCGCCGCAGCAGGCGCACTTCGTCGCGCAGGTGCGGCAGCCGCTCCTGGTCGGAGACGCCCATCCCGCCTCCCAGCACCACCAGGGCTTCTGCCTCGGCAGGCACCGCTTCGCCGGCGAAGGTCCGCACCAGCCGCGCCTCGGCCAGCAGGGGAGCGAGCGTGCCCGGCCCTTCGCCGGGCTCGTGCTGGATGACCACTGGTCGACGCACCGGCCAATTCTGCACCCGCAGCAGGCAAGATGCGATAGAGGGCTCCCCATGGGTCTCGGGAAAAACTTTCGCCTTCCGCTCGACGTCAAGCCGGTCCGCTACAGCGCCCACCTCGCACCGGACCTGAAAGCCGGGACCTTCGCGGGACGCATGGAACTCGAGGTCCACCTCGACCAGCCGCGCCGCGAGATCTTCCTCCACGCCGTCGACCTGACGCTGGAGCGCGTGCGGGCGCGGCCGTCGCGGCGGGCGACGGTGACCAGCGACGCCGCCAGCGAAACGGTGACCCTGCAGTTCACCGAGGAGCTGCCGGCCGGGACCCACGTCCTCGACCTGGCCTGGACCGGCAAGTTCAGCCCCGGCCTGCGCGGCCTCTACCGCGCCGGATCGCTCGCCGTCACCCAGTTCGAGGCCGCCGACGCGCGGCGCGTCTTCCCCTGCTTCGACGAGCCGGCCTTCAAGGCGCGCTGGTCGCTCCAGCTGGTGGGACTGCCCGACGGCGCGGTGGCGCTGGGCAACGGCAAGGTGACCAGGGACCAGAAGGAGCCCGACGGCGGCCGCACCGTGCAGTTCGCCGAGACGCCGCCCTTGTCGAGCTACCTGATCGCCCTCTGCGTTGGCGAATTGGCCGGCTGCCCGCCGGAGAAAGTGCGCGGCTACGACGTCCAGACCTGGGCGGTGCCGCAGAAGCAGGCGCTGACCGCGTTCGGGCAGGAGGTCGCCTGCGCCACGCTGCCCCTGCTCGAGGACTACTTTGGCCAGCCCTACGCCTACGGCAAGGTCGACCAGGTCGGCGTCCCCGACTTCGAGGCCGGCGCGATGGAGAACGCCGGCTGCATCACCTACCGCGAGGTGGCGCTGCTGCTCGACCCGAAGACGGCGCCGCTCAACGTCCAGAAGCGCGTCGCCGAGGTGATCACCCACGAGCTCTCGCACCAGTGGTTCGGAAACCTCGTCACCATGGTGTGGTGGGACGACCTCTGGCTCAACGAGGCCTTCGCCACCTGGATGGCCTACAAGATCGTCGACCAGTGGCGCCCGAAGTGGCGCGTCTGGATGGACTTCGAAGTGGGCAAGGGCGCCGCGCTCCACCTCGACGCGATGAAGTCCTCGCATCCCATCCGCGCCGAGATCAGGAACGCCGAGGAGGCGGGCGAGTCGTTCGACGCCATCACCTACGAGAAGGGAGGCGCCATCCTCCGCATGATCGAGGGCTACCTCGGCGAGGAGAAGTTCCGCGCTGGCATCCGGCTCTACATGAAGAAGCACCGCGAATCGAACGCCACCGCCGACGATCTCTGGGGCGCCCTCGCCGAGGCCTCGGGCCAGCCGATCCTGGAGTTGGCCAACGGCTGGATCCGCCAGACCGGCTATCCCCTGCTGACCGTCGGCGAGCAGCAGGGAAAGATCAAGCTCTCGCAGAAGCGCTTCTTCTCCGATCCGGAGGCGGCGGCCGAGGCGACCCAGTGGCTCCTGCCGGTGGTGCTGCGGGTGGGCGACCGCGAGCAGCGCGTGCTGCTGGGGAAGCAGGAGGAGATCATCGAGCCCGCCGCGAAGTTCGACTGGCTGCTCGGCAACGTGGGCGCGCGCGGGTTCTACCGGACAGCCTACGCGCCGGAGCTGCTCCGCCGGCTGATCACCGCGCTGCCGCAGCTTGCGCCCGAGGAGCGCATGGCGCTGGTCTCGGACCAGTGGGCGCTGGTGCGGTCGGGCGCGACGCCGGTGGAGGGCTTCTTGCACCTGCTCGCCGGGCTGCACGCCGAGGAGGACCACGTCGTGCTGGACGAGGTGGTCGGCCGGCTCGGCTACCTCGAGCACCGCGCCGTCGCCGAGCAGGACCGGCCGGCCTTCCACGGCTGGGTGCGGGCGCAGTTCGCCGGCGCCGGGGCCGACCTCGACTGGGAAGTCCGCGACGGCGAGGACGACGGGCGCCGCCTGCGCCGGGCCGCGGTCCAGCGCGCGCTGGCGCTGGTGGCGCGCGATCCGGAGACCATCGCCGCGGCGCTCCTGCGCTGGGACCGGATCCTGACCAAGCGCCCGGTGGACCCGAACCTGCTCGACATCGTGGTGGCGGTGGCGGCGCGGACGGCGGACGAGAAGCGCTTCGAGACGCTGCAGTCGCTGGCGGCCACCGAGCTGGATCCTGCCGCCAAGCGCCGCTACCTGCACGCCCTGGCGGCAGTCGAAAATCCGCACCTCCTCGAGCGCGCCGTCGAGCTCGCCCTCGATCCCTTCGTGCAGATGCAGGACTTCGCCAGCTACCTGGGCGCGCTGCTCGCCAACCGGGCCACGCGGGAGCTGGCCTGGAAGCTCATCCAGACCCGCTGGGCCGAGGTCCGCAAGAAGGGCGACTCGCCGATGATCCTGCGCCGCCTGGTCGAGTCGCTGGGCAGCCTGCCCGAGCGCGCGCACCTCGCCGCCGTCGAGAAGTTCCTCGCCTCGCCCGATCTCTTGCCGGCGCGGCAGGCGGTGGCGCAGACCCTGGAGCGGCTGCGGATGGACGTGGCCCTGCGCGAGAAGCTGCTGCCGCAGATGGCGG
>JAYWAJ010000202.1:0-5673 GCA_043782525.1 Deltaproteobacteria bacterium | reverse complement strand
GCGCGAGCCAAGAGGTGTTCAAGGGGTGCAGGATTCAACGGCCAGAAGTCGGGCCTCCAGGGCCAGCGGGACGAGCCGCGGCTAGACCCAAATCCCGCTCAGTCAGGACCCGTGCTCGTCCTCGTCCTCGTTGAGGTGCTCGGTGTCGGGCTGGTGCTGGTGGTCGTGGATGGCATTAGGCATTGCGGCTACACGGGCGTCACCGACCGGCGCTTGGGCGTGACCGGGCGCTCGCGCTGCGCCGCCGCCGCGAAGCGCTTCACGATCTCCGCCCGCAGCCGGTCGCCCGGCACGATGGCGTCGATCACCTGCTCCGAGGCCAGCCGGTAGATGTCGATGTCCTCCTTGTACGCGTCGCGCAGCTTCTGCACGTAGGCCGCGCGCTCCGCTTCGGGCTTCTCCTGGATCTTGTTGAAGTAGACCGCGTTGACCGCCGCCTCCGGCCCCATCACCGCGATCATCGCTTGCGGCAGCGCGATGGTGCAGTCGGGCTCGAAGGCCGGCCCGCCGAAGGCATAGAGCCCGGCGCCGTAGGCCTTGCGCACGATGACGCAGAGCTTGGGCACCGTCGCCTCGGAGACCGCCATGATCATCTTGGCGCCGTGGCGGATGATGCCCTGCCGCTCGACCTTGGTGCCGATCATGAACCCGGGCACGTCGGGCAGGTAGAGCAGCGGGATCCCGAAGGCGTCGCAGAGCCAGATGAAGCGCGCGGCCTTGTCGGCGCTGTCGACGAAGAGCACCCCGCCCTTGTGCTTGGGCTGCGAGGCGACGATGCCCACCGGCCTGCCCTCGATGCGCGCGAAGGCGGTGATCACCTCCGGGGCGAAGAGCTTCTTCATCTCGAAGAGGGAGTCCGCGTCGACCAGCTCGCGCAGGAGCGCGAACATGTCGAAGAACTTGTTCTGGTCGGGAGGGATGATCTCCTCGATGCGCTTCCCCGAGGCAGCGGGCGGGCGGGGCGGCTGCACCGGCAACGGCGCGGCGAAGTTCTCCGGAAAGTATCCCAGGTATACTTTGGCCGCCGCGATCGCCTCCTGCTCCGTCTTGACCAACAAGTCGCCGCAACCCGAGACGCTGCAGTGCATGCGGGCGCCGCCCAGCTCTTCCAGCGAGACCTTCTCGCCGATGACCATCTCCGCCATGCGCGGCGAGCCGAGGTACATGCTGGCGTTGCCGTCGACCATCACCACGATGTCGCAGAAGGCGGGGATGTACGCGCCGCCCGCCGCGCTGGGCCCGAAGAGCAGGCACACCTGGGGCACCAGCCCGCTCATCTGGCACTGCATATAAAAGATGCGCCCGGCGCCGCGGCGGCCCGGGAACATCTCGATCTGGTCGGTGATGCGGGCGCCGGCGCTGTCCACCAGGTAGAGCATCGGGCAGCGCGTCTTCAGCGCCGTCTCCTGGATGCGGATGATCTTCTCGACGGTGCGCCGGCCCCACGAGCCCGCCTTCACCGTCGAGTCGTTGGCCATGACCGCCACCACGCGGCCGGCCATCCTGCCCAGCCCGGTGACGACGCCGTCGGCGGGCAGGTCGGGGTCGCTGGCGTTGGCGAAGGCGCCGTCCTCAACAAACGACTCGGCGTCGAGCAGGAGCCGCACCCGCTCGCGGGCGAAGAGCTTGCCGGTCTCGGCGTTCTTCTGGTGGTACTTGGGCGCCCCGCCCTGCTCGATGCGCGCCTGCTCCGCTTTCACCTTGTCGTCGAATGCCATCGCGCGCGCTTCTAGCAGTTCGCTGCCGTCTTCGGCAACGGCTGCTGTCCAGCTGGGCATCAAGATGCCTTCATGAAGAAACGCACCACGCTGACGCTCGATCCCGAGGTGGTCGCGCGCCTCGAGGACGAGGTGCACCGCCAGCGCAAGCCGTCCAGCAGGTGGTCAACGAAGCCATCCGCCGCGGCCTCTCCAGCAGCGACCGCACCCGCAAGCTGCCCCCTTACCGGCTCAAGCCCTTCAAAGGCGGGCTGATGCCGGGATTCGAGAACGCCAACTTCAATCATCTCGCGGACCAGCTCGAGGACTCTGTCCTCCCGTCGTGTTCGGGCTCCTGCGCATCTCCACGAATCCGCGCATCCTCCGATCCCCGCTCTCCGTCGAACGGGCCCTCGCGCTGGTCGAGGGCTGGATGGCGCGCCCGCCCGTCATGCTGCTTCAGCCAGGCCCGAGGTACCAGGAGATCGCGTTCGGTCTCTTGCGCCAGCCCGGGACCGGAGGGGTCCTGGTGAGCGACGCCCAGCTTGCCGCGTTCGCCCTCGAAAACCATGCCGAGCTGCACTCTGCGGATTCGGATTTCGACCGGTTCCCGGGACTCCACTGGGTCAACCCGCTCAAGCGCCGATAGGCGAGCGCACGGCTGGCCGCGAACAGGGCTTGAGCCCACCGCGCGCTGCGTTACTGTAGGTCCGTGCCGAAGGCCAAGCCGCGCGAACAGGGCGACGTCGCCGTCGTCACCGAGAAAAAGTCGAAGACGGCGAAGCCGAAGCTGTGGAAGGTCATCCTCCACAACGACGACTACACCACCATGGAGTTCGTCATCCACGTGCTGGAGACGGTCTTCAACCGGACGCCCGGGGAGTCCCACGCGCTCATGCTGGAGGTACATACGCGTGGCATGTGCGTCGCCGGCGTTTACACTTACGAGATCGCGGAGACCAAGATGGGCACGGTGGAGCAGATGGCAGGGGCGGCGGAGTTTCCTTTTCTCTGTACGATGGAACCGGAATGAGCTTGTCGATCACCAAAGAGCTGGAGTCTTCGCTGCGCCTCGCCTTCGCGGAGGCCAAGGGCCGGCGGCATGAGCACGTCACTCTGGAGCACCTGCTCTATGCGCTCCTGCGCGACCCGATCGCGACGCGGATCCTGCGCGCCTGCGGGGCCCGGCTGCCGGAGCTGAAGCGGGATCTGGAATTGCACCTCCAGGAGACGCAGCCGCAGCTTCCCGCGGGCAGCGAGCGCGACCCCGAGCAGACCCGCGCCTTCCAGCGCGTGCTCGAGCGCGCCGCCATGCAGGTGCAGTCGTCGGGCAAGGACACCATCGACGGCGGCAACGTGCTGGTCGCCCTCTACCGCGAGCGCGACTCGCACGCTTTATACCTGCTTGAAAAACAGGGCGTCACCCGCCTGGACCTGCTGCGCTACATCTCCCACGGCGCGCTGAAAGTCCGCGGCGAGGACGGCATGCGCCCGGCCGGCGACGAAGACGAATTGCACGCGCAGCCGCCGGGGGGCGCGGAAGACGAGGACGGCGGCCTCGCCGACGACCCGCTCACCGCCTACTGCGTCGACCTGATCGCCCGCGCGGCCGAGGGGCGCATCGACCCGCTGGTGGGCCGCAAGGCCGAGCTGGAGCGGACCATCCAGGTGCTCTGCCGGCGGCGCAAGAACAACCCCATCTACGTCGGCGAGGCCGGCGTCGGGAAGACGGCGCTGGCCGAGGGCCTCGCGCTCGCCATCCAGGCGCAGCAGGTCCCGGACATCCTCAAGAACGCGCCGCTCTACGCCCTCGACCTGGGCGCGCTCCTCGCCGGCACCAAGTTCCGCGGGCAGTTCGAGGAGCGGCTCAAGGCGGTGGTCAAGTCGCTCGCCGATAAGCCCGGCGCCATCCTCTTCATCGACGAGATCCACATGCTGGTGGGCGCTGGCGCGACCTCGGGCGGCTCGATGGACGCCTCCAACCTGCTCAAGCCCGCGCTCGCCAACGGCGAATTGCGCTGCATCGGCAGCACGACCTTCTCCGACTTCAAGGCGTCGTTCGATCGCGACAAGGCGCTGGCGCGCCGCTTCCAGAAGATCGAGGTGCTCGAACCCACCCGCGACGAGGCGGTGCAGATCCTCAAGGGCCTGCAGAGCCGCTACGAGGAGCACCACGGGGTCAAGTTCAGCGAGCCGGCCATCGAGGCGGCGGTCGACCTCTCGGCCAAGCACCTCGTTGACCGGCACCTCCCCGACAAGGCCATCGACGTGATGGACGAGGCGGGCGCGCTGCAGCGGATCATTCCCGCCGAGCAGCGGGTGCAGATCATCGGCGTGCCGGAGATCGAGCAGGTGGTCGCCAAGATCGCCCGCATCCCGCCCCGCAGCGTCTCCAGCGACGACAAGACCGCCCTGCGCAGCCTGGGACCGGATCTGAAGCGCGTCGTCTATGGCCAGGACGCCGCCATCGAGTCGCTGGCCTCGGCCATCCTGCTCTCCCGCTCGGGCCTCGCCAGCCCCCAGAAGCCCATCGGCAGCTTCCTCTTCAGCGGGCCGACCGGCGTCGGCAAGACCGAGCTGGCGCGGCAGCTGGCGAAGATCATGGGCGTGCCGCTGGTCCGCTTCGATATGTCCGAGTATATGGAGAAGCATACGGTGTCGCGGCTCATCGGCGCGCCGCCCGGATATGTCGGCTTCGACCAGGGCGGCCTGCTCACCGACGCCATCCGCCGCCAGCCCCACGCGGTGCTGCTGCTCGACGAGGTGGAGAAGGCGCATCCCGACGTCTTCGACATCCTCCTCCAGGTCATGGACCACGCCACGCTCACCGACAACAACGGGCGGCAGAGCGACTTCCGCCACGTGGTGCTGATCTTCACCACCAACGCCGGCGCGCGGGAGATGTCGGCGGCGCGGATGGGCTTCGGTTCCGGCACCCGCAACTTCATGGTGGGAGGCACCAAGATCGGCATCGGCAACGATTCCTTCAGCCTCGACTCCACCGCGGGCGGCGACGCCAAGAAGGCCATCGAGCGGACCTTCTCCCCCGAGTTCCGCAACCGCCTCGACGGCTGGATCGCCTTCTCCAGCCTGCCCATGGAGGTGGTCGAGCGCATCGTGGACAAGCAGATCGACGAGCTGCGTGGGCAGCTGAAGGAGAAGAACGTCGAGCTGGAGCTGGCGGCCGACGCGCGCAAGTGGTTCGCGGACAATGGCTTCTCGCCGCAGTTCGGCGCCCGGCCGATGGCGCGGCTCATCCAGACGGCGCTGAAGAAGCCGCTGGCGGAGCGGATCCTCTTCGGCGATCTGGAAAAGGGCGGCAAGGTCGTCCTCCGGGTCCTGGACGAGAAGCTGGTCATCGAAAAAACGGGAGATTGAAGGAAAGGGGGCCTGCTCCGGTAGGATGGGGGCATGCTCCTCTTCGCCCTGCTGCTCGCCCAGGCGGTCCCGGCGCCGATGGCGTCGGACCCGGAGCCCAGCGCGCTGGCGTGCACCTTCGCGGCGGCGCTGGGCGGGCAAAAGTGCCTCTACGAAGCCACCTCCGCTCCCGGCGCGCCGCGGGACAACAGCAAGGCGGCCGCCGACGCCGGGCTGCCCGCCTGCCGCGCGGCGGCGAACGGCGAAGAGGCGCTGCGCAAGGAGTGCGAGAAGGCGGTGGCCGAAGCCAGCCTGGGCAAGAGCTGCACGCTCGGCGCGCGGCTCGCCGATGACCGCGGCCTGCTGACGATCGAGGCGCGGGACTGCGTCGAAGCGGTTCGCGAGGCCGTCGCGCGGACGTCGCGGGCCGCCGCGCTCTCCGGCGATTGCTGCAGGTGTCTCGGCGAATCGCGCTGCGCGGTTCCGGCCAGCCAATGCCGCCGCGAGCTGGCCGACCTTCTGCCGGGGGCCGGGCTGCGGTCCTGCATGGCGAAGTCCTGCCGCTCTGCCTGCGCCTTCTCGGCGCCGCCGGTTCCGGCCCCGTCGCCGGCCGCAACGC